>JBPCPA010000151.1:0-9539 GCA_050999655.1 Jatrophihabitans sp.
GGTAGACACCGAGGTACCCTCACCGGCGTCCGGCATTCTGAGCTCGATCAAGGTAGCCGAGGACGAGACCGTCGAGATCGGTGTGGAACTGGCGGTCATCAGCGAGGCCGGCGAGACCGTGGACACCTCCGACGCCGGCTCGCCGGCCAGCGCCGAGGCGACCCCTGCCGAGACCGCCGACGAGCCAGCCGCCGCTGCCGAAGCTGAGCAGGAGACCGAGGACGAGCCGGCAGCCGAACCAGAGCCGGCAGCCGCCACCCAGGCGCCAGCAGCCCAGGCGCCAGCGGCCCAGCCGCCAGCGGCCCAGGCAGCCGCCCCCCAGGCGCCAGCGGCACCGGTCGCGGCTGCGCCGGTCGCCCCGCCTGCGGCCCCCGCAACCCCGCCAGCCGCAGCACCGGCTGCCCAGCCCCCAGCCGCCCCGTCCGACGACGACGAGGTGGCCGGCACCTACGTGACGCCGCTGGTCCGCAAGCTGGCCAGCGAGCACAGTGTGGATCTCAACTCGCTGACCGGTACCGGTGTGGGCGGTCGGATCCGAAAGTCCGACGTGCTGTCAGCAGCCAGCGAAGCCGCTCAGCGACAGGCCGAGGCGGCAGCAGCCGCAGCCGCGCCAGCACCGGTGGCAGCCAGCACCGCACCGGCCGGCACCGCACCGATGGCTCAGGCTCCGGCCGGTCAGGCACCGTCGGCCCAGCCGGCGGCCGACCCGGCGTTGCGTGGTCAGACCGTGAAGCTGTCCCGGCTGCGGCAGGTGATCGCGGCCCGGATGGTCGAGTCGCTGCAGACCTCGGCCCAGCTGACCACCGTGGTCGAAGTGGACGTCACCCGGATCGCCCGGCTCCGCAGCGCCGCCAAGGCCGACTTCGAGCGGCGTGAGGGCGTGAAGCTCTCGTTCCTGCCGTTCTTCGCCATCGCTGCGGTCGAGGCTCTCAAGGAACACCCGAACGTCAACTGCTCGGTCGACACCGAGGCCGGCACCGTGACCTACCATGAGGCCGAGCACCTGGGCATCGCCGTGGACACCGAGCGCGGCCTGCTGGTACCCGTGATCCACAATGCCGGCGATCTGAACCTCGGTGGCATCGCCCGCAAGATCGCCGATCTGGCCGAGCGCACCAGGACCAACAAGGTCTCGCCGGACGAGTTGGGCGGCGGCACGTTCACCCTGACCAACACCGGCAGCCGGGGCGCGCTGTTCGACACCCCGATCATCAACCAGCCACAGGTCGCGATCCTCGGGACCGGGTCGGTGGTGAAGCGGCCGGTGGTGATCTCTGATGAGAACCTGGGCGAGACGATCGCGGTGCGCTCGATGGTCTACCTGGCGCTGTCCTACGACCACCGGATCGTCGACGGGGCGGACGCCGCCCGCTTCCTGGGCACCATGAAGCTGCGGCTGGAAGCAGGTGCATTCGAACGCGCGCTGGGCCTGAACTGACGCCGACCCCGACCCCGGCCGGTGGCGGCCGGGGCGCCGACCGGATCGTGGAGCAGTTGTGAAGGTGTTGATCGCCGGCGGGTCCGGATTTCTCGGCCAGGCGCTGGCCAAGGAGTTGATCGCGCACCGGCACCTGATGCACACCCTGGTGCGGCGCAGCCCGACCTCGGCCACCGAGATCGAATGGCATCCCGAACGCGGCGAACTCGACCCGGCCGTGCTGTCCGGTTTCGGCGCGGTGATCTGCCTGTCCGGGGCTGGCATCAGCGACAAGCGTTGGACGTCGGCCTACAAGCGCACCTTGCTGGAGAGCCGGCTGGGCCCGACCGGGACGCTGGCCGCCGCTCTCGCCGGGTTGGCCGCCGAGCAGCGGCCGGCCACCTTCATCAGCGCGTCGGCGATCGGTTACTACGGCGAGCGCGGCGACCAGCCGCTGCCGGAATCGGCAGCCGCCGGCACCGGATTTCTCGCCGACCTGGTGGTGCGCTGGGAGGCTGCGACCGCGCCGGCCGCCGACGCCGGAATCCGGGTGCTCACCCTGCGCACCGGTTTGGTGCTCAGCGCCAGCGGCGGCCTGCTGAAGCGGTTGATCCCGTTGTTCAAACTCGGGCTGGGCGGCAAGCTCGGATCCGGCCAGCAGTACCAGTCCTGGATCTCGCTGGCCGACGAGGTCGGCGCGATCCGGTACCTGCTCGAATCCGACGGGCCGGCCGGGCCGGTCAACCTCGCCGGTCCCGACCCGGTACGCAATGACGAGTTCAGCCTCGAGTTGGGCAAGGTGCTACATCGGCCAGCGGTGTTCCCGACGCCGGCCTTCGGGATTCGACTGGTACTGGGGGAATTCGCCGACGAGGGTGCACTGGCCAGCCAGCGGGTCATTCCGGAGAAGCTGATCGACAGCGGCTACCAGTTCCGCCATCCCGACGTCCGCTCGGCGCTGGACTGGGCGGTCAAGAACTAGCCGGTCCCGGTCCCGGTCACCCGACGCTCGGTTGCGATCCGGAAACCGGCACCGTCGTCGCTGAGGCCCAGCACCAGCTGAACCGGGCCTACTGCCGGTGTACGGGTGCGTAGCGTGCCGGCGCAGCTCAACGATCCGGCGGCGAGGCTGGCACTGACCCGCAGCTGAAGCTGGCCGGCACCGGTCACGACCGACTGCAGGCTCCGATAGCTGGTGCGCAGCCCGGTGAGCTGGCAACCGGGCGGCACCCAGGCTGCGAGCTGTGCGGTGTCCTGGGCCAGCAGGCCGGGCGAGCCGTACACCCGTTCCAGCAACCGCGGCTGGCGCTGGCCGTAGGCCTGGGCCCGCAGCCGGTCCAGGCCGTCGAGGATCGAGGCCGGGTCGAGGTGGGCACCAGTCCCGGCGGCCGAAGGCCGAGCGGAGGTTACCGGTGATGCTGGGGCGGCAGCGGCCGGCCGGCGGCCAGATCCGGTCGCGAGCAGGCCGGTCAGCAACGCCAGTGCTGCTACCAGGACTGCCGAGCCGGCCAGCAGCCGGCCGGTCCGAGCGACGCGGCTGAGGGCGGCAAGCCTGGGCCGCCAGCCCGTCGGCGACCACCATGGCGCTCCGCGCGGCGGATCGATCAGGTCGACCGGGCGTACCCGGGGCCGGCACACATGGGTCAGGTCGGCAGGCACCCGGCCCTCGGCAAGCAGGCCGGCCGGCCCGTCGAGTGCGGCCGGCCCGTCGAGTGCGCGGTCCTGTGGACCGGTCGGCCGGCAGAACGCCGGCTGTGCGACATCATCGTCGGCCGGCCGATCCCGGTGCGCGGCGGCCGTCCGGTCCCGCAACTCCACCGAATGCCGTCCGACCCTGCTCAGGATCCGGCCGCCCGCGAGCACCACCGGAGCGGGTGCCAGCGCGGCCCGCAGGTCCAGCGCGAACTCCGCGGCGGTCCCGCGCCGGTCCGGTTGCCGATCCAGCACCCGGCCCAGCACCGCGGCCAACCCGGGTTCGACCGCATCGAGCCGTTCGGCTAACCCGACCACCTGCCCGGTCGCCGCCACCGCCAGCACCTGCTCGGCCGCGGCCGGACCCGGACGCTGCCACGGCCCGCTGCCGGTGAGCGCGTGCAGCGCCACCGCACCGAGGGAGAACACGTCGCTGGCGGCGCCGGCCATGCCGCCGCCGGCGACCACCGGGTCGAGATAGGACGGCGTCCCGATGCCCGAACCGGAGCCGGCCAGCAGCCGCGCCACGCCGAGATCGGCGAGTTTGGGCTGGCCGGCCGCGGTGAACAGGATGTTTGCCGCGCTCACGTCGGCGTGCAGCACGCCGGCCTCATGGGCGTGCGCCAGCGCTGCGGCCACCGGGCTGATGCTGGCCACCACCTCGGCCGGACTGAGCCGACCGCGCCGGAGCAACAGTTGCGCCAGCGAGCCCGCCTCTGCCAGTTCCAGCACCAGCACGAGGGCTGACTGGATGGCGACGAAGTCTCGTAGCTGGATCAGGCTCGGATGATCCAGGGCGGCGAGCAGGGCGGCCTCGGACCTGGCCGCCGCGGCGGCAGCCGGCGAGTTCACCGCGATCCGCTTGAGCGCGACCCGCTCGCCGGTGCCGGCCCGCTGCCCCGACCACACCTCACCCTGGCTGCCGCGACCCAGCAGCTGCTCGATCCGGTAGCCGGGAACCGAGAATGTCATTCGGCCAAAATAGGCGATGCGGCCGACGGTGGCCGAAGTTATCCACAGCCAGTCGCCGGCCGGAAGTCAGCTTTCCAGCCGCGATCTGATCGATGCTCGTGACCCGGCCACCTGCACAACCACAACCAGCACACCCAGCACAGCCAGGACAGCCAGCACAGCCAGCACAGCCAGCAGGGTCGGACATCTCATATTCGTCCGGCGCCCTCGGCCGGCGCGGGCGGATACTGTGGACGGGTGAGCGAATTGAAGACGATTCGAGCCGGCCTGGTCGACTATGAGCAGGCCTGGCAGTGGCAGCGCCAGTTGCACGGCCAGCGGGTGAGCGGCGAGATCTCCGACACCGCGCTGCTGCTGGAACACCCCCCGGTCTTCACCGCCGGCCGGCGCACCGAGGTGTGGGAGCGTCCAGTCGATTCGACCCCGGTCATCGACGTCGACCGGGGCGGCAAGATCACCTGGCACGGGCCGGGCCAGCTGGTCGGCTACCCGATCGTCGAGTTGGCCGATCCGGTCGACGTGGTCGCCTACGTCCGCCGGCTGGAGCTGATCCTGATCGCTGTGTGTGCCGACCTCGGCCTGGCCACCAGCCAGATCCCCGGACGTAGCGGCGTCTGGCTGGCCGCCAATGACCGCGATCAGGACCGCCAGGATCGCAAAGTCGCCGCCATCGGGATCCGGGTGGCGCAGGGCGTGACCCTGCACGGGTTCGCGCTGAACTGCAATCCGGATCTGAGTTGGTTCGACCGGATCGTGCCCTGTGGCCTGCCCGATGCCGGAGTCACCTCGCTGAGCCGGGAACTCGGCCGGGACGTCACCGTCGCCGAGGCGCTGCCCGCCGTCGAGGCGCGATTGGGCGAACTGACCGCGATCCGGCCAGCCGTCAACGGCAACAGGGAGCGGGCCCGCGCATGACCGAGAGCACCCAACCGGCCGGCGGCCGCAAGCTGCTGCGGATCGAAGCGCGCAACGCCGAGACCCCCATCGAACGCAAGCCCGAGTGGATCAAGACCCGGGCGGTGATGGGCCCGCAATACACCGAGTTACGCAAGCTGGTGAAGGCCGAGGGCCTGCACACCGTGTGCCAGGAGGCCGGCTGCCCGAACATCTACGAGTGCTGGGAAGACCGCGAGGCGACCTTCCTGATCGGCGGCGAGCAGTGCACCAGGCGGTGCGACTTCTGCCAGATCGCCACCGGCAAACCGGCCGAACTCGACCGGGACGAGCCGCGCCGGGTCGCCGAGAGCGTGCAGAAGATGGGTCTGCGCTATGCCACCGTCACCGGGGTGGCGCGCGATGACCTGCCCGACGGCGGCGCCTGGCTCTACGCCGAGACCGTCCGGCAGATCCATGCACTGCAGCAGCAGGTCGGCGTCGAGTTGCTGATCCCGGACTTCAACGCGGTACCTGAGCAGCTGGCCGAGGTGTTCGGCTCCCGACCGCAGGTTCTGGCGCACAACGTCGAGACGGTGCCCCGGGTGTTCAAGCGGATCCGGCCGGCCTTCACCTACGAGCGCTCGCTGCAGGTGATCAGCCTGGCCCGGGCGGCCGGACTGGTGACCAAGTCCAACCTGATCCTGGGCATGGGCGAGCTGCGGGCCGAGATCTCCCAGGCGTTGCAGGATCTGCACGACGCCGGCTGCGAGCTCATCACGATCACCCAGTACCTGCGACCGTCCAAGCTGCATCATCGGATCGACCGCTGGGTCAAGCCGGCCGAGTTCGTGGAGTTGCGCGAGGAGGCCGAGGAGATCGGCTTCGCCGGGGTGCTGAGCGGGCCGTTGGTCCGCTCGTCCTACCGGGCCGGCCGGCTCTACCAGCAGGCATTGGACGCCCGGACGCTGAGCAGCACGACAACCTGATCAGGTAGTCGATCCAGCCCCTTACATCAGCGGCGGGGCGCCGGACGGGAGCCGGTGGCCGGCCGCCGGGCTAGCGGCGGCGGGCGCTCACCACGGTGGTGCCGACCAGGCCGGCCATGGACGCTGCGAACACCAGCACGATCAGCAATGCCTGGGCGGAGAACAGCCCGTGCATCTGGAAGACCGACACCAGGCGGGCCGGCGGGTCAGCGATCGTCTGGTTCGGCGTGGGCGTGATGCGGATGGTCGGCCGGGCGCTGGGCTTGCTGGGCGCGGGCTTCACCACCGCCTGGCTGGTGGCATCGGCCGCGCCGAGCACCGCCGACTGGCTGGACGGACTGCCCTGACCGGACGAGCCGGCTGCACTGCTAGGCGTGGCGCTCGGCCGGACGGAGTGGCTGGCGCTGGACGGGTGGCTGGTCCGCGACGGGGCCGGCGAGCTGGTGTGCGGGTGCGAGCTTGCGGCCGGGCTGGACGTGCTCGGGGTGGACGAGCTGGGCCGCACCGGAGTCGCGGTGACCGACTGGGACGGGCCGGGGTGACCGACCACCTCGCAGCTGAGCCGCATGTTGCCCACGGTCGTCACGCCACCGTCCGGGGCGATCACCCGCACCTGGTAGCTGGCCGGCAGCGCCGCGGCCTGCTCGACGTGCACCGCCGAGGCACCGGGCTGTTCGAAGGCCACCAGCTGACCGGCCGGCTCGCTACCGGCCAGCAGGCCGTCGGAGCGCACCAGCAGGATCGTGTAGTCCAGCTCGTTGATGCCGATCTTCTGCAGCGCCTCGTCGATCGGGTTGGAGTTCATCAGGGTGACCTTGAGGCTGGCCTGCGAGCCGGCGCACCCGGGTCGCGAGACCGTGACGTCCGGATCGTTGAGGCCGTAGTCGGTCATGTTCAGGTGCCGGCAGGACGGCGGCAGCGGCAGCGTGATGATGTCGGCCTGCCCGACCTGGCGGATGAAGACGTGATCGTCGGCCGCGACCGGACCGGCCAGTCGAACCCGGGTCGAACCCGAGTCGAGCGAGACCAGCGTCGGGCCACCGGAGGGAAACACGTTGTCGGCGTCGGCCGAGGACGGGCCGGCAAGACCAACCTGCACCACCAGCGGATTGTCCGGGTCGACGGTGTGCTGACCGGGCCTGAGGTTGACCTCGACGAAGCTGTCGGTGGTCGCGGTGGCGCAGCCGTAGCGCAGCGAGGCGCTGACGTCCAGCGGCGACGAGGTCGCCGAGGCCTTACCGGACGGATGGGCCAGAAGGGACAGGCACGCCACCAGAGCGGTGAGCAGAAGAGCCACCGCGAGGCGTTCGGGCCGTCGTTTAGTCACTGGTCGCACTGATCCCCATCAGGTCGATGAGCTAACACTGAGGTAACTGTAGCGGGTATTCCTTGACGGCAGTGAAACATCTTCAAAAAAAGGCGCATATTCTGTCCTCATGGCGCAATCATCGGGGACCTCGCGAGGCGGCTCGTCCAAGAAGACAAAACTGACCAGAACCGAAAAAAAGGATAGGCGGCTGGCCAAGCGCCAGAGCCGGCGGGACACCTTCAGCCAGATGCGGCAGGCGTTCACCGTCACCCGGAAGAACGATCCGAGATTGCTGGCCTACCTGATCATCGCCTTCGTGGTGGTCACGGCGGTGATCTACCTGGCGGTCTTCTTCGGCACCGGCAACGTGTGGCTGCCGATCCTGCCCGCCCTGGTGTTCGGGGCCGTCGCTGCGATGTTCATCTTCTCCCGGCGCGCCCAGTCCTCGGCCTACCAGCAGGCCGAGGGTCAGCCAGGTGCCGCGGCCTACGTCCTCGGCCAACTGCGCGGCGACTGGCACAAGACCGACGCGGTCGCCGGCACCAGCCAGCTGGACGCGGTGCACCGCCTGTTGGGCCGGCCCGGCGTGGTGCTGATCGGCGAGGGCGCCCCGCACCGGGTCGAACCGCTGCTGGCCCAGGAGAAGCGGCGGGTGGCACGGCTGGCAGGTGACGCGCCGATCTATGACATCGTGGTCGGCAAGGGCGAGGACGAGGTGCCGCTCGGCAAGCTGAACACGCACCTGATGAAGTTGCCACGCAACCTGTCCAAAGAGCAGGTGGTCGCGCTGGACCGTCGGCTGTCGGCGCTCGGTGCGCAGCGCACCCCGATTCCGCAGGGTCCGATGCCGGCCGGGGTGAAGATGCGCAGCGTGCAGCGGGCGACCCGTCGCCGCGGCTGAGATGGCCCCGTCGTCCACCCGGCAGAGCTACCGCGGCCAACGGCTCGGCCTGCCCAGTGCCGGCCCGGGCTCGCTGGCACCCTTCGGCCGGCGCGCGCTGGCCTTTCTCATCGACCTGGCCGCCGCCAGCCTGGTGGCCGCGCCGTTCGTGCACCGCTCCGATCTGAGCGGGCCGGCCGCGCACCTGCCCGGCCAGTGGAGCCTGCTGCCGTGGGCACTGGACTACCTGCTCGGACTGTTGCTGCTCGGACGCTCGTTCGGCATGTACCTGACCGGCCTGCGAGTGATCAGGATCGACGCTCAGGTCCCGATCGGGCCCGGCCGGGCGCTGGTGCGTACCGCGCTGCTGGCGTTGCTGATACCGGCCCTGGTCGGTGACGCGGATCTGCGCGGTCTGCACGACCGGCTGACCGCCACCGCGGTCATCGTGCACTGAGACCTCTGGCACCGGGCCCGGCCGGCACCGGCGGGCGGGCTGATAGCAGGGCCCGTAACGTGGCCGAAACATTCGAGATACCCGACAGCAATCGCCGATACATACCTTGGCCTCACCTCATGTGCCTAGACCTTGTGCCTAGCAAACCCCACCCACCGAGGCAGATAGAAGGATCGCCGATGTTCAGTAGTTCCGACGAGATCTTGAGCTTCATCGCCAACGAGGGCGTCGAGTTCGTCGACGTCCGGTTCACCGACCTGCCCGGCGTGCAGCAGCACTTCAACGTGCCGGCCGCCGGCTTCACCGCCGACGCCTTCGATGAGGGACTGCTCTTCGACGGCTCGTCCATCCGGGGCTTCGCGGCCATCCACAAGTCCGACCTGAAGCTGCTGCCGGATCCGGCGACCGCCTACGTCGACCAGTTCCGCGCCGCCAAGACCCTCAACCTGAACTTCTCCATCGTCGAGCCGCGCACCGGCGAGCCCTACGGTCGGGACCCGCGCGGCGTGGCCGCGAAGGCCGAGGAGTACCTGGCCAGCACCGGCATCGCCGACACCGCCTTCTTCGGCCCGGAAGCGGAGTTCTACGTCTTCGATGACGTCCGTTACGAGTCGAAGATCAACGGCGCCAGCTACTCGGTCGACTCGATCGAGGGCTCCTGGAACAGCAACCGGATCGAGGAAGGCGGCAACCTCGGCTACAAGACCCGGGTCAAGGGCGGCTACTTTCCGGTGTCGCCCTATGACCACTACGCCGACCTGCGCGACGAGATGTCCACCGCGCTGATGGCGGCCGGCCTGGAGATCGAGCGCGCCCACCACGAGGTCGGCACCGCCGGCCAGGCCGAGATCAACTACAAGTTCAACACCCTGGCCCACGCCGCCGACGACATCCTGAAATTCAAGTACATCATCAAGAATGTCGCCTGGCGCAACGGCAAGACCGCCACC
>JBPCPA010000016.1:0-8792 GCA_050999655.1 Jatrophihabitans sp.
GACCGAATGCAGCATCGGCAGCGGCCTGATCCGGGACGGCCAGGTCACCACCATCGGCGGCCAGCAGCTGAGCTCGGCCAAGTCGCTCGACCTGGCCCTGCAACTGGTGGCCGATCGCAGACCGGAGTTGCTCGCCGCGGTCTGCGCCCGAATGGAGTTGCTGCCCGGCCAGCCACTGCAGATCGTCGAGCCGGCGCATGGACGGCGCGAGTGAGCGGCGACCCGCCGGCAGCCAGCCCGCGTGGCACGGTGTTGGTGACCGGGGCGAGCCGAGGTATCGGCCGGGAGTGCGCGCTGCGGCTGGCCGCGGCCGGCTATGACCTGGTGCTCTGGGCGCGCTCGGCCGAGGAACTGGACGAGACCCGCGAGCAGGCCGCCCGCAGCCTGACCCGGGTCAGCGTCCGGGTGGTGGACGTCATCGACGCCGAGCAGGTGGCGGCCGGCTACGCCGAGATCGAGGCCACCGGGCCACTGGCCGGCCTGGTGTTGAACGCCGGCTCCGGGATCTGGCAACCCATCACCGAGATCTCCGACGCGATCTGGGACGAGACGCTGGCCACCAACCTGCGCTCGGCGATGCTGATCCTGCGCCACGCGCTGCCCGGATTCCGGCAGGCGGGCGGCGGGCTGATCGTTGGGATCCTGTCGGACTCGGCCCGCTTCGCCTTTCCGGGGCGGGCTGCCTACTCCGCGTCCAAGGCCGGGCTGGCGGCCCTGTTGGAGGTCACCAGGCGCGAGGTTCGCGACCGGGGCGTCCGGGTGAGCGCGCTGGTGCCGAGCCGGGTGGACACCTCCTTCCAGGGCAGCATGGCGGTGGCCGGCCCCGGCAGCCGGCCGGGCTCGCTGTCGGCGACCGCGGTCGCCGACGTCATCGGCTGGCTGTTCGACCTGCCGCCGGAGCTGGAGGTGCGCGAGCTGCAACTGGCCGCCCTGACCGCGCCGTTCGGGCCGTACGAAGAGAAGGTGAGCACGTGACATCGAGCCGGATTGCACTGATTCCCGAAGGGCATTCCAAGCCGGTCGGCAGGTACAGCCCGGGCATCCGGCTGACCGGCGGGGCAGCCGGATCGCTGGTATTCGTCAGCGGCCAGGTCGCCAGCGACAGCACCGGAACGGTGCTGCACCACGAGGATGCCGGTGCGCAGGCCGACGTCGTCTTCGACCGGATCGAGGCGGTGCTGGCCGAGGCCGACCTGGGCCTGTCCGACCTGGTGAGCCTGTGCATCTACGTGGTGGACCTGCGCTCGAACTTCGGGCCGGTGTCGACGGTACGCAACCGCCGGCTCAGCGAGCCCGGCCCGGCCAGCGCCTTCGTCGGGGTCAGCGAACTGGTCGAGCGGGGTTGCCTGCTCGAGATCAGCGCGATCGCCGCCGGCACCGGAACGCCGGCGTGACCGAGCCCGCCGCGGCACCGGATCAGCGGGCCGGCCGCCGGCTGACCGACGCGGAGCTGCAGTCGCTGCGCCAGGCGGCACAGGCCAGCCGGGTGCTGGTCATCGGGACGCTGAACCACGACGAAATCTTGGTCGCCGATCACAACCCGGGCGACGAGGGCGCAGTGCTGGTCCGGCAGTCGATCACCGCACCCGGCGGCCATGCCGGCAACTGCGCGAGCGCCCTGGCCGCGCTCGGTGTCCAGGTCGCACTGCTGGCCGCGGTCGGCGCGGACCCGACCGGAGACCTGCTGGTGGCCGACCTGCGCGAGCACCGGGTGGACGTCTCGGGGGTGGCCCGGATCGCTGACGCGCCCACCGGACGGGTGGTGATTCCGGTGCTGGGCGAGCACCATTTCATGCTGCTGCTGCCCGGTGCCAACGACCGGCTCTCGGCCGAGCACGTGCGCCAGGCGCTGGCCACCGACCATGACGCGCTGGTGGTCTTCGACCCCGCGCTGGCGGCCCTGGCCGAAGTCTTCGCCGACGCCGGAGGATCACCGGCCACCGGCAACATCTTCTGGACGCCGGGGGGTATCTACGCCCACCAGGCCGCCGAGCATCGGCACCTGGCCCGCTGCCGGTCGGTGCTGGTCAACCGCAACGAGTGGCAGGCCATCGAGCCGGCGCTGCCGCCGGAGCCGACCGAGGTCATCCAGACGCTGGGCCCGGCCGGGGCCAGCGCGCGGTGCCGGGGCGAGCTGGTGCAGGCGGCCGGCGAGGTGGTGAGCATGCTCGATCCGACCGGGGCCGGCGACGCCTTCGCGGCCGGCTACGTGCTGGCCGCCCTCGCGGGCCTGCCACTGGCCCGCCGGCTGGCCGTGGGAAACATCTGCGGCGCGCTGGCCGTCACTGCGATCGGGGCGCGCGGCCGGCTGGCCACCATGCAGGATCTGGCCGGTTGGCCATGAGTGCTGCCCTGAAATCCAGCGCCGACGGGTGGCGGGGCCAGATCGGCGCCGGTTTCGACCGCCGCTCGGCCGCCCGGCTGGCAGCCGCCGCGCTGGACGTGCTCGCCGAGCAGGCCCCGGTGCGGCGCGTCCTGATCGGCTACGACGGCCGCCGCGGCGGGGCCGAGGTCGCCGCGGCCATCGCCACGGTGGTCACCCGCCGGCTCGGCGCGCAGCCCGTCCTGACCGGTTGGCTGCCCACCCCGATCGCCTCGGCGGCGGTGACCGAGGGCCGCTTCGATCTGGCCCTGCTGGTCACCGCCAGCCACAACCCGGCCAGCTGGAACGGGCTCAAGCTCAAGTACGGTGCCACCGGCAGCCTCGGACCGGCCCTGGAGGCCCGGATCGAGAGCCGCCATGCCGAGCTGGCCTTCGACAGCCTGGAACTGGTCAGTGCCCTGGACGGCGGCACCGCCAGCCCGGTCATCGCCAGCGCGCCGGACGCCCTGATCGGCGAGCACCTGAACCGGGTGCTCGGCCGGGTCGGCGTGGCCGGCGGTCGCCCATGGCGGGTGGTGGTGGACGGCCTGAACGGCATCGCCGGCACCAGCGCGGTGCGGCTGGCCCGGCTGCTGGGCTGGCGGGTACACCCGGTGGCGTGTGACCCCGACCCCGATTTCGGCTTTCTGACACCGGATCCGGCGCTGCCGGCCGCCCGGACCCGGCTGGCCGCGCAGGTGGTCGGCCGGGGTGCGGACTTCGGCATCGTCCTGGACGGCGACGGCGACCGGGTCTTTCTGGTCGGCTCGGACGGCCAGGTGGTCGAGTCCGGCGAGCTCTACGCGCTGCTGCTGGGGCACCTGTACCGCAGCGTGCCCGATCTCAGGCCGCGGGCCATCGCGGTGACCACGACCACCACCAGCCTGCCGGGCACGGTCGCGGCCGAGCACGGCGGCGAGGTCCTGATGCGGCCGGTGGGCTTCAAGAACATGGGAGAACTGATCAGCGACGGTCAGATCTGCGCGGCCGGCGGCAGCGTCGGTGACCTGGCCTTCGCCCGCTACGGCCGGGATCGCGATCCGTCGGTGGTGCTGGCCCTGCTGGCCAGGTTGCTGGTCGAGTCCGACGCCGGCCTGGACGAGGTGGTCAGCGGGCTGCGGCAGCGCTACGGCCGGCGCAGTTGGCTGGAGACCGCGGCCGGCGCGCCGGCCGGGCCGCTGGAGCTGGACGTGCTCGCCACCACCCTGCTGGCCCGGACCGGCCTGCGGCTGCCGGTGCGCTCGACCAGCCGGATCGACGGCGTCCGGCTGGAACTGCCCGACGGCCAGTGGCTCGCGGTCCGCCGTTCCACCACCGAGGAGCTGGTGCGCGCCTACGCCGAGTTCGCCAGCGACCTGATTACCGAGACCCACCTGCAACATGCGCTCTGCGCGGCCCTGCGCATCGTCACGAGTGACCGGACCGGTCCCAGTTGAAGAATTCGAGGTCAGACATGGACGAACCAGTCGTAGCCATCATCGGAGGCACCGGCTTCTACGAGTTCCTCTCGCCGATCCGCGAGGTGAACCCGGAGACGCCGTGGGGTCCGACCAGCGCACCGATCACCCTGTGCTCGCTGCAGGATCGGCTGGTCGCGTTCATGCCGCGGCACGGGCGCAATCACGACTACCTGCCGCACGAGATCCCCTACCGGGCCAACATCTGGGCGTTCAAGGAACTGGGAGCACGCCAGATTCTCGGCCTGAACACGGTGGGCAGCCTGCAGTACGACTACCGTCGCGGCGACCTGGTGCTGGTGGACCAGTTCATCGACCGGACCAGCGGCCGGATCGATACCTACTTCTCCGGCAGCCAGTCCGCGCACATCAGCTCGGCCTACCCGTACTGCCAGCGGATGCGCGGGCTTGCCAACACCGCGCTGCAGGGCACCGACCGCTACCACGACAGCGCCACCGTGGTGGTCACCCAGGGCCCGCGGTTCAACACCGTCGCCGAGAGCCGCTGGTTCCGCTCGCAGGGCTGGCAGGTGCTGAACATGACCCAGTACCCCGAGGTGGTGCTGGCCCGGGAACAGGAGCTCTGCTACATGAACCTGTCCTATGTCACCGACTACGACGTGGCGATGATCGAGGTGGTCGGTTCCGACGAGCCGGACCGGGAACTGGTCAGCCATGCCCGGGTTCTGCAGGCCTTCGGTGCCGACACCGACCGGTTCAACGCTGCCGTCGCCCGGATCGTCGCCGCGCTGCCGGCCGACTTCGACTGCAGCTGCCGGCACGCTCTCGACGGCGCGAGAACCTGAGTGCGGCTGCCCCGGTTCGGACCGGCGGCCCCCGGCTGGTCCGGCGAGCTGGTGCTGGTCCGGCACGGCCAGACCGGCTGCACCGTCGAGGGTTCCTTCTGCGGCAGCCACGACCCGCCGCTGACGGCAGCGGGCCGGCTGATGGCCGACCGGCTGGCCGACGCCGAGCCGCTGGCCGACGTGCGGCGGCTGTTCGCCAGCCCGTCGCTGCGCAGCCTGGACACCTGCCGGCCGCTGGCAGCCCGGCGCGAGCTGGTGGCCTGCGCCGATCCCAGGCTGCGCGAGCTGGACTTCGGCGCCTGGGAGCAGCGGCTGCCGGCCGAGCTGCCGGCCGACGGCGGCCACCGCGAATGGCAAAACGACCCTGCCGGGCACGCGCCGCCCGGCGGCGAGAACGGCCTGGCGGTGCTCGCGCGGACGATCGCTGCCACCCGGGAGGCACTGGCCGGCGGTGACACCGTGGCGCTGGTCAGCCACAAGGCGCCGATCCGGCTGCTGGTCTGCTTCCTGCTCGGCGTGGCACCCCGGCGGTACCGCGAGATCCCGCTGCCGGTCGGCTCGATCACCCGGCTCTCGCTGGGCACCGGCCGTCCGGAGCTGGTGTGCCTCGGCGACGTCGCGCACCTGCCGGCCGGCTGGCGGGCCGACCCGGATCACGCGGCCGGATAGCCGTTCGCGAACAGGAGTATCGTCTTCCGGTTCGGCACCAGTTCGACACGTTATGAAGGGATTAGGGCGCGTGTCTCCAACCCGCACCAATTACGACCTGATCATCGTCGGCGGTGGCGTGGCCGGCTGCGTGCTGGCCGCGGCCGCGGCCGAGGTCGACGGCCTGTCGGTGTTGCTGATCGAGGCCGGCACCGACTACGGCCCGCGCGAACAGGACTGGCCGGCCGGCGTGCTGGACGCCCGGCAACTGCCCCGGCAGGACCTGTGGGAGCCGAAGTCGCAGCCGCACAGCTGGCGCGGCAAGATCCTCGGTGGCAGCTCATGCGTGAACGGTTGCTGGCATACCTGGGGCGCGGACGGCGACTATGACCGGTGGGCAGAACTGGCCGGTGACAGCTGGTCGGCCAAAGCGCTGGAGCCCTACCGGGCCGAGGCGGTGCGCACGCTCGGGGTGCGGCCGGTGGCACCGGCCGAGATCTCGCTGTGGACCGAGGCCAGCGTCGCTGCCGCGCGCGGTCTGGGTTACCCGTTCGTCGAGGACCTGGCCGCGCCGGGCTGGCTGGGCGGATCCGGCAGTGCGGTGGCGGTGGGACTGCCGCCCATCAACGCGGCCGGCGATCGGCGCCGCAATGCCGCGTTCGGCTACCTGGGTGGTTGTCGCGCCAGCCCGTCGGTGCAGATCCTGGACCGGGCCAGCGTCGATCAGCTGATCTGGTCCGGCACCCGGGTCAGCGCCGTCGCCGTACGCACGCCGGACGGGACCAGCCGCTACGACGGCGGCCAGGTGGTGCTCACCGCCGGCACCATCGGCTCGCCGATTCTCTTGCAACGCAGCGGAATCGGTGATCCGGACCGGCTGGCCGCGGCCGGCGTGCCGGTCCGTCGGGAGCTGCCCGGAGTGGGGGCCAACCTGTCTGACCACCCCGGCGTGACGTTGCCGCTGACCGCCACCGTCGAACTCGCCGAGGCGCTGGCCGGCATCGAGGCGCGTGGCCAGCTGTACGCCAGCCAGGCCTGCCTGCTGGCCGCATCCTCGGTGTGCGAGTCCGGCAGCTGGGACCTGCACCTGCTGCCCACCGCCGGCGGGCCGCTGTTCGCCGAGCGGGTGGCCGGCGAGTACGAGGTGGGCATCACCGCGTTCCTGATGAAGCAACGCTCTCGCGGCCAGGTCAGCATCACCTCACCCGATCCGGAGGTGCCGCCCCGGGTCGAGCACGACTACCTCAGCGATGCCGGTGGGGCCGATCTGCAGGCGCTGGCCGACGGCCTGGTGCTGGCCGGCGAGCTGGCCGGCTCGCCGCAGCTGCGCAGGCTGGCCACCGCGGGCAGTCCGCCTGACCTGTCCGGGCGCGATCCGGCCGCCCTGGCCCGGTATCGCCAGGCGCTGGGCACCTACTGGCATCCGGTCGGCACCTGCGCAGCCGGCACCGGAGCGCAGTCGGTGGTGGACGGCCGGGGTCGGGTGCACGGCTTCGACAACCTGTCCGTGCTGGACGCCTCGATCCTGCCCAGCACGCCACGGGCCAACACCCAGCTCAGCGTGCTCGCGACCGCCTCGATGCTGTCGGAGCTGCTGCTCACCGAGCTGCGCTAGCCGATGAGCATGCCGAGTGGACGATCGTGGTGAACAGGTACCGGCAGTGCCTGGGCCAGCCGTACGTGATCTCGCTGATCACCTCCAACCTGCTCGGCCGGATTCCGAACGGGATGGCCACCCTGTCGATCGTGCTGTTCCTGCGCTCGGCCGGCCGATCCTTCGGGGTGGTCGGATTGGCGATCGCCAGCTTCGGTCTGGCGTCCGCGCTGGGCGGACCGGCGCTCGGCCGGGCCATCGATCGGGTCGGTCAGGCGGTGATCCTGCCGGTTGCCGCGCTCGGTTCGGCGGCCGGCTTCTGCCTGCTCGCGATCAGCGGCGGGGACGGCGACCTGCGTTATCCCGAGCTGTGCGTGATCGCCGCCGGGGCGCTGTCGCCACCGCTGGAGCCTGCCCTGCGCAGCCTGTGGTCCAGCCTGCTGGTCGACCGGTCGGTGGTCGAGGTGGCCTACGTGCTGGATACCTCACTGCAACAATTGCTTTTCATCCTCGGGCCATTCCTGGCCGTCGCGCTGTTCGCCACGGTGGCACCGGCGGTGGCCCTGTACGTGCTGAGCGCGGCGGTCGTCAGCGGCACCCTGGCCTTCGTGAGCATCCCGCCGGTACGCCAGTGGCGGCCGACCGCCCGCACTGCCGACTGGGCCGGCGCGCTGCGGTCGCGATCGCTGGTGGTCGTACTCGGCAGCATGTTCTGGGTCGGCGCGTCGATCGGCGTGCTCAACGTGGTGGTGGTGGCCTATGCCGAGTCACACGGCTCGTCCTCCTACGCCGGCGGCCTGCTCGGCACCGCCTCGATCGGTGGCCTGGTGGGCGGTCTGCTCTACGGCGGCCGGGACTGGCAGGGCAGCGGCCGGCGCCGGTTCGGCTGGTTGCTGGCCGGGCTGGCGCTGGGCTACCTGCCCCTGGTCAGCACCGCACCGCCGCTGCCGATGTTCTGTTTCAGCTTTCTGGCGGGCCTGTTCCTGGCCCCGATCCTGGCCTGTGGCTTCGTCCTGATCGCTGACTTCGCACCGGCCGGGACGGTGACCGAGGCGTTCGCCTGGGTGACCACGCTGTTCCTGGCCGGCAGCGCCCTGGGCTCGTCGGTGGCCGGCATCACCGTCGGCGGGCTGGGCCAGCGCGCCTCGTTCGCGCTGGCCGCGCTGTGCGCCGGCCTGGGCCTGCTGGTGCTGCTGCTCAGCTCGCGGGCGCCGGCCAGGCTCGCTGAGCGGGCCGGCGCCGGCCGGTCCGGCAGGTAACCTGATCAGGTGCTCAACGCTGCGGAACAGGCCTATCTCACCGAGCAGATCGCCCGGATCGCGCACCAGGTCGTGGTGCCCCGGTTCGGGCACCTGAGCGCCGGCGACATCGCCCAGAAGGCGCCCGGCGAGCTGGTCACGGTGGCCGACCGGCAGGCCGAGCAGGCACTGGCCGAGTTGCTGACCGAGGTGCTGCCGGGTTCGGTGGTCGTCGGCGAGGAGGCGGTCGCCGGCGACCCGGCGATCCTGGCCGCGCTGGCCGGTCCGTCACCGGTGTGGATCGTCGACCCGATCGACGGCACCGAGGCGTTCGTGACCGGCAGCCCGCGGTTTGCGATGCTGGTTGCCCTTGCCAGCAAAGGGCAACTGCTCGCCTCCTGGACGTACGCTCCGCTACTGGGGCTGACCGCCACCGCGACCGCCGGCGGCGGCGCCTGGCTCAACGGCCAACGCCTGCGGGTGGCCGCGCCGGCCGCCGGGTTGCCCGGCTTACCGGTGGCGATGTCGCAGCCCCGCTGGTGGAGCGAGGAGCATCGGGCCCAGTTCAACGCGCTGTTCCTGACCGGGATCAGCCCCACCTTCTTCGACACCTCGGGCCTGGCCTACCTCGAACTCGCCCGCGGCCGGCACGCTGCCATGCTGGTGAGCTGGGAGCTGCCCTGGGAC
>JBPCPA010000209.1:0-38349 GCA_050999655.1 Jatrophihabitans sp.
GGGCTGCAGGTCGCGCACCCGACGCATCTCGACCAGCGACGCCGGCAGGAAACCGCGCAGGCCGATATCGATGATCCGGCCGCCCTTGCCGACCTAGCTTACGGTGCCCTCGACGACCTCGTCGCGGTTCTTCTTCTCCTCGCTCGTGCCCCCGGCCCGCTCGTACTGCGCGCGCTTCTTGGCCAGGATCAGCCGGCCCTCCTTGTCCTCCTTCTGCAGGACGAGGGCCTCGATCTCATCGCCCACGGAAACGACCTCGGACGGGTCGACGTCGTGCTTGATGGACAGTTCGCGGGAGGGGATGACACCTTCGGTCTTGTAACCGATGTCGAGCAGGACCTCGTCACGGTCAACCTTGACGATGGTGCCCTCGAAGATGTCGCCATCGTTGAAGTACTTGATGGTCTTGTCGATGGCTGCGAGGAAGTCTTCGGCCGTGCCGATGTCGTTTATTGCAACCTGCGGGGTGGTACGGGTCGGATCGATTGTGGACGTCATGTAGTAGGTAGGTCCTGACGGTTTCTAGTACGGCTGGAGCCGGCCCGGTTCGCCACACCGCCACGCTGGCCCGGCCGGCGATGGTGGGTGGACGAGTGGCCTACTCCATGTCGAGGCCACAGACCTATTCCGAGGCGAAAGCCTACTCCTGTTCGTCGGAGGTTCCGAAATCCGGGGCCTGGCGAGCGGTGGGCACTGCCCGCCACTCGCCGGGCCGAACACAGTGGGGCTAGATTGCGCTCCCGTGGGCACCGAAACCGAGCTGGGCACCGTCGGGGTGGGGCGCCGGCCGGTCGACGCGGCCGAGTCCGCGCGAGCCAACCGGCGGTGGTGGGACGCCGACGCCGACAGCTACCACGCCGAACACGGTGCCTTTCTGGGCACCTCCGACTTCGTCTGGTGTCCCGAGGGTGTGCGCGAGCAGGACGCCCAGTTGCTCGGCCCGGTTGCCGAGCTTGCCGGCGCCCGGGTGCTCGAGGTGGGTGCCGGCTCGGCGATGTGCTCGCGCTGGCTGGCCGCCCGCGGCGCGCGTCCGGTGGCCTTCGACGTGTCACGGGGCATGCTCGGGCACGCGGTCTCAGCGGCGGAGAGCAGCGGCATCCGGGTGCCGCTGGTGCAGGCCGACGCGCACTCGATGCCGTTCCTCGACGACAGCTTCGAGCTGTCCTTCACCGCCTTCTGCGCGTTGCCGTTCTTCTCCGACTCGGCTGCGGTGATGCGTGAGGTCGCCCGGGTGCTGCGTCCCGGCCGGCGTTGGGTGTTCTCGGTGACCCATCCGATCCGGTGGTGCTTTCCGGACTCCCCCGGCCCGGACGGGCTGACCGCGGCGATGTCCTACTTCGACCGCGATCCCTATGTCGAGTTCGACGCGGACGGGGCCGCCACCTACGTCGAGCAGCACCGGACACTGGGTGACCGGATCCGCGAGCTGACGGCGGCCGGCTTCAGCCTGGTGGATCTGGTCGAGCCGGAATGGCCGGCCGGCCTCACCCAGGAATGGGGCCAGTGGTCAGCACTGCGCGGCAGGCTGCTGCCCGGCACCGCGATCTTCGTATGCGAGCTGGCGGCCTAGCAGCTCACCGATCAGGTGCCAGCTCGATCCCGGTAACCGGGATGAACCCCGGCGGTCAGACCCTGCTGCTCGACAATGCGGGTGAGCAGGGCATGCAACTGGTCCCGTTCGGGTTGGTCCAGCGCTGCGAGCAAGGCACTGTCGTGCCTGCCTGCGAGCCGGCCGAGGGACCGCATGGCCTGCCGCCCGGTGTCGGTCAGGTAGAGCTGGTAATGGCGCCGGTCCTCGGCATTGCGGCGACGTTCGATGAACCCGCGCCGTTCCAGTTCGTCGACCAGGCCCACCAGGCGGGTGGCCGGCGTGCCCAGTTGTCGCGCGATCGCCTGCTGGCTGCGGCCGGGAGCGCCGGCGATGGCCCGCAGCAGGCCGGCATGTGCCGGGCTCAGGTCCAGCTCGGTGACCAGCCCGGCGAACAGCCGTGCAGCGTGCGCACCCAGCTGGGCCAGCAGGAACGCGCTGCTGGGTCCGGCGACGGCAGGACCATCGCCGGGGCCTCGTGCTGACATCGCCGAACCATATCAGTTGACTAATGATTGACATAAGAGGACGGTTACAGTTTGTAACTAGCTACGCGCCAAGGAAGTCACCTGATGACCACCACTACTCGGGCAAACCGACCGTCGGCTCCGGTCAGCTTCAGCAAGTTCTGGACGCGGCTACGACTGGTCGAGCGCTGCTGCTACCTGGTGGGCGCCGTCCTGGTCGCCTCGGGCCTGTTCCATCTCGGCGTGTTCGCGATCCGCGGCGGCCCGTGGGACGGCCCGGTGTCCTGGCGCAAACCCAGCACCTTCGGCCTGTCCTTCGGACTGAGCCTGATCACCATCAGCTGGATCGCGTCCTATCTGAGGCTCGGCGCGCGGGCTCGGAACTGGTTGCTCGGCGCCTTCGCGGCCGACTGCGTTCTCGAGGTCAGCGGTATCACCGT
Source organism: Jatrophihabitans sp. (assembly GCA_050999655.1). Lineage (GTDB taxonomy): Bacteria > Actinomycetota > Actinomycetes > Mycobacteriales > Jatrophihabitantaceae > Jatrophihabitans_A. The sequence continues at coordinate 2,496 of JBPCPA010000209.1, forward strand.
CCAGGCGTGGCGCGGGGTCCCGTCCCACTTCGACACCGAGACGCCGCTGAACACCGCGATCGCGATGAGCCTGGCGGTCGGCGGCGCCGTGCTCATCGTGATACTCGGCAGCCTGGCCAGCACCGCGTTCCACGGCCGGATCGACGCCGGGCCCGACATCAAGCTGGCACTGCGCGCCGGATTCGGGTTCCTCATCGTCGGCCTGGCGACCGGTGCGGCGATGATCGCCCACGGCGAGGTGCTCATCAAGAGCGGCCATCGGCAGCGGGCCTATGACAGCGCCGGCTCCCTCACCTGGGTGCACGGCGTCACCCTGCACGCCATCCTGATCCTGCCGTTGCTGGCGGTGCTACTGGCCCACCGCGGTTGGCCGGTCACGCGCCGAACCCGCGTCGTCGCGGTCGCTGCGGCCTGCTACGGCCTGGCCACGCTGATCGTGCTGGTGATCGCGATCAGTCGCTGACCTCGCGGCGGACCGCTGACCTTGCGATCAGCCGATGACTCAGTGACCGGCCAGCGCGAAGGGCGCGGCCACCAGCAACTCGACATTGCGATCGGTCACCGCACCGCGCCGGCCGTCCTCGGTCGCGGTCACCGGCGGGTTCTGCCAGTCGTTGGCAGCCAGTTCCCGCGACAGCGCGGCCAGCGCCAGCGAGCTGTGCGGGGCGTGGCCGGCCGAGCGTGGCGCGGCATGGTCGATCAGGGTGCCGAAGATCGACAGGGTGCCATCACCGTTGTCGACCAGTTCGACCACCCGGGCCTGCTGCGGCCAATCCACGTGCGAGGCGGTGTTGATCTCCCAGAAGCCGCCGGCGATCACCGAACCGGCCGGCCGCGCGAACGGGGTCACCGTGTTGCGGTGGGTGTGCCCGTTGATCCAGAGCACCACGTTGGGGAACCGCAGCAGCAGGTCCCGTACCGCCGGGCCGAGCACCCGGCCAGGACCGGCCGCGTTGGTCATGGTCTCGATGGTGTGGTGGCTGTAGATCACCACCAGCTTGTCGCGGACCCGGTGCCGGGCGACCGAGCCGTCCGGGTTGAGGTAGCGGCTGCTGGCCGCGGCCAGCTCGGTGCTGAGCCAGGCCAGTTGCTCGGCGTCGATGGAGCCTTCCGAGCCGCCGTAGGGGTTGACGGTGTCCAGCGAGATGCCGCGCACCGGGCCCTGCTCGCACCGCTGGTCGAAGGCGTAGTAGGCCTTGCCGGTCGACAGGTTCCAGCTGGTGTAGCCGTGCCCGTGCGGTGCGCCGGTGGTCTTGAAGTGCTCGGCGATGGTCTCGGTCCGCGACAGCGGCCGCCGGTTGGCATCCGGCGTGACCAGCCGGATCGGGCCGGAGAACAGGGTTTGCAACGCTGCCGGATCGCCGCTCTGCAGGCCGATCGCCAGCTTCACGATGTCGGTACCCGGCGGCAGGTCGGTGATCTTGGCCGGGCCGGTGGCAAGGCCTGCGATCACCGGCGAGGACGGCACGTTGCCCTGCACCAGGCCGTCGTGGTTGCCGAACACCGACAGCCAGGGCATCCGCAGCCCCTGCGCCTGGAACGGCCGGCGGCAGTGGTCGAGCAGCCCCGGCACCAGCGGGAACCCGTAGCTCGTGTGCGGCAGGTCGGCCGGCGCGCCGGCGGGCGGGCCGTCCGGGTGCCAGTAGTGCACGTCGTAGCTGTGCTGGTCGGCGACGCCCTCGTACCTGCTCAGGTCACCGGAGTCCGGCCTGATCCGGCCGCCGTCGAGAATGTCGATCTGCCAGCGCACCTCGTTGTACTGGGTGTTGTCGACGTTGTCGCCGGTGGCGATGGTGAACGCCAACGGCAGCCCGGTCACCGGGCCGCGGTGCACCTGGTTCATCGCCCGCACCATGGAGTCGGCCACCTGCGCGGTCAGCATCTCGTGCGGACGGTAGGACGAGTCGAAGGGCAGCACGCTGGCCAGCGGCGAGCCCGGGTCGTCATAGCGATCCAAGAACTCCACCCGGGCCGGGGACTGGGCGTCCATCACGTGGATGTCGGTGAGCTGGCCGAGCGCGAGGAGCGGACGCCGGCGCTGGTGCCCACGGTGTGCGGCGGCCGGGCCGGTGAGGTCGGTGCGGACCAGATGTGGCTCGCCCGGGCCGACCACGATCGGCCGGTAACGGCTACCGGGGGCCGGAGTTCCGGGCAGCAAGGTCCGGGCCAGGGTGGTGGACTCCGGCCGGTACGGCCAGCCCGGCCGGCCGGCTGATGCGCTGGCCGCCGGGGCAGCGGAGGCGGTGGTGGCTGAGGCGGTGGTGGCTGAGGCGGTCGCCGGCCACAGTCCACCCGCGGCCAGCAGCGCGCCGCCGGCCGCGCCCATGCCGAGAAGTTGTCGCCGACTGGGCAGCGGCGGTTGATGGTCGTCCGGTTCACGCTCGGTCATCGTTGATCCCAATCCGCCGATGCTGCTGGTGGCTAGACCCGCTGAAGCGGTTGATCCTCGGCGGCCGGCTCGGCCGTGCTGGCCGGACCGTCGCCGCGACGCAGCAGCACCACCGCGCCGCCGAGGGCAAGCAGGCCGAGCACCAGCAGGATCAGCGGCAGCACCACGGTCAGCTGGTTGATCTTGGAGTGGCCGTCCTTGGCCTGCTTGGCCTGGTAGTCGATCGAGGCCTGGTCGAAGGTGAGCGTGGTGTCCAGGGCCGGCGTGCCGTCGGCCAGCGTCCGGACCTGATGCTCGATGCCCTTGACGATCACACCGGTCAGCGGGTCGACCCAGACCGTCCGGGTGTCGGAGTACTTGCCGGGGATGTTCGGTCCGACCGGGAGGTCGACGTTGTCGATGACCGCCTCGTACTTGTAGAGATTCAGCCCGACCAGCTTCTCGGTGCTGATGAACTTCGCGTCGGGCGCCTGCAGCGACACCGGGTCGAAGAACTTGTAGCTCTGCTTCTTGGCGTGGAAGGGCCACTTGTAGGTCAGGCCGAGGTGCTGGGCGCTGGCATTGGTGTCGCTGTTGATGTTCTCGCCGTACTTGGCGCCGTGCACCGATTCGGCGCTCTTGCGGTCGGCCGCGACCCGGTCGGTGGTGAAGGACACCAGCCTCGAGTCCTGGGCGCTGACACACTCTGGCGGGTTGTCCACGTCCTTGACGATGCACAGCGTTTCTTGAATGACCGTGACATCGGAGTTCGAGACGGCAGAGTCGCTGCGCACCCGCCGGGTGGCGATCAGGTTGGTGTCCTCCAGCTGGCCGGTTGACGAGTTCAGGATCTTGGCCGGACCGGTGGCAACCTGCTTGATGTCCAGGTTCAGCGGGGTTTTCTCCGCGCGGGACGGCGCGTAGAAGCGGAGCAATCCGGCCAGCAACAGGCAGAAGACCGCGACAAGAACCAGGATCGAGCTAAGCGCCTTGCGCACGAGCACTCCAAGCTGTCGGCCGATTGGCTGAGGTGGGACGCTACCAGCGAGTAGCGCGAGTCCGTAGCATCTGCCCGACACATTCTTGCAACACCTGCATCCGATCGGGACGGAGCCAGCATCATCAGCGAACCGGCCACCGCGCTGCCACGCCAGCGGCTCGAGTTCCGGGTGTCGCTACCCGTCGACCGATATGCCCTGATTCTCGGGGCAATCTCGCTCGCCCAGGCCGGCTGGCTCGGTTTCTTCGGCAGCCGCGGCTGGTTCTACGCCGACGATCTGCCCTATCTGTCCGACGCAACCGGTCGCCGGCTGGGCTGGGGTTACCTGTCCGCCCCGCTCAACGACCATTTCGTACCGGGCCTGCGGCTGGTGTTCTGGCTGCTGAACCGAACCACCGGGCTGGACTACGGCGTCACCGTCGGACTCCGGGTGCTGCTGCAGGCCGGCGCGACCCTGTTGCTGGCGCGACTGCTGGTGCTGCTGGTCGGCCGCCGGCCGGGGGTGCTCGCGGTCGTCGGCTGGTATGCCTTCGGACCGCTGCTGATGCCGGGCTCGGTGTGGCTGGCGACCTCGGTGCACCTGCTGCCCTCGCAGGTCCTGGTCATCCTGGCGATCGACCTGCACGTGCGCTACGCAGCCACCGGACGGCTCCGGCTGGCGGTCGCCAGCACCGGCTGCCTGCTCGGGGCCCTGCTGTTCTGGGAGCTGACCGGGCTGACCGTGTTGCTGCTGCCGATCATCTCCCTCGGCTTCGTGCATTCGGGCTCGCTGCGCCAGCGGCTCGCCAAGAGCCTGCGGCGCTGGCCCGGCTGGTTGATCCTGGGTGTCGTGCTGGCCGGCTGGCTGGCGGTGTTCGTGAGCGGGCCGTACGGCGGCTCGGCCAGGTCGCTGGGCGTCCCGGCGGCGCTGCACGAACTGCGGGTGGGCTGGTTCGACGCGGTCGGGCCAGCGCTGCTCGGCGGTCCCTGGCGATGGTTCTACACCAGCGCCACCTACTACCCGGTCGCGAATCCGCCGCTGGCGCTGATCATCGTGGCGCAGGCGCTGATCCTGGCGGTGTTGCTGCTGGCGCTCGGACGCACCGGCAGCCGAGCGCTGCTGGCCTGGTCGATGCCGTTGCTGGTGTTCGTGATCGGCACCGTGGTGGTCGCGGTCGGGCGCTACCAGGTGTTCGGCGACCTGACGCCCCGCTCGTTCAACTACGCCTTCACGCTGGCCGTCCCGGTGAGCCTGGCTGCCGCGCTGTCCCTGCTGCCCAGCTCAGCCGAACAGATCGTTGCCCGAGCCAACGGCACCCCGCTCTCCGCCGCGACCGGCCGGCCGCGGTGGACCGGCAGCGGCATGAGCTACCCGCTAGCGGCGCCAGCCGCGGTGCTGTTTCTGGTGTCGAGCCTAATCTCTACGGCCAGCTTCGACCACCGGTGGCAGCAGAACCCTTCGCAGAAATATGTTCAAAACCTGATCACTTCGGTACGAGCCGCCGGGCCGGCGGTGAACATCTGGGACAGCCGGGTGCCTACCCCGGTGATCGCCTTTCTCTCCGAGCACAACCACGTCTCCGACATCCTGCAGCTGGCTGGCGTGCCGGCTCGTTTTGACGCCCCGGCCACCGACCCGCTGGTCGTCCGGCAGGACGGCACGCTGGCGCCGGGTGTCCTGGTGCCGGTCGCCACCGGGGTGCAGGCCCCGCACACCCCGTGCACCACGCTGGTGCACGGCCGCGGCAGCTGGAGCATCCCGCTGTCGGTGCAGCCCGGTCCGAACGAGTACTTCGTCAAGATCAGCTACCTTCAACAGAAGCCGTCGGTGCTCTACCTGGCCGGCCGGGACAAGTCCGGGCAGCTGTTGCTACCGGCCGGAGGTGAGCGGACGCAATTGAACGACCAGTTGGGCAACCTCTACCTGCGACTGCCCTTTGCCGCGCCCCATCTGCTGACCGTCCGCAGCGACACCGTCGACGCCGACGTCTGTATCGGCGTGGTCACCCTCGGCGCTCCCTTCCCGCAGACGGGTAAGTGAGCATGGCCACGCCGGCGCGGGCCACCGGACGGTTCGACGCGCTGGACGGGATGCGGGCGCTGGCCTGCTACGCGGTGATGGCCACCCACGTCGGCTTCGAGACCGCGCGCTCGTTCGGCACCTCGCCGCTGGCGCCGTGGCTGGCCCGGCTGGACGCGTCCGTGCCGATCTTTCTGATGCTGTCGGGCTTCCTGCTCTACCGGCCGTTCGTGGTTGCGGCGCTGCGCGGCCGGCCCTCGCCCAACACCATCGATTTCTACTGGCGGCGCGCGGTCCGGGTGCTGCCGGCCTTCTGGTTGGCGACCATCGTCACGCTCGGCCTGTTGAGCACCCGGTCGGCCAGCCCGAAGGACTGGCTGGCCTACCTGACGCTCACCCAGATCTATGACGGCCACAACCTGGATCCGTCCTTGACCCACATGTGGACGCTGGTCGTCGAGGTTTCCTTCTACGCCGTGTTGCCGGTGATCGCGCTCAGCCTGCGCCGGGCCCGGACCGCCAACAACATCCTTCGTCAGCAATGTGGACTGCTCGGCGGGCTGTTCCTGGCCAGCGTGGGTTGGCAGGTGCTCACCTTTCACGTGGCCGCGCTGGGGCTGACCGCGACCACCTGGCTACCCGGCACCATCGACTGGTTCGCGCTCGGCATGTTTCTGGCGGTGCTGTCCGCGCTACCGCCCGAGTGCACCGCACTGCCCCGGCTTCGTGGCGTGCTGAGCCAGTGGGCCGGCTCGCCCGGGCTGTGCTGGACGGTGGCCCTCGGGCTGTTCTGGTTCGTGACGCTGCCACTGGGCGGCCCGCTCGACCTGGCCGAACCGTCCGCCTGGCAGCACGTGACGAAGAATGTGCTCGAAGGCGTGCTGGTCTTCTTCATGATGCTGCCACTGACCCTGGGCCGTCCCGGCCTGATCTGGCAGGTGATGGGCAACCGGGTATCGCGGTTTCTCGGCGAGATCTCCTACGGCGTCTACCTCTGGCACCTGCCGATGCTGATCCTGCTGCAACGCGAGCTGCACCTGCCGGTGTTCCAGGGCCGCTACTGGGAGTTCTTCCTGCTCACCGCGGCATCCTCGACGGCACTCGGCACGCTGTCCTGGTACCTGTTCGAGCGACCGCTGTTGGGCAGGTTCTCCCGGCCGTCCTGGCGTGGCCAGCCGGTACCGGCCACCGCCAGGCAGATCCCGACCACGCAGAGCGCCTGAACCGAGGACGCACCAGCCAGCGGATCCGGCTTGCCGCTGGGTCGCACCGCCTCGGCCAGGCCGGCCAGCAGCAGCGGCACGGCGGCGAGCCAGGACGGCACCGGCCGCCGCCACTGACCGGCCAGCCAGCACAGGCCCAGGACCACCGCCGCCAGCACCAGGCCCACGATGCCGGCCAGCAGCGTCGAGCCGAGCACCGCCAGCCCGGCAAACCAGCGCACCCCGACGGCCTGCTCGGCCACGCTGGGACGATCGTCCGGGCGGGGCCGGCGCAACGCCAACGCCAGCAGGGCGATCGCGGCCGCCAGGCCGAGCACCAGGCCGGCTCGGAAGCTGGTCTGGGGCGCGTAGCTCAACGAGATCGTGCCGGTGATCCCGGCTGGCACCAGCCAACCCTGCTGCCAGCCGTCCAACCGGACCGCGGTGAGCCGATGACCGGCCAGGCTCGCCTGCCAACCGGCATTGAAGTTTTCCCTTACCACCAGGAAGGATGCGGCGCTGGTCGAGACCCGGACGGTGCGCTTGGTCGCGGTCCAGGTCATCGGGCTGGCGGTGCCGGATGCCGGCCCGGCGGCGAGGGCCACGCCCGGCCGGGTCAGCGTGAGGGTCAGCGGGCTGGTGCTGGAACCGCGAGCCAACCGCAGTTCGTGCCGGCCGGCCGGCAGGCTCAGCGCCGGCTCGGCACAGGCCCGGACCTGGATCGGCTGCCCCGCCAACAACTGGGCGCGACTGGTCGTGGCCTGCAACGGGATCGGCGTTCCGTCCAGGCTGGCCGACAGGCCGGCCGAGCAATCCAGCACCACCGGCGAACTCGCTGCCGGCTCAGCGACTCCGTCGATCGAGATCTCGCTGATGCCGGCAGGCAATAGCCGGGACGGCCCGTACATCGTGCTGGTGCTGCTACGAAGCTCGGCCACCAGCACCGTGATCGTCACCGTGCTGGTCACGATGGCCTTCGGCAGCCGGAGCAGACCCCCGGCCGGCACCGGCAGGCTCCAGCTCTGGCCGGCGCCGCTGACCTGGACCCGTTGCGGACGCGCGATCGGGGCGCTGCTGTCGACCTGCAGCCGCAGCGTGGACACCCGTCGGGACCGGCCCAGCTGCAGCGTCAGCGACGGCTTGGGGTGACCGGGCGCGGCCACCCAACTGGTGCCCGGATCGCCGTCCACGGCCGCGCCGGCTCGCTCCCGCGGGTCGGGATTGTCCACCGACGAGGCGGTCGCGGTGACCGTGCGGCCGGCGTCCAGCAGGCCGTCCAGGGCCGGGCCGCCACGGGCCTGGACGGTGCCGCCCAGCGCGTAATCCATCGGTGCGCTCAGGCTGAACGTCCGATCGATCACCCCGTCACTCTCGCCGCTGGCCGCGAAGGAGGAGTCGCAGGCCGCCCGGTCGGCAACGGTGAGGCAGCCGGGCCGGCCGCCGAGTTCGGTGGCGAAGGCCAGCGCGTCCGGTGGTTCGGCCGAGGCAGGCAACACCAGCGTCCGGGTCGGGGTGAGGCCGGGCACCGCCAGACTGGAGATGCCGACCGAGCCGGTCCCCGCGCTCGCCGACAGCACCGTGATCCTGATCGACTGGGTGCTGCCGGGCGGCAGGTCAACCGTCTGCAGCAAGGGGCCCGGCGTGACGTCGGTGTCCCGGCTGCCGGCGTCGGTCCGGACCCGGATGCGATTCGGGTAACCACCGAGATTGGCGGCGAAGGCCAGCTGCACGGTCGCCGCCGAGCTGGCCCGGCTCAGCTGCACCGACAGCCACTGGCCGTCCGCGCCGGTCAGGGCACTGCTCTCCCAGGCCGTGTCCTGGTCGCCGTCGATCGCCGACCACGGACCGCGCGAGGCACCGGGATTGATGAGCGCGCCGGGGTCGGCGCCGGACGAGGACGCCTGGACGTTGCTGACCCCGCCGCCGTAGGCGACCGTGGACAGCGGGCCGGCCGGGTCCGGTAGGTAGTCGTGCGCCGCCCGTTTCTGGCGATAGGGCTGATCGGCGGTCATCGTCTCCGAAGCCGCGCCGGCCTGGCCGAACGCCGCCTCACGGCGCCCGATCCCGTCGGTGGCCACCGTCACCGTGCCGACCGCGGCCACCGCGGCCGCGTCGGCACCGAACAGCACCGGGGTCTGAGCGCTCACCCCTGCATCGAGCAGGGTGCCCAGCTGATCGGCCGAACCGGTCGCCGCGATCGCCCCGGTCACCGGCAGCAGGCCCACCTCGCCGGACCAGCCGGGCACGGCGTAGATCTGCACCGCCGGCCAGCCGGTGGTCGCGCCCAGGTCGATCAGCCGGGTCTGATCCCGTGGCGGACCGGTAGCCGGGCCGAACGAGGCGGCCAGCCGCATGCCCGGTGTGGCCTGGATGGTGGCGTGCACGAAGGCCAGGTTGGTGGCGCCCGAGGCGACGGTGTCCAGGTCGTTGCGCACCACCAGGTAGCGAATGCCGGCCCTGGCCAGCAACCCCGGCAGCGCGTCGTCGCGGTGCCCGGCCGCGATCCGCAGCGACAGGTCGTCCAGCAACCGGATGTAGCCGGCCGGCGTCAGCGGGATGCCGTCGCGTACCGTCCAGGGGCTGGTCGCGACCGGCTGCAGCGCGTCGTCGACGGTGGAGCCCCACAGGTAGGTCGGCCGGCTGGCTCCGGGCACCACCAGCGCCCGGCCGGCACCCTCGTGACCGCCGAGCCAGGAGCCGGTCTGGCGCCACCAGCTGACCTCGGTATCGAGCCGTGCCTGCGGGATCAGGTTGTTCGTGATGGCCGGGCTGACCGTCAGCACCGCGATGCCCAGCACCAGGATGAGCGCCACCGGACGGGCCTGCACGGTTGCGGTCCGCCACCGCAGCTCGGCCGGCACCCGCAGCCGGCTCAGCAGGTGACCGAGCCCGATGGCCAGCGGCAACCGGATCAGCGGATCGAACTTGTGCACGTTGCGGAAGGCGTTCAGCGGACCGTCCAGCAGGCTGCGCAGCGGCCCGCCGGTCGGTGGCCCGACGGTGGCGACGTAGCCCATCGTGACCAGCACCAGGCCGAGCAGCAGGCAGCTGCGCCAGAACAGCCGGTCGGGCAGATCCGGACGGCCGATGCCGGCCAGGCCGCCGGCCGCCACCGCGGCGGTGGCCACGATCACCGCCGGCACCGCGACCAGGATCCAGCCGCCGGGCCAGACGCTGGGCCCCAGGTAGGCCTGCCAGTGGTCCACCCCGCGCAGCGATCCGATCAGGCTGGTGATGCCGGTGGTGACCTCGCTGGATTCGATCCAGTCCAGGAACGGCGGGCTGTAGCGGCCCAGAAGCAGCAGCGGGACGGCCCACCACGCGCAGGCCAGCAGCACCGAGAGCGCGAACCAGCTACTGAGCGCCCGGCGGCGGGCGCCGGGTTGGCGGGTCAGCAGCCAGAGCGCGGGAACCGGCAGGATCGCCAGGGTGGCCGCGGCGTTCACCCCGCCGGCGAACAGCAGCGCCACCCCGGCCAGCGCACCGGCCCGCCGCGGCGAGCCGGCCCGGGAGCCGAGGACCAGCGGGATCAGCAGCCAGGGCAGCACCACCACCGGCATCAGCTCCGATGAGATGGAGCCGAGCTCGCTGAGCATCCGGGGCGCCAGCGCATAGGCCAGGCCGGCCGCGACCTTGGGCCAGAAGGCGGTGGTGCCGAGCAACCGAGCCAGCCGGACGGCGCCCAGGAACGCCAGTACCACCAGGGCGGACTCCCAGCCCCGCTGCACCACCCAGGCCGGTAGCTGGACCAGCCTGCCGAGCGCGAAGAACGGGCCCATCGGAAACAGGTAGCCATAGGCCTGGTTCTGCAACTGGCCGGCCGCGCCGAGCGGGTCCCACAGGGTCAGTGACTGTCGCAGAAAACGGACCGGGTCGACGACCAGGTCGATCTTGGTGTCCGAGGCGGTCCGGCCGGCGCTCTGGGAGAACACCACGATCATCAGGCCGAGGCTCACCGTGGCCAGCCTGAGTCGTTGCACCGCCAGCGGCAGCACCCCGGCCGGCTCGGCCGGCCGCGCCTGATCGGCCCGGCTCAGCAGGTGACTGCTCATCGGCGGCGCAGCACCAGGGCGAGGTTCCACAGCGCGACCTCGCGCACCAGCGGGACGCGGACCAGCCACCAGGCCCACCACGGGTGGTAGCGCGGCAACGCGGCCACCAACTCGACGTCCGGCCGGCCGGCCACCCAGGCCAGCGCGTCGGCCACCCGGTAGCCGAACAGCGTGTCTCCGTAGGCATTCTTCGGCTGGTGCCCGGTCCGGCGGGCGTAGCGACGGCGAGCGTAGTGGCCGCCGAAGAAGTGCCACGGCGCCGTCTCATGACCACCCCACGGCGAGAACCAGGGTGTGAAGGACAGCAGGATCGTCCCACCGGGCTTGGTGACCCGCACCATCTCCTCGGCCATCCGCCACGGCCGGCGCAGGTGCTCGATCACGTTCGAGCTGTAGGCCACGTCCACCGATGCCGTCCGGATCGGCAGTGCCTCGCCGGAGGCGCACAGGCCGAAGATCTCGGCCGGCAGGTCGGACTCGACATCGAGCTCGACGCCCACATAGGTGGCCCCGCGCTGCTGGAAGGCCCGGCCGAAGAAACCCGGGCCGCCGCCCACGTCCAGCACCGTCGCGCCGGCCAGCGGCACCCAGCAGCTCAGCTGCTCGACCGAGTCACTGGCCAATGCCGAGTAGAAATCGGCAGGATCGGACTGCTCGCGCAGGAAGAGGCGGAATAACCGGATCGCCCGGCCGAGCGTCGCGTGACGCTGCTCAGGCCGGACGGATCGCACCGGCGAACCGTACCCGCACCGGCTGTGCCGCCGCCGAAGGCACCTCGGCCGGCGCGATCCTGGGCTACCCTCCGCCTAATACATCCAGCGTCCGACGGGGAGCAATGAGCCAGGCCGCAGCGCGTTCCTACCGCATCGTGTTCCTGGTGTGGCGCGACACCGCCCATCCCGAAGGCGGCGGCTCGGAGGTCTACGTCGAGCACATGGCGCGCTGGCTGGCCGGTGCCGGCCACCAGGTGACCGTCTGCTGCGCCCGGCACGACAACGCACCGGCCGACGAGATCCGCGACGGCGTCCGGTTCCGCCGCCGCGGCGGCTGGCTGTCGGTGTACCCATGTGGCCTGGCCTACCTGCTCAGCCGGGCCGGCCGGCGTGCCGACATCGTGGTGGACGTGCACAACGGGCTGCCCTTCGCCAGCCCGCTGGTCCGCCGCCGCAACGTGCAGGTGCTGGTGCATCACGTGCACCGCGAGCAGTGGCAGATCATCTACCCCGGCGCCAAGGGCACGCTGGGCTGGTGGGCCGAATCATGGCTGGCGCCCCGGCTCTACCGCCGGCACCGCTACCTGACCGTGTCCGAGTCCTCGCGCCGGGACCTGGTCGCGCTGGGCGTGGCCCCCGAACGGATCTCGGTGGTGTGCAACGGCATCGATGTGCCGCACCCGTCCCGGCTGCTGCCCCGCTCGACCACTCCGCGGATCTGCGTGCTGGGCCGGCTGGTGCCGCACAAGCAGGTCGAGCACGCCCTGCAGGTGCTCGCCCGGCTCGGTGCCGAACTGCCCGAACTGCGACTGGACGTGATCGGTGACGGCTGGTGGCACGACGAGCTGGCCCGGGTCGCTGACGAGCTGGGGGTGAGCGGCCGGGTCAGCTTTCACGGCTACCTGCCCGAAGCCGAACGCGATGCGCTGCTGGACGCCAGCTGGCTGATGCTCGCCCCCTCGATCAAGGAGGGCTGGGGTATCGCGATCATGGAGGCCGCGGCCCGCTCGGTGCCGGCCATCGCCTACAGCTTCGCCGGCGGGGTGACCGAGTCGATCGTGGACGGCGAGACCGGCGTGCTGGTGGCCGATGAGGACGAGTTGGTCAGCCGGACCCGGGAGCTGCTCGGCGATACCGAGGCCCGGTTGGCGATGGGCAAGAAGGCGCGGGAGCGGGCCCAGAACTTCGACTGGCAGAGTTCGACGGCTCGGTTCGAGCAGGTGCTACTGGCCGGGCTCGAGCCGGACGCCTGATCGGCCGCCGGCCGGTTTCCCCCGAGTGACGGGCGTTCTGCGACTGGTCTCCCGCGATGGCTCAGCGGTTGCCGTAGTTGACGATCGGGGCCGAAGCAGGGTTGTGCTTGGGCGCTGCCGTGTTGGCCGAGACCACGCCGACCACCGCGGTACCGGCCAGGGCCGCGCCGATGATCGCGGAAACCACCAGCGTGATCAGCTTGCCCACTATTTTGCCTCCGGCCTCGATGTTACCGGCGAGTGTAGCAACCGGCGCAGCGATAGACCGGCGTTCGCGCACAGTGCGGCGAGCAGCAGCAGCGCGACCAGCAGGTCCACCGAGATCACCAGCCACCCGGTGACCCGATCTGTCCGGTGGCGCACGATCGGGCCGGGCACCTGGTAGAGCCGCAGCGCCGGCTCGGCCAGCACCGGTCGCAGCGCGCCGAGCGCCGGTAACGGCGGGCCCGGGGTGCCTGCCTCGACCAGCACCCAGCCGACGCCCCGGCCGGCCAGCGCGGCCGCGAACGCAGCCGGCGCCGGATCGCTGGCCAGCACGCTCGCCACCGCGGCAGCCGTCCGGTCCTCCCCGGCCAGCAACACTCCCGAGACCGCCAGCCGATCATCGACCACGGTCTCGGCCGGCAGTAACCGTGGCGCCGGATCGATGACCGTCCGGCCTGGCGCCCAGTCGAAACTGCGGTAGGACGCGAAGGGCAGCACCAGCACCGCGGCGTCAGTGCCGGCCACCTCGCGCGCCGCCGCCTGCCAGCCCGCCGGGTAGTGCACCGGGGTGAGCGGCGTCCGCAGGGTCGCCGGGGCATCGGGCAGCATTAGCAGCGGCAGCGCCATCGCCGCGATCGACAGCAGCGCCCGCCAGGACCGCCGGGCGACCGGGTCGAAACGTCCGGCGAAGGGCTCGCTGGCCAGGCGCTCGGCCGTGGCGCCGGCAGCCAGCACCACCAGCAGCACGAAGGGCATCAGCCACTTCTGGCCGTCCCGCAGCAGACCGGCCCCGGGCAGTTCCCGGACCGCCCAGCGCAGCACCGCCGCCAGACCGGGCACGCTTGCCGCCGCGGCCAGCACGAAGCCGGCACCGGCCAGAGCGATCAGCCTGGTTCGCAGGCCGGCCGGACGCAGCCACCGCACCCCGACCAGCAGCACCACGACCACCAGCACCGTGCTCAGATAACCCAGCACACCGGCGCGGCTGGCCGGCATCACCTCCGAACTCCAACCACCGCCCAGGCCGAGCAGGCTGGCCAGAGTCCCGCCGGGCCGTTCGGCGCGGGCGGCGAACGCAGCGACCGCCCGCGGGTCGCTGGTGGCCGCTGCCTGGGACAGCAGCGCCGGCAGCAGCCACGGCAGTTGGACGAACAACACCATCGCCAGCAGCGCCACGTTCGGCAACCGGACGGACCGGCGGCGCGCCAGGTGGCCGGCCGGCGGCGCCGGTCGCGGTGGTTCGGCCGGCGGCGCCTCCCGCGGCAGCTCGGCCTGCGACGCCGACGCGCGTATCGGTAGCGCGATTGCCAGGACGGTCACCGCGCCGATGATCGCTCCGGTGGGCGTGATCGCACTGGCGCCCAGCCAGCCGGCCAGCGCCGTCCAGTCCGCCAGCCGGGTCCGGCGCGGCCGCGCGGCGCCCTCCTGCGACGCGCTGTCCGGACGGGACGCGCTGTCCGAATGGGACGCGCTGTCCGGACGGGACGCGCTGTCCGAATGGGGCGCGGTGCTGAGCCGGTGGGCGGCCCGCACCAGCCAGGGCAGCGCGCCATAGGCCCAGAGCAGCGCCCACTGGCCCAGGGCCAGCCGCTCGACCAGGTACGGATTCCAGACCGCCAGGCCACCGACCAGCAGCATCGCCGGCAGGCAGCGGGAGTTCAGCAGCCGGATCGCACCCCAGCCGGCGGCCAGCAGCGGTAACAGCAACGCCAGCCGACCGACCACCGCGCCGCCGAGCAGCTTGCCGGCCAGTGCCACCAGCGCGTCCAGCGGGACGGCCCGGGGCGAGCTGGACCCCAGGCCCACCGAACCGGCGTTCAACGGCTGGTGCGGGGTGAACACCATGTCGTGGCCGAGGCCGTAGCCGCCGGCGTGTTGCGGCCAGAGCAGCCAGAGCGCCAGCACCACCACGAACAGGTCGGCGACCAGCATCCGCAGGCGTCCCGACTGCACCCGGGCCTCCCCCGCTCGTCCCGGCGGCCACCGGCGGCTGGTGTTCTATACGCTCGTCCGGACCAGACTGTAACCGCTGCCGTCACCCGAAGGGGCGCCCGTGTCCGAACGTCCGGCGACCGAGCAGGTGGCTGCCTCCGACGGTGTCGCCCGGGGCCTGGTCGGAGTCACTGTGGCAGGCTGGCTGGGCAACATCCTGAGCTACCTGTTGCTGCTGGCCGCCGCCCGCCGGTTGGGCGACGCCGACTATGCCGAGCTGGTCACCCTGTTCAACCTGCTGCTGGTCGGCTCGGTGCCCTCGTTCGCCCTGCAGGCGGTGGCGGCCCGTCGGATGGCTGTCGCCCAGGCCGCCGGGTTGTGGCAGGCCGGGCTGGGCATCGGCGTGGCGGCCGGGTTGCTGATCGCCGCCCTGGCGCCGCTGCTGGTCAGCTTCTTGCACCTGCCCGGCGCCTACGGCGTACTGTTCGTGGCCGTCGCGATGCCGGCCACCGCTGTGCAGGGACTCTGCCAGGGCGTGCTGCAGGGCGAGCAGCGCTTCGTCGGGTTGGCCGCGGCCACCTTCGTCGGAATCGCTGGCAGGTCCGTCGCCGGCCTGGTTGGCCTGTTCGCGACCGGCAGTGCCGGGGCCACCCTGCTGGCGATCGCCATCGGGGTGACGGCCGCGGCCGTGCTCAGTGCCCTGGCACTGCCCGAACTGCGCCGGCGCGGTCACGCCGGCCTGCGGATGCTCGGGCCACTGATCGTCGAATGCGGGCATGCCGCACACGCCTACGGGGTGTTCCTACTGCTGAGCGTCAGTGACGTGCTGCTGGCCCGGCACGTGCTCGGCA
The DNA here is from genome assembly GCA_050999655.1 of Jatrophihabitans sp. Taxonomy (GTDB): domain Bacteria; phylum Actinomycetota; class Actinomycetes; order Mycobacteriales; family Jatrophihabitantaceae; genus Jatrophihabitans_A. The sequence continues at coordinate 18,070 of JBPCPA010000209.1, forward strand.
CCTCGGCGGCGGCGCTGTACGCGGCCGGTTCGATCCTGACCAAGGCGACCCTGTGGCTGCCGCAATCGGTGGCCAACGTGCTGTTCGCCTCGCTGACCGACACCGAACGCCACCATCGGGTCTTCGGGCGGGCGGTGGCCAGCATCGCCGGGCTGGCCGCGGTACTGGCCGCCGGCTGCTGGCTGCTCGGACCGCTGGTGGCAGCCATCGTCGGTGGCAATTCCTACCCCGACCTGGGCAGCCTGATCTGGCTGTTCGCGGGGCTCGGCGGCTGCCTGGCGGTACTGCAGTTCACGCTGGTGGCCGGTCTGGCCCTGCGCAGCCTCGGGGTCACGGTACTGATCTGGCTGAGCGTGCTCGCCGAGGTGCTGGCGGTGCTCAGCCTCGATACACCGTCGGTGCGCGAGGTGGTGAGCGTGGTCAGCCTGATCAACCTGGTCAGCGCCGGCTGCGCGGTGGCGTTGCGGCTGGCGCCCGCGCACCGGGCGGGCCCGCACCGACCGGTCAGCGACGCGCGCTGACCGACCGGCCCGGTTCACTCCGGCGGGGTGCGCCCAGGAGCACCCCGGTTGCGTTCGGGGTCAGTCGGTCTCGTTGCCCGGCCACGGCCCCGGCACGTACACCGGGTTGAGGCCCTCGCCGATGACCTGGCCCAGGCCTGCCTGGTTCGGGTAGATGCCGGGGCGCACCCAGCTGTCCAGCGCGCTGATCAGGCCGGTGCGCTGGCCGTCGGAGAAGTTGCAGTGCCCGGCCCCGTAGGGCGCTTTGGTGGTTTCGGAGTAGGTGGCCGGCGGCGCGATGTAGAGCTGGACCAGGTCCCCGGTGCGCTGCTTGGCGGCCACCCGGCCGGCGAACACCGTCTCGTTCTGGACTAGGACCAGCGGGTCGGACTGGGTGTGCATCGTGACGGTCGGGATGTTCAGCGCGCCGGTGGTGTCACCGAGCTTGTCGATGGACGTCCGGGCCGAGGCATCGGCCGTGATCCGGGGTGCGGCGTCGAGTTGCTTCTCCAACGCGGAGACGTTGCCGCCGGCGAAGCTGATGGTGCTGGCCTCGGCGGCGCTGATCCGGGCGTCGTAATTGGCCTGCGTGTTGTCCGACGGGTCACCGCCCACCCGCTGTTCGAGCTCGTAGCGTCCGCTGGTTCCGAACGCCAACGCGGTGAGCAGCGCCTCGACCCGGGCCTTGACCTGGGAGGTGATGTCGTGCCCGTCATAGGTCGCGGTGGCGGTGGGCGCGTCCACCAGCGAGGCAACGAACAGCACCTTCGCGGTACCGCCGCCCGCGGTGTCGGCGGCGGCCTTCTCCACCGCGGCCGTGGCCTGCTTCCAGTTGTCGGCGGCGTCGGTGTCGCTGGTGTAGCCGGTCAGCGTGAGCTGCGGGTCGATCAGCGTCTTGACCGCGAACGCCACGTCCAGGGCGGCGTCGAAGTTGTAGTTCGGGCCGGCCAGCGCCCCGCACATCGGGGCCGCGCCGTCCACCCAGCTCGGGTTGGATTCAGCGATCACCTGGGTGATCAGGCCGCCCAGCGAGTCGCCCCAGACGTAGGTGCGCTTCGGAGTGCCCACCAGCTTCACGAACTGCGCGTGCAGGTCCTCGCCGGCCTTGACCCCGTCGGCGACGGCCCACCCGTTGGACTTGTAGGACGAGCCGGCCAGCGCGTAGCCCTGGTTGAGCAGCGTGGTACTGACCGCGTCACTGCCGCTGCCGTCGGAATCTGTGGAACTCAGCTGGGCGTTGGTGTCGACCGGGTCGAAGCTCGGCGGCGCGGGCGCGGCGAAGCGGTAGCCGTGGGAGTACAGCAGCAGCGTGCCGTTCCACTTCTGCGGCAGCTTGATCGCGTACTTGGCACCGTCGATCTCGCCGGTGCACTGGGCTGCGCAGTTCTTGAACGAGACGTTGTCGGCGCTCGACTGGACCGCCTTCTCGCGGCTCGACAGCGGAGTGGACGCGTGGCCGCAGCCGGCCAACACGAGGGCGGTGGCCGCGCAGCAGGCGATCACGGCAGCATTGCGCCGGCGGTGCCGGAAGTGGGGTACTGGCATAACGAGCATCCAACACCCCTCGGCGGCGGAGCGCACGCAGCCGGGCTGCTTTGTGATCCGACCGGCCGCGTGTGACCTTGCCGGGCCGGCCATGGGCAGCGGGCAACTGGCGGCTGGCATAGAGTCCAGCGGTGCCTGACGACGCGCTATCCGGAACCGCAGCCGAGCGGTTCGAGCCGACCGCCGACCCGAGCGTGGACGCAGCCATGGACCCGAGCGTGGACGTAGCCACCGATGTTGGTGCCGACGCCAGCTTCGAGACCGCTTTCGGGCTGGCGGACGGCATCGGCGGCTGGCTGACCCGTGAGCAGGCACGCGAGCTGTGGCGGCAGGCCCAACTGGTCCCGGCGGCCGGCCTGATCGTCGAGATCGGTAGCCACCAGGGCCGCTCGACCGTGCTGCTGGCGGCCGGGCAGGCCCCGGTGGTGGCCATCGACCCGTTCGTCGGTGGTGCGATGTTCGGTGGCCTGGCCACCAGGCAGGCGTTGCTGGCCAACCTCGAGCGGGCTGGAGTCCGGGACCGGGTCGAGCTGCGCCAGGCCAAGAGCACCGAGCTGCGGCCGGGTTGGGACCGGTCGATCGACTTTCTCTATATCGACGGCAAGCATGACTACTGGACGCTGTCCGACGACCTGCGCTGGGCGCAGTTCCTGCCGCCGGGCGGCCGGCTGGCCATCCATGACGCGTTCTCCTCGATCGGGGTCACCCTCGGCCTGCTTCGGCACGTGCTGCCCGGACGCCGGCTGCGCTACCTGGGCCGGACGGGCTCGTTGGCCAGCTTCGAGATCGCGCGGCCCGGGCGGGCCGACCGGTTGCGGATGCTCGCCGAGCTGCCCTGGTGGTTGCGCAATGTCGGGATCAAGGTCCTGCTGCGGTTGAAACTGTTCCCGCTGGCCCGGCTGGCCGGGCACCACGACACCGCCGACCCGTACTGAGCCGCCGACGCCGCTCTCAGTGGGCGGCGCTGTCCCAGTCCCTGCCGACACCGACGCTGACATCGAGCCTGACATCCAGGCTGGCCGCGTTGGCCATCTCGGTGCACAGCAGCTCTTCGACCTGATCGCGCTCGGAATCCCGCACCTCGAGCACCAGCTCGTCGTGCACCTGCAGCAGCAACCGGGACTGGCAGTCGGCCTCGGTCAGTGCACGCTGCACGCCCAGCATCGCCACCTTGATGATGTCAGCCGCGCTGCCCTGGATCGGGGCATTGAGGGCCATCCGTTCGGCCATCTCGCGCCGCTGCCGGTTGTCGGAGTTCAGGTCCGGCAGGTACCGGCGACGGCCCATGATGGTCTCGGTGTAGCCGGCCTGCCTAGCATCCTCGACCACCGAGTACAGGTAGTCGCGCACTCCGCCGAACCGGGAGAAGTACGCCTCCATCTGGCCCTTGGCCTCGTCCGGGGTGATTTTGAGCTGCTGGGACAGGCCATAGGCGGACAGGCCGTAGACCAGGCCGTAGGTCATCGCCTTGACCCGGCGACGCAGGTCCACGTCGACCGCCCCCGGTTCGACGTCGAAGGCCCGGGCGGCCACGAAGGTGTGCAGGTCCTCCCCCGAGCTGAACGCCTCGATCAGGCCGGCATCCTTGGACAGGTGCGCCATGATCCGCATCTCGATCTGGCTGTAGTCAGCAGTCATCAGACAGTCGAACCGGCCACCGCCACCGGTGCCGACCACGAACGCCTGGCGGATCCGGCGACCCTCGGCGGTGCGCACCGGGATGTTCTGCAGGTTCGGGTCGACGCTGGACAGCCGGCCGGTCGCAGCGATCGTCTGGTTGAAGGTGGTGTGGACCCGGCCGAGGTCATCGATCATCGGCAGCAACGAGTCGATCACCGATTTCAGCCGGGTCACCTCCCGGTGGCGCAACAGGTGCACGATCAGCGGCTCGTCGCTGGCCTCGGCCAGCCAGGCCAGCGCGTCGGCGTCGGTGGTGTAGCCGGTCTTGGTGCGCTTGGTCTTCGGCAGGCCCATCTCGTCGAACAGAATCTGCTGCAATTGCTTGGGTGAACCCAGATTGAAGGATCGTCCGACGAGGGCGTGCGCGGCGCTCTCGGCATCGCGCACGCCGGACGCGAGCTCGGACTGCAGCTCGATCAGCAGGTCGGCGTCCACCGCGATGCCGGTGGCCTCGATCTCGGCGAGCACGAAGGTCAGCGGCAGCTCCAGGTCGGTCAGCAGGCTGGTACCACCCCGGCCGGCCAGTTCGACGTCCAGCGCGTCGGCCAGGTCACGGATGGCAGCGGCCCGGACGGCCTCGACCTCGGCCCGCAGGTCGTCGGACTCCTCGACGCCGCCGTCCAGGGTCAGCTGGGCCGACCCGGCGGCCGAATCCTCTCGCAGCTCGCGGCGCAGGTAGCTCAGCGCCAGATCGGCCAGGTCGAAGGCCCGCTGGCCCGGTTGCACCAGGTAGGCGGCCAGCTGGGTGTCGGAGGTGACCCAGCGCAGCTGCCAGCCGTGCTGGCGCAGCGCCAGCAGCGGGCACTTCACGTCATGGGCCGCCTTGGGGACGGTCTCATCGGCCAGCCAGTCGGTCAGCGCCCGGTCGTCGTCCTCGGTCAGCTCGGTGACGTCCAGCCAGCCGGCCTCGCCGTCGCCTGCGGCCACCGTCACCGAACTCAGCGTGCCGGCCCCTCGACCCCAGGTACCGGCGAAGGACACCCCGGTCCGGCGGCCGTCGCGGGCATGCTCGGCCAGGAACGCGGCCACCGTGCCCGGCGCCAACCGGGTGACCGACACCTCGATGCCCTCGGCCGCTTCCGGGCCGGCACTGGGCAGCGAGTCGAACAGCCGCTCGCGCAGCACCCGGAACTGCAGGTTGTCGAACAGCGTGTGCACCTCGTCGCGATCCCAGGGCTGCCGGCCGAGTTCGCTGACCCCCAGGTCCAGCTCGACATCGAGGATCAGCCTGGTGAGCTGGGAGTTGCGCAGCACCGAGCCGAGGTGCTCGCGCAGCGCGTCACCGACCTTGCCCTTGACCTCGTCCACCCGCGCCACCAGCTGGTCCAGCGAGCCGAACTCGCGGATCCACTTGGAGGCGGTTTTCTCCCCGACGCTGGGAATGCCCGGCAGGTTGTCGCTCGGGTCGCCACGCAGGGCTGCGAAGTCGGGGTACTGGGCCGGGGTCAGGCCGTACTTGGCCTCGACCTCGCCCGGGGTGAACCGGGTCAGCTCAGAGACTCCCTTGCGCGGGTAGAGCACCGTGACCCGATCGTTGACCAGCTGCAGGGCGTCCCGGTCGCCGGTGCAGATCAGCACCTCGATGCCGTGCTGGCTGGCCTCGGTGGTCAGGGTGGCGATCACGTCGTCGGCCTCGTAGCCGGGTACCGACAGCATCGGTATCCGCAGGGCGGTCAGCACCTCCTGGATCAGCGACACCTGGCCCTTGAACGGGTCCGGTGCGCTGGAGCGGTTGGCCTTGTACTCCGGGTAGGAGTCGCTGCGAAAGGTCTGCCGGCTGACGTCGAAGGCCACCGCGAGATGGGTCGGCTGCTCGTCACGAAGCAGGTTGATCAGCATCGAGGTGAAGCCGAACACCGCGTTGGTGGGCTGGCCGGTCGAGGTCGAGAAGTTCTCCACCGGCAGCGCGTAGTAGGCCCGGTAGGCGATCGAATGACCGTCGATCAGTAGCAGCCGGGGCGTCTCGGTTGCGGTCGGGACGGATTCGGCGATCAGGGTCGAGACGGGTTCGTCAGTCACGGTGGGCAGTCTAGGCGGCTACCACGACAAGCTCGCCGGGCCGGCGGGGCAGCCAGCACCGGCGGTTCAGGCCGGACCGGCCAGGCCGGCCTGATGAGCCGGCCGGACGGCGCAGGTGAGCCGGGCGGTGCAGATCCGCCGGTCCTCGTCGTCGCTGAGCACGACCTCGAAGCAGGACATGGTGCGTCCGACCCGCAGCGGCGTGCATACCGCGGTCACCAGGCCCTGGGTGGCCGAGCGGTGGTGACTGCAGTTCAACTCGACGCCGACCGCGATGTTGTCCGGGCCGGCGTGCAGGGCCGCGGCCCAGGAACCGAGGGTCTCGGCGAGTACCGCCGACGCGCCACCGTGCAAGAGGCCGTAGGGCTGGCGATTACCGGCCACCGGCATGGTGGCGACCATCCGGTTCGGGTCGGTGTCGACGAGTTCGATGCCCAGCCGGCCGTCCAACTGCTCGCCGGTGCCGTCCCATCGCCGCTTGATCTCGTCCAGGATGTTCTGCTGTGCCGCTGTGATCATGCCCCTCTACCTATCACACGGCTCGGCAGCACCCCGCGGACGGTGCGGCGCCGGCGCAGTGCGACACGGTCGATGGAATCTATGATGCCCAGACTGCGGCGCAGGGTGGCGACCGAGGCGATCCGGCGCACCACCAGCGGGGCGAAGCCGAGCCGGGCCAGGTAGCGGTTGGCCTCGCGCGCGGCAGCCTGCACCCCGACCACCACGTGATCGATCTCGCGATCCTCGGCATGGCGCACCGCACCGGTCAGCAACGCCCGACCGGCACCGCGCTTGCGGAAGGTGGGGGCGACCAGCAGGTGCGAGATGTAGAGGGTGGCGGTGGGCAGCAACACCCCGACCCGCTCCTCCAGCAGCACCGCGTAGCCGACCAGCCGGCCGGTGGCCTCGTCGATGGCAACCAGCACCAGCCGGTCCATGTCCGACAGCAGCGCGACATAGCGCTCCACCAGCGAATCCGAATCACCCTTGCGGCCCCGGCGACCGATGTGGTCGGCCACACCGTTCTCGACCGACAGGGTGATCAGCTCGGTGATATCAGAGGTCGCGGCCGGCCTTACCCGTACGTTGCCTCTCGACACTGCTGCTCCCGGTTCTCAGAACTGACCGACAGGACGGGGTTTGTTGGGTGGTCAACCAAACCCGATGCCGCACGATATCGCGCCGACCACGTCCGGCGACAGTGGCAACTTTCTACGGTTCGCCATCGCCTCGACCGTCAGTCACACCACGAACACCCGCGGTAACCACCGACTCTACGACGTGCCGTCAGGACGCGATCTCCTCGCCCAGATAGGCGGCTCGCACCCGGTCATCGGCCAGCAGCTCGGTACCGGTGCCGGTGAGCACTATCTCACCGGTTTCCAGCACGTAACCCCGGTTGGCCAGCGCGAGGGCCTGGGCGGCGTTCTGTTCCACGATCAGCACGGTGACCCCGTCGGCGTTGATCTCGGCGACGATGTCGAAGATCTGCTTGACGATCAGCGGGGCCAACCCCATCGACGGCTCGTCCAGCAGCAGCAGCCGTGGCTTGCCCATCAGCGCCCGGCCGATGGCCAGCATCTGCTGCTCGCCACCGGACAGGGTGCCCGCCTCCTGCTTGATCCGCTCCCGCAGCCGCGGGAACAGCTCCAGCACGTGTTCGAGCACCTGCTCGTCCGGCCGCTTGAACCGGAAGGCACCCATCTCGAGGTTCTCGGCCACTGTCATCCGCGGAAAGACGTGCCGGCCCTCCGGGACGTGGCAGATACCGAGGTTGATCAGGTTGTGCGCCTTCATCCCATCGATCCGTTCGCCCTGATAGCGGATCTGGCCGAGCGAGGGGCTGAGCATGCCCGAGACGGTTTTCTGGGTGGTGGTCTTGCCGGCCCCGTTGGCACCGAGCAGCGCGACGATCTCGCCTTCGCTGACCTGGAACGACACTCCCTTGAGCGCCTTGATGTTGCCGTAGCGGACCTCGATGTCGTCCACCTCCAGCAGCAGCTCGCTCATACCGGCTCGCCTCCCTGTCCGGTCCGGCCGGGCTCGCCAGCCTCGACATCGATGGTGTGCAGTTCGGGCTGCCGGGCGGCCTGCTCGGCAGCCTCCTCGGCCGAGGTGCCCAGGTAGGCCGCGATCACCGCCGGGTTGCGCTGGATCTGTTCGGGGGTGCCCTCGGCGATCTTCTCGCCGAAGTTGAGCACCACCAGCCGGTGCGCGACCGACATCACCAGCTTCATGTCGTGCTCGATCAGCAGCACGCTGATCCCGTCCTCGACGTTGATCCGCCGGATGAGCTGGGCCAGCTCCTGCTTTTCGACCGGGTTGGTGCCGGCGGCGGGCTCGTCGAGCAGGATCACCCCGGGGTTGGTGCCCAGCGCCCGGGCGATCTCCAGCCGGCGCTGCTCGCCGTAGGCCAGCGAGCCGGCCACGTCGTTGGCCTTGCCGGCCAGCCCGACGAAGGTCAGCAGCTCCAGCGCCCGGACGGTGGACTCGCGTTCCTCGCGACGTTGCCAGGGCAGGCCGAGCATCACCGAGACCGGTCCGGAGCGCTGTCGGGTCTCCACCCCGATCTTGACGTTCTCGATGGCGGTCAGGGCCGGGAACAGCCGGATGTTCTGAAACGTCCGGGCCACCCCGAGCCGGTTCACCTGGTGGGTCTTCTTGCCCAGCACGCTGGAGGGGGCATCGCCGTTGCGGGCGCGCAACGTGATCTCGCCCTGCTGCGGCACGTACACCCCGGTGAGGGAGTTGAACAGTGAGGTCTTGCCGGCCCCGTTGGGCCCGATCACCGCCAGGATCTCGCCCCGGCGCATCGACAGCGACACGTCGTTGAGGCTGACCACCCCGCCGAAGCGCAGCGTCACGTGGCTGACGTCGAAGACCAGGTCGGTCGCCGACAACCGGCTGGGGTCGGTGTCGCTGGTGGTGCTGCTCATACCAGTCCTCCCAGGCCCTCGCCGACCGGGACCGCGCGGGTCTCGGACTCTTCCGGATGCAGGCCGGACAGCTCCAGCGCCCGGCGCCGGGCCGGGATCAGACCAGCCGGCCGGAAGATCATCATGATCACCAGCACGCCTCCGATATAGATGAACCGGTCCTCGTTGGGCACGTAGTCCTTGAGGAACTGCGGCAACCAGGTCAGCACCGCAGCCCCGGCCATCGCGCCGGGCAGCGAACCCATGCCGCCGAAGACGACGTAGGCCACGATCAGGATGGAGATCTGCAGGGTGAAGTTGTCCGGGGTGAACGAGCCGATCTTGCTGGCGTAGATGACCCCGGCCAGACCCGAGGTGGACGCTCCGATGGCGAAGGCCATCAGCTTGAACTTCACGGTGTTGATGCCGGTGGCCTGGGCGGCCACCTCGTCCTCGCGGATGGCAGCCCAGGTGCGCCCGATCCGGGAGTACTCCATCCGGCGGAACGCCAGCACCACCAGCGCGATGATCGCCAGCAGCAGGTACCAGTACTGGATCGAAGCCTGCAGCAGACCCGAACTCGCCCACTGGATGTGCAGCGGGCCGATATGGATCGCGAACGGCTTGATCACGCCGGGCGTCGGGCCGCGCGAACCGTTGGTGACCCCGTCGGAGTTGTTGGCGATGATCCGGACGATCTCCCCGAAGCCGAGCGTCACGATGGCCAGGTAATCACCGCGCAGCCGCAGGGTCGGTGCGCCCAGGATCAGGCCGGCCAGCAGGCAGACCCCCACCGCGATCGGGATGACCATGATGGGCGCGGCGTGAAACGGCGGCTTGGCCGGCAGTGCCCCGGCGAAGTAGGCCGCGATGTAGGCGCCGATGGCGTAGAAGGCCACGAAGCCGAGGTCCAACAGGCCGGCCCAGCCGACCACCACGTTGAGGCCGACGGCCAGCAGCACGAACGTCCCGATCTGATCGACCGCGACCCCCTGCCAGAACACCGACAGGATCTGGGGCAGGAACAGCGCCAGGCCGGCGACCAGCGCCAACACGCTCGCCGACGAGCCCGGTGCCTTGAACCAGCCCGCCTGCCGGGAGGTCGAACCGTCCTGGGCCGGTGCCGGTGCCGATGTCGCGGAACCGGCCGCTCGCGAGGCCGCCGAACCGGTCCGGCGCGCCTGCCGATAGACCACCAGGCCGCCGCCGGCGAACAGGAAGAAGCCACCGCAGGTAAGCCAGCCGCCATGGTCGAGTTGCTGCCACGGACCGGTCAGGCCGTTCTTGGGGTTTTCGGCGGCCAGGGAGGTCACCGCGTGCAGCGAGATCAGCGTGATGACCAGGCCGACGGCGCCGAGCACCGCGGTGCCCAGGCCGAGAATCCGGTCCCGGCGCAGCATCCCCAGCACGCCCAGCAGCGCGCAGACCACCGTCAGCAGGTAGCCCAGCCAGCCGAAGTAGGCGGTGGCCAGCGATGACAGACCGCTACCTGCGGTCGCATCGTGCAGGTCGGCGAAGGTGAGCCGGCTGCCCTTGGGGTAGAGCCACGATTCGTGCAGCAGGCCGTAGGCGCAGGCCAGCACGCCGAGCACGATCGGCAGCACGCCCGGACGCCAGGACAGCACCCGGTCCACCGTGCCGCCCGGGTCGGCGATCTCTGAGTGGCTGAGGGCATTGACAAGCACTCCGGCCGCGACCAGCGCGAACGCGATGCACAGCAGCCACCAGCCGTTGGAGTGGTCGGCGGCCGGGCCGAAGTCCACCACCGCCTTCTGCGAACTCCAGGTCATCGCGATGGCCACCACGTCGACCAGCACCGCGGCGATCTGGAACGGACGGCGGCCGGTGAAGGCCAGGCCGGTCAGAATCGCGCTGCCAGCCACCAGGACGTAGACCAGCCAGCCGAAGTAGGCCACCGCCAGCGGCGCCAGCCCCGCCGTGTCGCGGGCGTGCGGGGCGAGGTCGAAGAACTTGTAGCCGTCCGGGGTGTACCAGGGCTGCAGCACCGCCGAAATGATCAACGGCAGCACCGCCAGCACGCAGAGGTTCGCACCGGGCTTGTGCAACGAGCCCTGGATCAGCGGCGCGAAGGTGAAACCGGCCCAGATGATCACGCCGACCGCCAGCCAGATCAACAGGCTCGGCGAGCTGAAGTCCTTCTTGATGGCGTAGAGGTAGTCGGTCTGGACACCGGTGGTGCCGGTGACCAGCTTCAGCACCACACCGATTCCCAGGCAGGACACCAGCCGGCGGAACCAATCCTTCTCAGCCAGGGCCCGGACGCCGGTCGGCCGCCGGATGCCCAGGTTGACGTTGCCGGCCGGTGCAGGACGGCGGCTGGCACCGTCGGACGCCGACTCATCGCCGGTGGCTCGTACCTCGCTACGATGCTCGCTCATGAGGGCACCTGGCTCTTCGCGCAAGCGCTCATCGCTACAATCGCTGCGCTCCTCGCTCGTACCTCGCTACGATGCTCGCTCATGCCGCGCGCCCCAGCCGCTCACCGAGAATGCCGGTGGGCCGGAACATCAGCACCAGCACCAGCACCACGAAGGCGACCACATCGGTCCACTGCTGGCCGATGTTGGGTGAGCCCGGGATCACGGTGGATGCCCACGGCAGCAGCGTTTCGGCCAGGCCGAGCAGCACCCCGCCGACCATGGCGCCGCGGATGTTGCCGATACCACCGAGCACCGCCGCGGCGAACGCCTTGGTACCGGGCAGGAAGCCCATCACGTAGCTGAAGTTGTAGGACAGCCCGAACAGAAAGCCGGCCGCTCCGCCGAGCAGGCCACCGATCACGAAGGTGCGCGAGATGGTCTTGTCGATGTCGATGCCCATCAGCGCGGCGGTCGGCGCGTCCTCGGCCACCCCGCGGATGCTGCGGCCGAGCTTGGTCTTGGCCACCAGCCGGTCCAGGGCGATCATGATGACCAGCGCCGAGACCACCACGATCACCTGGATGAGGGTGACCTTCACCGTGCCGATCTTGAAGACGGTCGCGTTGGCATTGAAGAAGTCGGGGAAGGAGTTGTTCTGCTGCCGGTTGAACAGCTTGCCGGCCAGGTTGGACAGGAAGAACGAGGCACCGATCGCGCTGATCAGGAAGGCCAGCTTCGGTGCGCCTCGCTTGCGCAGCGGGCGGTAGGCCACCCGCTCCAGCAACCAGGCCACCGCCGCGCCGCTGAGGGCACCGCCGAGCAGCCCGATCACCAGCACGACAGGCACCATCACCCCGCGCGTGGACGAGCCATCACCGGCGACCCAGTGCACCAGCATGTAGCTGCCGAACGCGCCGGACATGAACACCTCGCTGTGCGCGAAGTTGATCAGCTGCAGGACACCGTAGACCAGGGTGTAGCCCAGCGCGATCAACGCATACATCGACCCTCTGGTCAGCCCGAGCACGGTGTACTGGATGAAGTCGTGCATGCATCCCCCTCTTCAAGGACAACCCGGTGACAAAGCCTTACCGACGAGCGGAGAGGAGTGCTTTCATCACGAAAGCACTCCCCTCCGGTGGACGTCGCAGGATCGTGACTGCTAGTCCGTGGTCTTGCCCTTGAGGACGATCTTTCCGCCGGTGACCTGGTAGACGTAGATGGTCGAACCGGCCACCTCGCCGTTGGCCTCGAACTTGATCGGCTTGGTGATGCCCGGGAAGTCCACCGTGCGCAGGCCATCCACGACACCCTGACGGGTCACGGTCGCGCCGATGCCCTTCATCACCGAGATGATCGCGTTGGTGGCGTCGTAAGCCTCCGGCGAGTAGGTGCCGGGAGCCACGTTGTACTTGGCCTGGTAGGCGGTGTTGAAGTCCTTCTCGTTCGGGTCGGTGGTGGCGTCTGCGCACGCGCAGGTGAACTGCCACCCCTCGGCCGCGGCCGCGCCGGCACCGGTGATGAAGTGCGGGTCGTTGGAGCCGTCGTCTGACATCGCCAGGCCCTTGAAGCCAGCCGCCTTGAGCGCCTTGGCGAACAGCGAGCCACCGGCGTAGTAACCGCCGTAGTACAGCGCGTCGGCGCCGGAGGAGACCACCTTGGTGGCGATCGCGCTGTAGTCCGAGGTCTTGTCCGAGACGCCTTCACGCTCGTACTTGACGCTCTTGGCCTTCAGCTCGGTCTGGATGTTGTCGGCCAGGCCCTTGCCGTAGTCGGAGGTGTCATCGACCAGGTAGACGTTCTTCTTACCCAGCTTGGCCAGGTAGTCCGCGGCGGCCGGCCCCTGCGCGCCGTCGTTGGCCACCACCCGGAAGAAGGTCTTGAAGCCGGACGAGGTCAGCGACACCCGGGTCGCCGACGGGCTGACCGAGGCGAGGTTGGCAGCGGTGAACTTCGGCTCGACCGCGGCGGTGGCGCCCGAGAACGCCGGTCCGACCACTGCCATCACCGAGCTGTCCTGCAGGATCTTGTCCGAGGCCGCCGGGGCCTGGGCCGGATCGCCCTGGTCATCAGAGTCGCTGAACTTCAACGTGAACGGCAGGTCGCCCTTGGCGTTGGCCTGCTCGATCGCGAGCTTGACCGCGTTGTCCATGTTGATGCCCAGCGCCTGGTTCGAGCCGGACAGCGGGCCCTGGTAGGCAATCGTGTAGGTCTGCTTGCTGCCGCCGGTGCCTGAGCTGTTGGTGCCACCGTTGCTCAGGCCGTTGTCGGATTTCTTGCTGTTGGAGCAACCGGTCATGGCGACCGCGGCCACCGTGCCAATGACTGCAACCTGGATCAATGTCTTGCGCACTACATCCCCCTCAACGGAGTTAGCCGAGCTTCTTCGTCTCGAGTCTCGTGGCCGGACCCTAGTGCAGAGCTGTTGCAGACTGGAGCCCTGACGGCCCCCGTGACACGGTCGTAACCAAATCTCTACCCCGGCGCTCGTTTGAGAGCCCGGTGAGCCAGCGGCCCGGTCCGCCTTTCACTGATACCTGCCCTCCTACGACCGATAGGCAGTGTGTCGGGCTCAGGTGGCGTGTCCGGTCTCGGTCAGCACCAGCTCGGCGACCGCGCGCATGGTGGTCCGCTTGTCCATCGCGGCCCGCTGGATCCAGCGAAAGGCGTCGGGTTCGGACAACCGGTGCTCAGCCATCAACACGCCCTTGGCGCGCTCGATCAGCTTGCGCGCCTCCAGCCGGTCCTGCAGGCCGCTGACCTCGGCCTCCAGCGCCCGGATCTCGGCAAAGCGACTGGTCGCCATCTCGATGGCGGGCAGCAGGTCGCGCTTGTGGAACGGCTTGACCAGGTAGGCCATGGCACCGGCGTCCCGGGCCCGTTCGATCAGATCTCGCTGGCTGAACGCGGTCAGGATCACCACCGGCGCGATCCGGGCACCTGCGATCTGGGCGGCGGCGGTGATGCCATCCATCTTGGGCATCTTCACGTCGCAGATCACCACGTCCGGGCGCAGGTCGGTGGCCAGCTCCACGGCCTTCTCGCCGTCGGAGGCCTCGCCGACCACCTCGAAGCCCTCCTCCTGCAGCATCTCGCGCAGGTCGAGCCGGATCAGCGCCTCGTCCTCTGCAATGAGCACCCGGCGCGGCGGCTCTTGCGGTGATGCCTGGTCTATCACGTGATCCACTACCTCAGCTGACTTCGGTCGGGGTGCCGCTCGCCACCCGGACTGCCCGGGTGCGCGAACGATCAGCCTATCGGGCTAGACTCTTGCCGGCTTCAAGCCCCTGTGATGGAACTGGCATACATGATGGTCTCAAACACCATTGCTGAAAGGCGTGTGGGTTCGAATCCCACCGGGGGCACCCGGCGATCTCCTGGCTGATCCCGGCCACGCTGATCCCGACCGGCTGGCTAGATTGGCCGTCGTGAGCCTGCACATGAGTCCTGATGAGTTCCGCCGGCACGGCCGAGAGGTCATCGACTGGATCGCCGACTACTACGAGAACATCGAGTCGAGGCCGGTGCTGGCCCAGGTCCGTCCCGGCGAGGTCCGGGCCGGTCTGCCCGCCGAGCCGCCGCAGCACGGCGAGGGCTTCGGGTCGATCCTGGCGGACCTGGATCGGGTGATCATGCCCGGCATCACGCACTGGCAGCACCCGTCCTTCTTCGCCTACTTTCCGGCCAGCGCCACCGGCCCCGCCATCCTCGGTGACCTGCTCGCCTCCGGCCTCGGCGTGCAGGGCATGCTCTGGGCCACCTCGCCGGCCGCCACCGAGTTGGAAACCCGGGTGCTGGACTGGCTGGCCGCCCTGCTCGGGCTGCCGGCAGCCTTCAGCTCAACCTCGGCCGGCGGCGGGGTCATTCAGCACTCAGCCTCGGACGCGGCGCTGGTCGCGCTGCTGGCCGCACTCCATCGGGCCAGCGCCGGCGCCACCGAGACCGCCGGGGTGGCCAGCGGCCGGTTCACCGTCTACACCTCCTCGCAAACCCACTCGTCGGTGGAGAAGGCCTGCCGAATAGCCGGAATCGGCTCGGACGCGCTGCGCAAGCTGGACGTCGACCCGCTCACCCTGGCCGCCCGGCCAGCCCACCTGGCTGAGCTGCTGGCCGCCGACCGGGCCGCCAGCCGCACCCCCGCGCTGGTCGTGGCGTCGGTCGGCGCGACCGGCACCGGAGCGGTGGACCCGGTCGCCGAACTGACCGAACTGGCCCACCGGTACGGGGCCTGGCTGCACGTCGATGCCGCTTGGGCCGGGGTGGCGGCGGTATGCGAGGAGCTGCGCTGGCTCAATGACGGCGTCGAGCAGGCCGATTCATACTGCACGAACCCGCACAAGTGGCTGCTCACCAACTTCGACTGCACCGCCTTCTGGGTAGCCGACCGGGCCGCCCTGATCGGCGCGCTGTCGATCCTGCCCGAGTACCTGCGCAATCCCGCCACCGAGTCCGGCCAGGTGTTCGACTACCGGGACTGGCAGGTTCCGCTCGGCCGGCGGTTTCGCGCGCTCAAGCTCTGGACGGTGCTGCGGTACTACGGCGCGGACGGCCTGCGGGCGCACATCCGGGGCCACGTCGAGCTGACTCAGGAGTTCGCGTCCTGGGTGGCCGGCGATGACCGGCTGGAGCTGCTGGCGCCGCACCCGCTGGCCCTGGTCTGCTTCGCGGTGCGCGCCGGCGATGAGGCCAGCCGGACGGTCCTGGAGGCGGTGAACCGGTCCGGCGAGGCCTACCTGACGCACACCGTGGTCAACGGCCGGTACACGATCCGGCTGGCAATCGGCTCGGTGCTCACCGAGCGCCGGCACGTCCAGGCCGTCTGGCAATCGATCACCAGCCGGCTGTAGCCGGTAGCCGTCGAGCACCGTGCCCAGTGCGGGGTGGCCGCCCCGCACTGAGCACTGAACTCTCAGGCCGGGCAGCGCGGATACAGCGATCTGGTGGGAAAGTCGGTCGGGTCCGCGTAGGCGCTCTGGTCGGTGAACCGGCAACCGTAGCCCGGGCTTGCCAGCACCCGCGGGTCGAGCAGGCTGTCGCCGGCCGGTCTGGCCGCGTGTGCCGCCGACCGCACCCAGCGCACCAGGTCGTCCCAGGCGGTCGCAGTCTCGACCGGGCTGTACTCGCAGTGGCTGGCCTCGCGAATCACCCGTTGTACCAGCAGGTTCGTCTCGCCGTGGGCAGCCACCCGGCGGGCGTAGTCCTGCTCCATCGACAGCGGGACGGCCAGGTCACCGAGACCGTGCAGGGTCAGCACCGGCACCTGCGGGTCGCCGACCACGTGCGGCAGCGCGGACAGGCCGGGGTCGAGCCGGGCGATCAGGTCGGCCGGCGCGATCCGCTGGACCGTCCGGTTGAGGTCCAGCGGAGTGTTCGGCGAGTACCGGGTGAACAGGTTCTGGGCCACCCGCAGGTAGTTGTCGGCCAACGATCCGCCGTCATCGGGGGCGGTCAGCTGGAACAGCCCGTTGGACACCCAGTAGGAGAATGCCGCCTGCGCACCCGGTCGGTTACCACCGGACTGCCGGACGGTGCTGGCCTCGAACTGCCGGCCCAGCGCGTTGGTGGGTTGCTGCCCAGGCGAAAGATCAGCGATTCCCAGGGCGTTCTCGATTGCGGGCAGGATCTCGCTCTGGTAGTCGGCCGGTATCGGATAGGCGCGGATGCCGGCCAGGTCCTGGGCAACCAGGTTGGTGTCGGCGATGTAGTCGAACAGCCGATCGTCGCCCAGCGAGCCGCACATCGGCATCGCGCCGGAGTAGTACCGCGGGTACTGCTCCAGCGAGCGGGCCACCACCTGGCCGCCCATCGAGATGCCGACAAGATAGCGGCGGCTTGGCTGGCGGTGCAGCAATTGCGCTGCGAACACGGCAAGTTCGTGGGTCGACCGGACGCCTGAGCCGACGTCGAAGCCGTTGTCGGTGAAGCTGGACGCCGCCCAGGCATAGCCCTGATCGACGAAGAGCTGGCGCAGGCCGAACTCCGGCGGATCGAAGCTGAGCACCGAACCGGTGCCGTTGAACGGGTGCGCCCACAGCACGAGCTGGCCGTTCCAGTGCGGCGGCACCTCGATCGCGTAGCCGGCGTGATCGTGAATCCCTTGCAATACAGTGGTGAATCCGCCCGTTGTAGCCAATGGTGGCAGTGGTGGGTTGTCAATGGTGAAGCCCGGCGGTGGCTGCGAGCCGGACCCGACCTCGGTGGCCGCCCATGCGTACGCGGCGGGTTCGCTCACCCCGGTCGTCGTCAGCGCGGCGACCGCGAGCAACGCAGTCAAGAGATGTTTACCCCGTGCCATCTGCTATCCCCGTTCAGATCAACTGAAAACCGACCAGAACGATACTTCGCCCAGAAGATGTAGTTACCAGTTCAAAGGGATAACGTTTGCGACTCGGACAGTTGGTATTTGATAACGGGTCGGCGCCGAGCCAGCGCCGACCCGCACCATAGGCGTCACACGGCGGAGTTGTAGCTGATCAGGAAGGGGTCAGCGACCGGCGTCCCGCCCGGCGTGAAGCAGTTCACCCGGGCGTTCGTGCTGGGTGTCCAGCTCGTGGCGAGGCCGCAGAAATCGGGACTGGGACCGGTCGCGGTCACCTGCACGTCGTCAGGTGCCGCGCCCATCAGGGGAAACCCGACCGGCGTGATCGGGCCGGTCGTGTAGGTGTTGAGGCCGCCGTTGCTGTTGTAGCTGGTCGGCGACGCTCCGGCGGCCCCGCCGGTCCACAGGTAGGCGAAGAACTTCGGCGGCAGCGCACCCCCGTAGAGCGAGCGCTGATACTGGTAGCTCAGGGTGAACTGGGTGTTGAACGGCGAGCCGGACGAGGTGTAGCAGGCGACTTGGACGCTCTGGCCGGTACCGGAGGTCCACGACGTCACCTTGCATCGTGCCGGCACCTGCGGGCTGACCGCGGTGGCCTGCAGGCTGCCGTAGACGCCGGTCGGCGTGGCCAGGCCCGGCAGGTTGACCGTCCACTGGCCGGTCAGGCCCGGGGTCACCACGTTGGTCGCACCGGAGGAGTTGTACTGGCTGACCAGGCCGCCGCTGGGTAGGGCATTGACGTAGCCGAAGGCCCCCGGGCCACTGATCGGGCCGGTGCTGCTGTCGAAGATCGCGCTGAACGCCGTGTTGTCCGGCACGCCACCCACCCGGTAGCAATTGACCACGAGCACCTCGTCGGGGCCGGCCGGGTTGAAGCTGGCCAGCTGGCACCAGTGCGGCACCGAGTTGATGGCGGTGACGTGCGCGACCCCCTTGCCGGCCTTACCCGGAAAGGTGATCTTGTATTGGCCGGCTGACCCGGGCGTCACGATGGTCGAGGACGGTGTGGTGCCCGAGCCAACCACCGCGCCGTTCCACAACACGAACGCGAACACGTCGGGCACCGCGGCCTGCGCCGGACCGGCCGGGGTGGTGAGGACGAACCCGGCCGCCACGAGGGCGACGGTGGCGACCGAGGCCAGCCATCGTCTGGGGAGTGCGAGTGTCATGAGTAGTCCCTTCGAAGTGACCTATTTCACTTGTTCGGGAGGTTACGCAATTAATGCCCACATAACATCTGTCGCCGCGTAAAATGGACGTATCGCCCACGCATCAGGACGGCGGATCGGATCGGGCGCTGCTCACTCATGCTGCTGGCCATGAGCTCCGCTCCTCGCTCCTTCGTCGCTGCGATGCTCACGCTGCTGGCTATGAGCTCCGCTCCTTGCTCCTTCGTCGCTGCGATGCTCACTCATGCTGCTGGGCATGAGCTCCGCTCCTCGCTCCTTCGTCGCTGCGATGCTCACTCATGCGTTGGGCAGCCGGACCAGGCCCTCCTGCGCCACGCTCACCACCAGCCGGCCGTCGCGGGCGAAGAACCGCCCGGTCGCCAGGCCCCGGCCACCGGACGCGGACGGCGAGGACGATTCGTAGAGCAGCCACTCATCGGCCCGGAACTGGCGATGAAACCACATCGCGTGATCGAGCGAGGCCATGCTGATCGGGTCGAGCAGCGGGGCCATGCCGTGATGGATGAGCACCGAGTCGAGCAGGTTCAGGTCCGAGGCGAAGGTGACCACGCAGACGTGCACCGTGGGGTCATCAGGCAGCTTGCCGTCGGCCTTCATCCAGATCCGGTGCGGCTGGTTCTCCCGTGGGCCCAGACCGCGCTGTACCCACGGCGGGTCATCGACGTAACGGATGTCGAAGGCCTGCGGGATGCGGCTCATGAACGAGCCCAGATGCTCGAAGCCGGCCAGCCGCTCGCGCAGCGTCGGCAACTCCTCCGGCGCCGGCACCGGCGGCAACTGGCGCTGATGGTCGATGCCGCCCTGCTCGAGCTGAAAGGAGGCCGACAGGGTGAAGATCGGCAGGCCGTGCTGGATGGCCAGCACCCGGCGCACCGAGAAGGACCTGCCGTCGCGGATCCGCTCGACGGTGAACACGATCGGGATCGCCGGGTCGCCGGGCCGGATGAAGTAGGAGTGCAGCGAGTGCACCGCCCGGTCGGCCTGCACCGTGCGGGTGGCCGCGACCAGCGCCTGGCCGGCCACTTGGCCACCGAACACCCGCTGCAACGAGACGTTCGGGCTCACCCCACGAAAGATGTCCTGCTCGATGGCTTCCAGATCGAGCAGCTCGACCAGGCCGTCGACCACGGCCTGGCCGTCGTGAAAGGTGTCCTCAGCGGTCACGTTGCAGGATGTCTCCGATGTGATGCACCCGGATGGTGTTGGTGGTGCCCGGGGTCGATGGTGGTGTGCCAGCGACGATAACCACAAGATCGTCCGGGCGACAGACCCGCTGGGCCAGCAATGCCGAGTCGACCTGGCGGACCATCTCGTCGGTGGTCTGCACCGTCCACACCCGGTGCGCCTGGACTCCCCAGGACAGCGCCAGCTGCCGTTGCACCGTCTCCTCCGGGGTGAAGGCCAGCACCGCGGCGTGCGCGTGCAACCGGGCCAGCCGGCGAGCGGTGTCACCGCTCTGGGTGAATGCCACCAGCGCGGTCGCCCCCAGCGCCTCGGCGATGTCCTTGGCCGACTTGGAGATCACGCCACCGGTCGTCCGCGGATCGTGCAGCAGGGCGGCCACGTCCACGGTGGACTTCTCGACCTCGCTGATGATCCGCGACATGGTGGCCACGGTCTGCACCGGATAGGTGCCGACGCTGGTCTCGCCCGACAGCATCACCGCGTCCGCCCCGTCGAGCACCGCGTTGGCCACGTCGGAGGCCTCGGCCCGGGTCGGCCGGGAATGGC
>JBPCPA010000224.1:0-8584 GCA_050999655.1 Jatrophihabitans sp.
GTGTGCCAGCGCCCGAAGGAGCAGCGCTACCAGCACGATTGCCACGATCTGCAGGGGTTTGGCAATCAGGATGGTGGCGTGTTGGTGCCAGAAGCCGTGCAGCGCGAGCCGCTGAGGCTGGGCGAGCGGGGCAGCGAGCGGGGTCCGTACCACGGCTGCCAAGCCTGCCATGTGCAGCCGGTCGGACGCCGATCCGGCGCGCAGGTCGGCAATGGCCGCGCTAACGCACCGGTGCCGCCTGCCTTCGCCGGTGCCGCTGCTGCCGGTGCTGCTCCGTCAACGCCGTGGCACAACTGCGTCCCGACGCGCCGTAAATAGTGGATGCGAGATCGCCGTTCGTCAGGTTCACTGGACGCACACTCGGAGGTAGGTGATGCCGGTGCCGGGGACGCTCGTGCTCAATGCGTCGTACGAACCGTTATGCGTCGTGCCGATGCGCCGTGCCGTGGTGCTGGTGTTGGCCGAGAAAGCCTTCGTCGTGGAAACCGGCGAAGGCTTTTTGCATTCCGCGCACCGCAGCGTCCCGGTGCCGCAGGTGGTGCGGTTGGCCCGCTACGTCCGGGTGCCCTACCGGCGCCAGGTGCCGCTGACCCGGCGCGCGGTGCTGGCGCGGGATGCCCACCGCTGCGTCTACTGCGCGGTCAAGGCCGACACCATCGATCACGTGGTGCCACGCTCCCGTGGCGGGCGCAACGAGTGGACGAATGTGGTGGCCGCCTGCGCGCGTTGCAACCACCGCAAGGGCGATCGGCTGCTGGCTGAGATCGGCTGGTCACTGCCGCGCGGGCCGGTTCAGCCCTCGGCCAGCGTTGCCCTGGTGCTCGGCTGGGCCAAGCGCGACCCGTCCTGGGACCGTTACCTCGGCTACGACATCGCGCCGTACGAGATTGCCCCGTACCAACCGCTGGATCTGGCCGCTTCCGCTTCTTGAGGGAATCCGCTTCGTGAGGTGATCTGCTTCATAGGGGATCTGGTCGTTGAGGATCGGCCTGGTGATGCTGCTGGCGGATCGACCCGGCCCGGCCGCCGACTAGCCTGACGGGATGGCCGAACTACATGATCTGAGCGCCCTGCAGGCTGCGGCGGCGATCCGCCGCCGGACCGTCAGCCCGAGCGAGCTGGTGGCTCACTACCTCGATCGGATCCACCGGCTGGACTCCCAGCTGGGCGCGTTCGTGACGGTCACCGACGATCGCGCCCGGGAGCAGGCCAAGCAGGCCGACGCCGACGTGCTCTCCGGCGCGCAGCTGCCGCCGCTGCACGGCGTGCCGATCGCGATCAAGGACCTGAACCTGACCGCCGGCGTGCCCACCAAGCTCGGCTCGGCCCTGTTCACCGACTTCGTGCCACCGATCGACGACTATGTCGTGACGCTGCTGCGCCGGGCCGGCACCATCTCGCTGGGCAAGACCGCGACGCCCGAATTCGGGTTGCCCTGCTATACCGAGACCGACATCGGGCCGCCGGCGCGAACCCCGTGGGACACCGGGCGGCTGGCCGGCGGGTCCTCCGGCGGCGCTGCCGCGGCGGTCGCGGCCGGCCTGCTGCCGATCGCGCAGGGTTCTGACGGCGGCGGCTCGATCCGGATCCCGTCCAGCCTGACCGGGCTGTTCGGCATCAAGCCGGCCCGCGGCCGGATCTCGCGCGGGCCGCTGGACGCCGACTCGTCCGGCCTGTCGGTGCTCGGCCCGCTGGCCCGGACGGTTCGCGACGCCGCGGCCTTCCTCGACGCCACCGCGATCCCGCAACCGGGCGACCCGCACTGGGCGCCGCCGCTGCCACCCGGCGAGAGCTTTCTGGGCTGGTGTGACCGGGCCCCGGAGCGGCTGCGGATCGCCCGCTACCTGCAACCCCCGGTGCCCGGCGCCGAGGTCGACCCGGAATGCCGGACGGCGTGGCAGCAGGCCAGCGAGTTGCTGGCCAGCCTCGGCCACGAGGTCATCGACATCGACCTGCCCATTCCGGAGGCGGCGATCCCGGCCTTCGAGACGGTCTGGGCGGTGTCGGCGCAGTCGGTGCCGCTGGACCCGGCCCGCGAACACGAGCTGCGCCCGCTCACCCGATACCTGCGCGACCGGGGCGCCAAGATCGGCGGTGCCGAATACGCCGCGGCGGTCGGCCTGCTGAGCATGATCAGCCGGCGGGCCATCGTGACGACCGCCGACTACGACGCGGTGCTCACGCCGACCCTGGCGCTACCGCCGCGGCCGATCGGTTGGTTCTGCGGTACGGCCGATGACCCGATCGACCCGGCAGAGGACTTCGAGCGGCAGAAGCGGTTCACCCCGTACACCGCGATCTACAACGCCAGCGGGCAGCCGGCGGCCAGCCTGCCATTGCACTGGACGCCTGAGGGACTGCCGGTCGGTGTGATGCTGATCGGCCGGCCGGCCGGCGAGGCCGCGCTGCTGGCGCTGTGCGCGCAGATCGAGAGCGCCTCGCCGTGGGCCGATCGGCACCCACCGATCTGGACCGAGTGAATGCTTCGCTACCGTGTGGTGGCACAGCGGCGGGCATCACCGGGCGGAGGACGTGGGTATGAGCGTGATCGAGACCGTGCTGGTCTTCGCCGGAATCCCCGCCGGCGTCTTCGCCCTCGCCGCCATCCTCGTGCTCGGACCGGGTGCTATGCGCTCGCCGCGCTACCGCCCCGGGGGCAGCTGGGACTACAACCCGGTGTGGTACCTGCCCCATCCTGAGCACAGCGGTCCGGTATCGAGCCTGCAGGCCGCCGGCACCGGGGACGCCGGCCATCGGCTGGCGTTGCCCGGCAGCATCGCCGAGCCGGTCAAGGCCAGTGGCGGTGCCAGCGGTGAATGGTGAGGAGGACATGACGACCTCGATGACCCGGCGCCAGGCCGAGCAGCAGGTGCGGCCGCCCGCCGACCAGCGCTCGCCCGATTTCACCACGTCCCGAGCGGGCCTGGTCAGCCCGGATCGACCGTTCAAGCAACCGCAGCTCTCGCGCATCGACGAGGCGCTGACCCTGGCCAGTCGCGAGACCGGCCTGCTGTTCAGCGTCTACGTCGGCCCGCTCGGCAGCAATGCCCGGGTCCGGGCCGAAGCCCTGTTCAGCACGCTCGCCGTCCGGCACCCCGCGCCGGTGTTGCTGGCGCTGTCGCCGGCCGAACGCAAGCTCGAGATCGTCACCGGCGGCGACTCAGCGATCCGCATACCGAACCGGGTGGCCGGCCTGGCCGCACTGGCGATGCGTGCCTCGTTCGCCAGCGGTGACCTGACCGGCGGCATCGTCGGTGGCCTGCGCCAACTCGCCGACGCGGCCGGCGCTCGCTAGCACCGCCGGCACGGGCCTCGGACGGCGGCTCCGGGCCGCCCTTCGTTCGCCAAACGAAATTTTCTTTGGATAAGCTGAGCGACGATGACCACACTGCTGCCGGACCAGTCAGCCCACCATGCCGCGGTGGCCGCGTTGACGGCGTCCTACCTAGCCATCCCGCAGGGCCAGCCGGTTCGGCTGGCCAAGCGCACCTCGAACCTGTTCCGGCCCCGCACCGCGGGCCAGGTCGCCGGCCTCGACGTGTCCGGCCTGGACGGGGTGATCTCGATCGACCCGATCGCCCGGACAGCCGACGTGCAGGGCATGTGTACCTACGAGACGCTGGTGCAGGTGTGCCTGGCGCACGGCCTGATGCCGATGGTGGTGCCGCAGCTCAAGACCATCACGCTGGGCGGTGCGGTCACCGGCCTGGGCATCGAGTCCTCCTCGTTGCGCAACGGCCTGCCGCACGAATCGGTGCTGGAGATGGATATTCTCACCGGCACCGGCGAGTTGCTGACCGCCAGCCCGACCCAGCATTCGGACCTGTTCGCTGGCTTCCCGAACTCCTACGGCAGCCTGGGCTACGCGGTGCGGCTGCGGATCCAACTGGAGCCGGTCAGCCCGTTCGTCGGGCTGCGCCACGTCCGGTTCGCAGAGCTGGACGCGCTCACCGCAGCCATCGCCACGATCGGTGCCGAGGGCCGTTGGGACGGCGAGACGGTGGACTTCCTCGACGGCGTGGTGTTCTCCGGCGACGAGTCCTACCTGAGCTTGGGACGGTGGGTGGCCAGCCCGGCCGAGGCCGGTGTGCCGATGGCCAGCGACTACACCGGCCAGCAGATCTTCTACCGCTCCATCCAGACCCGGACCCGGGACTGCCTGACGGTGTCGGACTATCTGTGGCGCTGGGACACCGACTGGTTCTGGTGCTCGGGCGCCTTCGGAGCCCAGCACCCGGTGATCCGCCGGCTGTGGCCGGCCAGGTACCGGCGTAGCGACTTCTACCACCGCCTGATCGGGTTGGACCACCGCTTCAAGGTCGCCGACAAGATCGATCGGCTCCGCAAGATCGGCCCGCGCGAGCGGGTCGTCCAGGATGTCGAGATTCCCCTGGCGCGGACAGCTGACTTTCTGCGTTGGTTCGCCGACAACGTGGCCATGACACCGCTGTGGCTGTGCCCGCTGCGGCTGCGCGAACGGTCCGAGGGCCCGAGCCAGCCCTGGCCGCTGTACCCGCTGACCGCCGGCCAGGTCTATGTCAACGTCGGCTTCTGGGGAACCGTGCCGATCACCGCACCGCGCCGCGACGGCGACGTCAACCGGCTGGTGGAGGCCGCGGTCGCAGCCCACGACGGGCACAAATCGCTGTACTCGGACGCCTACTACGACCGGTCGACATTCGCGGCCATCTATGGCGGCGAGGTGTACGCCGAGCTGAAGGACAGCTACGATCCCGGCCACCGGCTGACCGGGTTGTATGAGAAAGCGGTGGGACGTAAGTGAAGATCGCAGAGCTGATTTCCACACTCACGGTCAACGAGCCGCCGGTGCGGTTCATCGCCTATGACGGCAGCAGTTTCGGTCGCGAGGACGCGCCGATCACCTTGGAACTCACGACCGAACGCGGCCTGCGCTACCTGACGACCGCGCCCGGTGACCTCGGGCTGGCCCGCGCCTACGTCACCGGTGACCTGCTGCTGCACGGCGCACCGGCCGGCGATCCCTACCAGGCGTTGCTGCTGCTGGGCAGCTGGCGCTTTCGCCGGCCGACCCCCAAGGAGGCGGCCACCTTTCTCAGCGAACTCGGCTGGCGCAACCTGTTGCCGCCGGAGCCGCCCGAGCAAGAGGCGTTGCCGCGCTGGCGGCGGACCCTGGAGGGCATGCGGCACTCCCGCACCCGTGACGCGCACGCCATCGGCAAGCACTACGACGTGTCCAACGAGTTCTACGAAAGGGTGCTGGGCCCCTCGATGGCCTACACCTGCGCGGTATTCCCCAAGCCGGACGCGAGCCTGGAGGAGGCGCAGGAGGAGAAGTTCGATCTGGTCGCCCGCAAACTCGGCCTCGAGCCCGGCATGCGGCTGCTGGACGTCGGCTGCGGCTGGGGCGGCATGGCGCGCCACGCCGCCAAGCACTACGGCGTGAGCGTCGTCGGCGTCACCCTGTCGGCCGCCCAGGCACAGTGGGGCGCGGCGGCCGCCGAGCGGGACGGGCTGTCGGATCGGGTGCAGATCTTGCACAGTGACTACCGCGACGCGCCCGGCAGCGGCTATGACGCCGTCAGCTCGATCGGCCTGCTGGAGCATGTCGGGGTCGCCAACTATCCGGCCTACTTCCGCTTTCTCAAGGACAAGCTGCGTCAGGACGGTCGGCTGCTCAACCACTGCATCACCCGTCCGGACAACAAGCAGAACCCGATGCCCGGTCAGTTCATCGACCGCTACGTCTTTCCCGACGGCGAGCTCACCGGTTCGGGCCGGATCATCACCGAGGCGCAGAACGCCGGCCTGGAGGTGCGGCATGCCGAGAACCTGCGCGAGCACTATGCGCTGACCCTGCAGCACTGGTGCGCCAACCTGGTACGCAACTGGGACGAGTGCGTGGCCGATGTCGGCGAGGCGACCGCCCGGGTCTGGGGTCTATACATGGCTGGATCACGATTGGGCTTTGAAACCAACGGTGTCCAGCTGCATCAGATACTCGCGGTCAAGGTTCCCGAGTCCGGTGACGCGGCCTTCCCGCTGCGCCCGACCTGGCTGTCCTGACCGCGTCCGGTGCGGCTGCCGCGGTCTAGCTGCGATCGGTTGCCCGGGCGTTCATCGCCCGGGCAACATCGGCCCGGCCCTCGCTCACCAGCCGGCGCAGCGCGGCCGGCCGGGACCGGTCGGCCAGGAACTCATCGGCCAGCCGCAGGGTTTCCGGGTTGATCGCTGAGGACCAGGTCGGGAACAGCCCGACGATCAGGTCCTGAGCGGTTTCCGGAGTGCGACGCTGCCAGATCTCGGCCGCCTGCTCGAAGTACCGGCTGGTGTAGGGCGCCAGCAGGTCGGCCTGGAGCTGGTGATGAAATCCGGTGACCGTGGCCCGCATCTGGGCGTTGCTCAAGCGCAGGTCGGTGATCGCACTGGTCCAGGCGGCCTCCTTGGCGGCCGGGCTGGGCAGCAGCGCGCGAGCGGTCGCCGCGGCCCGTACCCCAGCCGCTGCCCGGTCGGCCGCGGCCTGGGCGTCGATGTCGGGTTCGGTTGCCCGGCCCCGAGCGACGAGGGCCTGCAGCAGCGCCCAGCGCAGATCGGTATCCACCGTCAGGCCCTGCAATGACTGCGCGCCCGACAGCAGATCGGCCACGAAGTCGATCTGGGTATCGGTGCAGGCAGCCATGATCACCGCGTGCACCCAGGCGAACTGGTGGTCAGAGCCCGGCTCGGCCGCCCGGGCCGCGGCCAGCATCGCATCGCCGAACTCGGCACGGCCGGCCGCTGCCCACTCCGGGTCGGCATAGATCTCCAGCGCCCGCAGCGCCTGCCGGTTCACCGACTGCACCACCCCGATCTCGGTTTCGCTGGGGCCGCTGTTGATCGCCAGTTCCAGGTAGTCCCGGGTCGCCAGGTCGCCGTCGCGCACCATGTCCCAGGCGGCCGACCAGCACAGCGTGCGGGCCAATGGATCGACCAGCGCCGCCAGGCCACCGGTGCGCATGGTGCGCAGGCTGTGGGTGTCCAGGCGCATCTTGCAGTAGGTGAGGTCGTCGTCGTTGACCAGCACCAGGTCCGGCCGGGACGTCCCGATCAGCTCGCTGACCCCGGTGCGGTCACCGGCCAGATCCAGTTCCACCCGGCGGGTCCGAACCAGCCGGCCCCGGGCAGCCCCGTCTGCGGTCCGGTCGCCGTCGAACTCATAGCAACCGACCGCGATCCGGTGCGGGCGCAGCATGTTGTCCTTGGCGGTGACCCGGGGCGCGTCCTGCACCAGCTCGAAGGAGCTGAAGCGGCCATGGTCGTCCACCTCGAACTCGGCCGAGATGGTGTTGAGGCCGCTGGTCTCCAGCCACGCGTGCGCCCAGTCGGCCAGTTCCCGGCCCGAGGCCGCCTTCAGCGAGGCGAGCAGGTCCGCCAGCGTGGTGTTACCGAAGGCGTGGTCGGCGAAGTACTGCCGGACGCCGGCCAGAAACTCCTCCATCCCGACGTAGGCCACCAGCTGCTTGAGCACGCTGGCGCCCTTGGCGTAGGTGATCCCGTCGAAGTTGACCTCGACCGCTTCGGCGTCCGGGATGTCGCAGGCGATCGAGTGCGTCGAGGGCAACTGGTCCTGGCGGTAGGCCCAGGTCTTCTCGCTGTTGGCGAAGGTGGTCCAGGCGTTGGTCCACTTGGTCGCCGCCGCCTGCGAGCAGGTCGCGGCCCACTCGGCGAAGGATTCGTTGAGCCACAGGTCATCGAACCATCGCATGGTGACCAGGTCGCCGAACCACATGTGAGCCATCTCGTGCAGCACGGTGGCCGCGCGGCGCTCGTAACGGGCATCGGTGACCCGGCTGCGAAAGACATAGTCCTCCAGAAAGGTCACGCAGCCGGCATTCTCCATCGCGCCGGCGTTGAACTCCGGCACGAACAGCTGGTCATACTTTCCGAAGGCGTAGCGGTGCCCGAAGTTCTGGTGGTACCAGTCGAAGCCCTGCTTGGTGACGGTGAACAGTTCGTCGGTGTCGAAATGCTGCGCCAGCGACTGGCGGCAGTACAGGCCCAGGTCGATGCCATCGTGGTGGTCGGTGGCCTGGAAGAACGCCCCGGCGACCAGCGCGGTGAGGTAGGTGCTCATCGGCGGCGTGGTCTGAAAGTGCGCCGTCCTGGTTTCCTCGTCGTCCTCGACGTCGGTCAGCGCGCCGTTGGAGATCAGCTTCCAGTGCGCCGGAGCGGTCACGTGCAGGGTGAAGGTGGCCTTGAGATCAGGCTGGTCGAAGCAGGCGAACATCCGCTTGGCGTCGGTGGTCTCGAACTGGGTGTACAGGTAGACCTCGTCGTCGACCGGGTCGACGAACCGGTGCAGGCCCTGCCCGATCGAGGTGTAGAGCAACTCGGCGTCCACGACCAGCACGTTGTGCTCGGCCAGCTCAGCCAGCACGATCCCGTCCGCCGGCTCGTAGCCGCTGACGTCGACCGGCCGGCCGTTCAGGCTGACCTCGTGAAAGCGCTCGGCGATCACGTCGAGAAAGGTCGACGCACCTGGCCGGTTGGCGTCGAAGGTGATGGTGGTGCGGCAGCGAAAGGTCCGCTCGCTGGGGCCGCCGTCGGCGTCGGTCAGGTCCAGCAG
>JBPCPA010000255.1:0-21500 GCA_050999655.1 Jatrophihabitans sp.
GGCAGCGGGTAGGCCGGGTTGACGAAGGTCGACAGGTCGTGGGAGATCAGGCCCTGGGCCGCGATCGAGGACGCGTCACCATAGGCTTCGGCACCACCGTCCTCCGGGGTCGGGCCGTCGGCCGAGAAGGCCTTGTGGTCGGTGATGACGTGCGAGCCGTCGGCCCGGATGAAGTCCGGGTTGTCAGGGTTGATCGCGTCGGCGATGTAGGCAACCTTGACGCCGGAGCCATCGGTCAGCTGCTGGGCGGTCTTGGCGCTCGGGTCGTCCGAGGAGGTGTTGGTGTCCTGCAGGGCTTCGGGCTCAAGCGGCGGCTTGCTCGGGTCGGTCGGGCAGATGGTCGGGTCGGCCACCGGGCCGAGCGATGTGACCGACTTCGGCGAGACCGTCTTGGCGGCGGCCGCGGTGACCGGCACGCTGATCCTGGTGTTCGGGATGACGGCGGCCACCGAGGGGTCCGCAGCGAGCGCGGCGGCCTGCTCCGGAGTCACGGTCAGCGAGAAGGCGTTGGCTGCGGTGTAGTGCTGCACCTTGCTGACCTTGGCGCCACCGCGCTTGGTCAGCCGGCTGATCACGGCGTCCTGCGAGCTCGAAGCCTGCGAGCGGCGAGCGCTGACGTGCGTCCGGTTGGCCGGCGTGGCCGACAGCTGGTCGTGCAGCACCACGATGACTGAGTCGTTCGAGACGCTGGCTGCGGTCGGCGCCGCGATGGCCGGTGAGCCACCGAGGAACTGACACACGGTGCCGAGTGCGGTTGCACCCACCACCGCTCCGATAATCTTCGACCTGGGTTTTTTGACGGTCATTTCCTGGTGTTCCCCCTGAACCCGAAGTCACGACGCTCGTCGTCGTGACATACGACCGCGACTATTCCGCCGTTTCGCTGACTGCACAAGACGCAATCCTTAACCCGCTACATACGTTAACGGGAATTTCACAATGCTCTGTTGCGGCCGTCGGATGCCCGGTGACGGCGTGTAGTCGATGACTACCCAATGGCTCGAAATAATGTCCGTTGCGTCACCAGACAGGGCAAAAAAATAGATGGTCGGGCACGCAACATTTCGGTGGTCTCATGCATCTGATCTGGTAACACCCGAAGTTCGCTCGCCACCCCCGGCAGGCGGCAGGGCGGCAGCCGATCCCAGGAGCCTTCGATGGTCCAGCTCAGCATCCCTACGGCGGCCGCGACCCGAACCCCGGTGCGCGCCGACGGCACGGGCCTGACCGCAGCCAGCGGCCTCATCCTGGCCGCCCTGGCCGGTGCCAGCTGCGCGCAGGGCGGCTTCTACACCGCGGCCCAGTGCTATCTGGCGATCATGCTCGGCCTGGCCACGGTGGCCGCCCTGATCAGCCTCGGACCGACCCGGCCGGAAAGGTCGCGCTGGTCGATCGGCGAGCTCGGCTCGCGGATCGGCCTCAGCAATGGCATCGGGCCGGCGCTGGCGCTGATCGGCTGGACGATGCTGGACGGCGGGCTGCACGGGGCGGCGGGTTCCGGCATCAGGCTGTCGCTGCTGGTGCTGGCGGTGCTTGCCGTCATCGCCGACTGCCGGATGCTGGATGCCGGCTCGGTGGAGCTGGTGCTGAACAGCCTGCTGCTGCTCGGCGCGGTCATCGGCCTGCTGGGCTGGTCCGGCGTCGCGCTGCACCGATCGGCCTGGGCCATCGCGGGGCAGGGGTTGTGGCGGGCATCGGCCACCCTCAGCTACCCCAACGCCGCGGCCGCTCTGCTCGCGATCATTGCGCTGCTCGGCCTGGCGGTGCGCTGCGACCGGTTGCCGCCCGCCACGTCACGCCGACACGGCATGCTGCTGACCGCGGTACTTGCCGGGATAGGCGCGACATTGAGCCGAGGCGGCTTGCTCGCGCTGGCCATCGGAGTCCTGGTCCTGCTGATCGCACTGGGTCGCCGGCAACTCCTGCTGGCCGGCGCGACGCCGGCACTCGGCGCGCTGATCGCACTCGGCGGGCTGGCACCCTCGGTGCCGATCGCGTCCGAGCCCCGACCGGTGCTCGCCGGGCTGGCGCTACTGGCCGGGCTCGCGCTGGGCGCGCTGACGCCAGCCGGGCTGGCGCCGAGCGGATTGAGCCACCCGAACGGGTTGCGGCGACCGGCCGGCTTGGTCGTCGGCGGCCTGATCTGCACCGCGCTGGCCGCCGGGGCCATCCTGATCGCCGGCAGGCACTCGATCGCGTCCATCGGCCAAGCCCGGTTCACGGTGGCCTCCTCGGATCGGCTGGCCGCCTGGCACGCGGTCTGGCACCAGATCGGGCTGCGTCCGGTGATCGGTGCCGGGCCAGGGCTGAAGCAACTGGCCTGGACGGACCCGGACGGTGCGCTGCGAGTTTTCGCTTACGCCCACGATGAATACCTTCAGCTGTTCGCCGAGCTCGGGGTGATCGGGCTGATCGCGCTGTCCGGTTGCCTGCTCGCACTGGGCCGGTTGCTGCACCACTGGCGGCCGGCCGCGGGCTCGGATCGCACGGTCTGGGCGGCCGCCTGCGCCGCCGTCCTGGCCCTCGGCTGCTCGAGCCTGCTCGATTTCACCGCACACTTTCCGGCCATCCCGCTGACTGCAGCAGCGCTGGTCGGATGTGCTGCTCCGGGACTTCCGGCGCGGCAAAACGCATGAGATCCATCAAGGGAAAGGAAGAAACCAAGTGAACCCACTTCTGGTCAAGCTCGGCGTGACAGCTGCGGCGCTCGCTACGGGGGGCGGTTTCGCGGTACTGAGCCCGGCCTCGTCAGCGGTCGCGTACTCGTCACCGCCGTTGTTCCTCGACATCTCGGTGCAATCACCGGCCAATCTCGTCGCGCGGGGGGCGGCGATCTCGGTTCCGGTGATCGTGACCTGCAATTCCGATGGTGCCTACGTCTACCTGCGGGTCAGCGAGAAGGTCGGCAAGAAGGTCGCTTCGGGCAATATCGGCACCAGCGTCGGTTGCACGGGCGGCCACCAGACGTTCCTGCTGACCGTCCCGGCGAGTTCGGGCCCGGCGTTCGCCAAGGGTTCGGCCTACGTGGCGGCCGAGGTCGACGGCTGCACCGCGAACTTCATCTGCGGCACCGAGACCGGTAGCGCAACCATCAAGATCAAGTAGTCCCGCTCAGTTCAGGGTCGTCCCGCCGGATCCCACCGGCCGGCGGGGCGGCCCGTCCACGCTCAGACGTCGCGGAAAGTGTGGATGCTCGCGCCGAGCAGGTTGAGCCGGT
This sequence comes from Jatrophihabitans sp., assembly GCA_050999655.1. Classification (GTDB taxonomy): domain Bacteria; phylum Actinomycetota; class Actinomycetes; order Mycobacteriales; family Jatrophihabitantaceae; genus Jatrophihabitans_A. The sequence continues at coordinate 3,218 of JBPCPA010000255.1, forward strand.
CGGCCAGCTGCTCGTAACCCCGATCGATGACGTAGACGTTGCGTAGCAGCGAGGTGCCCTTGGCGGCCAGCATCGCCAGTAGCACCACCACCGCCGGCCGCAGCGCCGGCGGACAGATCACCTCGGTGCCCGACCAGTGCGTCGGGCCCTCGACATAGATCCGGTGCGGGTCCATCAGCGTCACCTTGGCACCGAGCTTGGTCAGCTCGGTCAGGTACAGCGCCCGATTGTCATAGACCCAGTCGTGGATCAGCGTCGATCCCTCGGCGGTGGCGGCGATCAGGGCGAAGAAGGGCAGGTTGTCGATGTTCAGGCCGGGAAAGGGCATCGGGTGGATCTTGTCCAGCGGCGCATGCAGCTCCGACGGGTGCACGGTGAGATCCACCAGCCGGGTCTTGCCGTTGGCCGCCGGGTACTCCGGAGTCAGGTCGAAGGACAGCCCCATCCCTTCCAACAGTGCCAGCTCGATCTCCATGAACTCGATAGGCACCCGGCGGACGGTGACCTCCGAGCCGGTCACGATGGCGGCGGTGAGCAGGCTCATCGCCTCGATCGGGTCCTCCGAGGGCGAGTAGTCCACGTCGCGGCGGATCTCAGGAACTCCCTGCACGGTCAGGGTGGTGGTGCCGATGCCGTCCACCCGCACCCCGAGCTCGGTCAGAAAGAAGCACAGATCCTGCACCATGTAGTTCGAGCTGGCATTGCGAATGACCGTCTCACCGGCACTTCGGGCAGCAGCCATCAGGGCATTCTCGGTTACCGTGTCACCGCGCTCGGTCAGCACGATGGGCCTGGCCGGCCGGGTGTTGGGGTCCACGTCCACCCGGTACGAGCCGGCGGTCGCCTCGACGTGCACCCCGAACGGGCGCAGCGCGGTCATGTGCGGCTCTACGGTCCGGGTGCCCAGCGCGCAGCCGCCGGCATAGGGCAGCTCGAACTGCTTCTCGTGGTGCATCAGCGGGGCCAGGAACATGATGATGCTGCGAGTGCGCCGGGCGGCGTCCAGATCCAGCGCGGCCAGGTCGAGCCTGGCCGGCGGCACGATCTCGAGGTCGTTGTCGCTGTTGAGCCAGCGGGTCTTCACCCCGATGCTGTTGAGCACCTCGATGATCCGGTGCACCTCTTCGATCCGAGCGACCTTGCGCAGCACCGTACGACCCTCGTTGAGCAGCGAGGCACACAGCAGGCCGACCCCGGCGTTCTTGCTGGTCTTGACGTCGATGCTGCCCGACAGCTTGCGGCCGCCCTCGACCCGAAGGTGCAGCGGGCCGGATCTGCCGAGCGAGACGATCTCGGAATCCAGCGCCTCGCTGATCCGGGTCAACAAATCCAGGCTCAGGTTCTGGTTGCCCTGCTCGATCCGGTTGATCGCGCTCTGCGAGGTGCCGAGCGTCTCGGCCAATTGGGACTGGGTCCAGCCACGGTTCTTGCGTGAGTCGCGGATCAGCGTGCCGACCCGGCGGGCGTAGTCCTTGGAGTCCTTGGTGGCGCCAACTTCATCAACCATGCGTGACACGCTATCTCAGATATGAGTTCGATCCGACCCGGCGACACGCTCGAAGTGCCATCTCAGCCGACTCTTGGGTATGTGAAATACCGTTCGTGAGATTTTTCTCAATCAACGGCGTTGGCCGGTCGGCCCCACTCACCGGCCCCGCCGGCCCGCCGAGCACGATCAGGGGATGGCTGCTGATCGCGACCGTGACGAGCAGGGCCGGGCCCGCAACGCCCGCCCCCGCGACGAACTCGGTCGGCCGCTGCCCTACGGCAGCCCCGCCCCGACACCCCGGCCACCGGTCACCGGTGGCACCCCGTCCGAGTCGCTGACCGAAGCCCAGACCCTGCTCGATGCCGGACGCCCGTTCGAGGCGCACGAGGTGTTGGAGGATGCCTGGAAGGCCGCCGCTGAGGACGACAAGCAGCTGTGGCGCGGCCTGGCTCAGCTTGCGGTCGGGATGACCCATGCGGCCCGGGGCAACCCGGTCGGTGCCCGGACGCTGCTGGCCAGGGGCGCGGCCAACATCGAACCGTCCGTCGACCGGGCGCCGCACGGGTTGGACGTGCTCGGCCTGCTCGACTGGGCACGCCGTTACGAGCAGGCGCTTGCGGTGGGCAGTCCGGTGCCGCCGCCACCCCGACTGCGGCAGGGCTGATCGCGAGCTGACCTTGTGAAATCGGAGTCGAACCCGAACCCGAACGTGGACTCGGTCGCGGATCGAACCAGGTCGCGGTCAGGTGCCGGCGGCCTGAGCCAGCGCGGCAAGCACCGCCAGGATCTGCTGCCGGCGAGCCGGGTCCTCGACCAGACCGGCCGGCGAGAGGTCCGAGCGGCTCACCGTGACCTCGGCGCAACCATCAGCGACCAGCACCGTGCCGGCGTACCCCAGCACCGTGCGCAGTTCGGCGTAGGCGCCGGCCGCACCGCGATCGGAGCAGTTCAGCCAGCCGACCGGCTTGCCCGACATCTCGCCGCCGCCGATGGTCCAGTCCAACAGGTTCTTCAACGTCCCGGGCAGCGCGCCGGCATACTCCGGCGTGCAGAACAGCAGCGCGCCGGCCGCGCCGATCCGGGCCCGCAGGTCGGCGACTGCGGGTGGCAACGGTTCGACGTCGTCGTCCGGGTTGAAGTGCGGCAACCGGGACAGCCCGTCGTAGTACTCGGCCCGCACGTCCGGCAGCAGCCCATCCGCCACCAGCGCCTGGGCGGTGCGCAGCGCGGCGCCGTTGGTGGACCCGGCCCGGGTGCTGCCGGTGATCAGCAACAGTTCGACTGCCATCGGGCCAGTTTAGGGCGCGGCGGGCTCGACAATCCGCTTCGATCCGGCCGAACCTCAGCCCGCGCTGCGCAGCAGGATGCTGAGCAGCACCAGATCCACCAGCACGGTGGCCGGCCCGATCGAACGCACCGTGCCGCGCCGGCCGAGCAGCAGGCCGAGGCCGGTGCCCAGGCCGGCCACCGCCCCGTACACCAGCAACACCCCGAGCAGTCCCGACCACGGATGGTGCCCGGCCAGCCGTCCGGCCGCGACGCTCACCGCCGAGAGCACCACCAGCGGCGAGAGCACCACGAGCGACAGCACGATCCGCGACGTCCGGGCCCGATCCAGGCTGCCGGTGGCCACCACCATCACCTGCCACAGCGCGCTGTCCCGGCCAGCGTTCAGCGTCCAGCCCGAACCAACGCCCAGCGCCAGCACCGCCAGCGCGCCCGGACCGTAGCGGCCCGGGGAGTCCCGGGCCACCAGGACATAGAACGCCAGCAGGAAGACCAGGTAGCTGATCAGCAGCGCCACCCAGCGTCGGGTGCGGCCGAACTCGACCAGCTGGTAGCAAACCAGGGCGATCATCGGCCCGGCTCCACCCGGCGCACCGACCAACCGGCGGCGATCACCCGGCCGATCAGCTCATCGCTGTGCGCCCGCTCGACGGTCAGCACCAGGCCGTCCGGATGGCGGTGCTGCTCGATCACCCCGGACAACCCGTCCAGGGCGCTGCCGTGGCCGGTCAACTCGAACCGCATCCGGGAGTTGTCCGACTGGGCCGGATCGGCCTCGGACACCGCCAACGTGCCACCGGCCAGGACCAGGTACCTGCTCGGACGCAGGGCCGGCGCCGATCCGCTGTAGATCACCAGGCACCCGCGCGCGGCCAGGTCGAGCACCCGCTTGGCCAGGATGTCGCGCAGGTGAGCGTCGGCGACGGTCCACGGGTCGTCCAGGATCAGCAGCGCCGGCTCGTCCAGTAGCGCCTGCATGATTGCCAGCCGCCGGCCCAGCACGGTGCGCGCCTCGCCCTCGGGCAGGGCGGTGAGCCGCTGCCGGGCCGCCGGGCCGAGTTCGAAGGTCCGCACCAGTTCGGCGATCCGGTGCTGGCGTACATCCGGGCGCATGCCGCGCACCCGGCCGATCCAGTTCAGGTAGTCCTCCGGGCTCATCGCCAGGTTGGACGGAAAGTGCTGCGGGACGAAGCCGACCACCGGCGGCCGGAACCGGACGGTGCCCCGGGTCGGCGCGAGCACCCCGGCCAGGGCCTGCAGCAGGGTCGAGGCGCCGCCGCCCGCGGTGGCGTTCAGCGCCACGATCTCGCGCTGGCGCAGGTGCACGGTGACGTCGCGAAAGATCCACCGGCCGTGTCCGCGGCGCATTCCCAGGCCGTCAACCGACAGCGCGCTGGCCCCGGAGGTCATGCCCGGATGCTCTCACGGGCGGCGTCGGTCAGAACAGCGTCGGCTCATCGGCCGGCAGCGCGCCCTCGATCTGCAGCATCCGGCGCTTGGTCGCGATACCACCGGGCGCGGAGAAGCCGTGCATGCTGCCGTCAGCGGCCAGCACCCGATGGCACGGCACCAGGATCGGGTAGGGGTTGTCGCCGAGTGCCCGACCGACCGCGCGGGCCGAGCCGGGCCGGCCGATCCGCACCGCGATGTCGCCGTAGCACAGGGTCGATCCAGCAGCGATCGTGCGGGCCACCTGGTAGACCCGCTGGTTGAACTCCGGCACGCCGGCCGGGTCCAGTGCCACCTCGGCGAAGTCCACCGGCTCGCCCCGAAACAGCGCCACGATGCCGTCGATCACCGCTCGGGCCGGCGCCGGTGGCTCGATCTCCGCGCTGTCTCCGTAACGCCGGACGAGGGCGGCCCGGGTGCGCTGGGGGCTGTCTTCGGGCAGCTGGACGTCGCAGATGCCGGCGGCCGTCCAGGCAATCGCGCAGCAACCGATTGCCGTGTCGAACAAGGCGAATCCGGTCTCGGTCATGGTCTCCTGCGCCAGCCGGTCAGTAGCTGCGCTTGGCGATGTCACCGGCGTCTAGGGGCTCGGTCGCGATGATCTGTAGCGGGGCGCCCAAGTGCTCGGTGGCCAGTCCCAGAGCGGTCGCGACGTGTGGCGAGGCCAGGTGGGCGTCCAGCGCTTCCTGGGAGACCCACTTCTCCACGGTCACGAAGACGTTCGGATCGGCCAGACCCCGTTGCAGGCTGTAGAGGATGCAGTCCGGCTCGGCGTGGGTGGCCACAGCCAGCTCTCGAAGCGCCGCTTCCACCGCCGGGCCGGAGCCTGGCTTGGCGGTGATCACGGCAACGGTGCTGATCTCGGCCATGCTGGGCTCCTTCGAATGCATGATGGGTATCGGCGGGCTGCCGCAGCACCCATCATGCGCCTGCCGTCGCCCGATCCGGCAGCGCGGTCACCGGCCCGGCCGCGGCGTCCGGATCGGTGGCCGGCGGTTCGGCGGCACGGATGCGCAACCGGGCGGCCAGCCCGGCCGCGACGACTGCCAGCGCCGCGGCCACCAGCCAGGCGATCCGGAAGCTGGGCACGCTGGCGGAGTCGATCCGGACGCCGAGCAGGCTGACCAGGATCGCCACCCCGACGGCTGCCGCGATCTGACGGCCGGCGTTGACCATCGCCGAACCGGTTGCCGAGCGCTGCGGCGGCAGTGAGGTGACACCGGCCGCGATCAGGGTGCCGAGCGCCAGGCCGACCCCGGCGCCACCCAGCAGCATGCTCGGCAGCAGGTCGCGAGCGTAGGCCGGCGCCGAACTGACCACGCCGACCCGCCACAGCATGGACGCCGCGAACAGCGCCGAACCGGCCACCGCCACCGGGCCGGAGCCGAGCCGCTGCACCGCCCGCGCCGACAGCAGCGTCACGATCGGCACCAGTGCCGGGCCGGGCGCCATGGCCAGCCCGGTGCGCACCGGCGAGTAGTGCCAGATCTCCTGGCACCACAGCACGTTGGATAGCAGCATGATCGAGAATCCCACGCTGAACACGAAGGTTGCCGCGTTGGCGATACCGAAACCGCGCACCGAGAACAGCGCGAGTTCGAAGAGCGGTTGGCGGTGCACCGCGCAGCGACGCAGCACTCCGGCACCGGCCAGCAGCGCCACCAGCAGCAGGCCGATGGTGGCCGGTGCCGACCAGCCCCAGGACGGAGCCTGCACCAACGCACCGGTGAGCGCGCCGACCGCCAGCGTGATCAGGGCGGCCGCCAGCAGGTCCGGCAACGGCTCGCGGTGCCGGCCCGGCGAGCGTGGCAGCAGCCGCCAGCCGAGGACCAGCGACGCCACCCCGATCGGCAGGTTCACCACGAAGACCCACCGCCAGCTCTGCTCCACCAGCAGGCCACCGAACACCGGGCCACAGGCCGCGGCCAGCGCGCCCGAGGCCGACCAGCCCCGGGCCACCGCGGTCCGCCGTTCAACGGCGGTCACCGACAGGATCAGTGCCAGCGAGGTGGGCAGTTGGGCTGCCGCGCCGGCACCCTGTAGTACCCGGGCCACGATCAGCACCGGCAGGTTCGGCGCGAGCGCGCACAGGCCGCTGGCGAGCGTGAAGACCGCGATGCCGGCCAGAAAGACCTGTCGGTGCCCGATCCGGTCACCGAGTCGGCCAGCAACGATCAGCAGCGCTGCCAGCGCCACCGCGTAGCCGTTGAGCACCCAGGACAGGCTGGATAGGGTGGGCGGGCCACCGGCCCCGGTGAAGCCGGCCCCGATCCCCGGCAGCGCCACGTTGACGATCCACAGGTCCAGGTTGGTCATGAAGACCGCGGCGATGACCACCACCAGAACCGTTCGACTACGTCCCCGAGATTGTTGGTTTGATTGTCCAACTGTCATGCTGGCACGCTAGCGCCAGTTGGTTTGATGTGCAAACCTTGGCAGGTGACCGACAGCCGGCTCGACCCCAGCGAGTTGCCCGGCCGGCCGTGCTCGGTCGCTGCCGCGCTGGAGTTGATCGGCGATCGCTGGTCGATGCTGGCGGTGCGCGAGGTGATGTTCGGCAACCATCGTTTCTCCGAGATCGCCCGCAACACCGGCGCCCCGCGGGACCGGCTGGCGGCCCGGCTCAAGGTGCTGGTCGCGGCTGGCGTGCTGGAGCGACGCCAGTACCAGGACGCGCCGGCCCGCTCGGACTACCACCTGACCGAAGCCGGTAGGGAACTGGCGCCGGTGCTGCAGGCACTGCGGCAATGGGGCGACAGGTGGGCGGTGCCGGCGGCGCCGATCACCTTCAGCCACAATGATCACGACTTTCAGGGGCGCTGGACGTGCGCGGAGTGTGGCGAGCCGGTCCGGTACCGGGAGCTGGGGCGCCGAATGAACGTGGCCGGCTGGGACCTGGCCGGACCGACTAGTGTCTGAGCCGGTTCGTCCGCTTCGGCGGTCGGCCGCGTGTCCTGGACTCGCCGGGCGCGAACCTTTGCCGCGACGGGGGAAACCGCGATGCCCACCACCACCGGCCGCCGGGTGCTGTGCCTGGCCGCGGCCGTCCTGCTAGCCAGCGGACTGGCGGGCTGTTCGAGCTCATCGAAGGACAAGGGCTCCTTCCCGACGGCGCTGCCCAGCACCGACAGCACCTCAACGCTGAGCAAGACCGATTTTCTGGCCAGGATGAATGCCGTGTGCAGCGCCATCGACGCCCAGCGCAAGGCACTGCCCACCCCGGCCGGGCTCACCGACTACCCCAATATCGCGGCGAACCTGAGCGGAACGCTGCGCATCCTGCCGGCCTACCTGACCCAGGCCGAGGTGCTCGTCCGGCGCTCTGCCGACAAGGCCGAGCTGACCAGCAAGTGGATCGCGGTCGAGCAGTCAGACTTCGCCACGATCAAGCCGATCGCCGAGCGGATGGTCGCCGACAGCACCGCCAAGGACGAGGCCAAGGTCTCTGAGGACGGCGAGGAGCTCAGCACCGTGCCGGATCACAGCAGCACCATCGCCGATTACCTGACCGGCTACGGCCTGACCAGCTGCGCCAGCCTGGAACGCGACTAACCACCGCGCGGCGCGCCGTTCGGCGCTGTTGTCGGAGCTGGATCTGCTGTCCGCCCTGTTGTCGGCTTGGCTGCCGGCTCTGCGGCAGGCTGCCGGCGTGGGGCGCTGCGCAGCTCCAGGATGGCTCGGCGCAGCAACGGCAGGCCGGCGCAGGACGCACCGACGGCGTAGACCCACATGGTGGCCCGCAGCCCGACCGCCTCGCCGAGGCCACCACCGATGAGCGCGCCGACCGGACGGACGCCGTAGTTCACCGTCCGGTACGCCCCGGACACCCGCGCCCGCATGCCGTTCGGGATCAGCTGCGCGAAGATCGCACCGCTGGTGACATCGAGCCAGATGACCCCGAGGCTGCTCAGGAACTCGCTGGTCAGCAGCAGGGCAACCGCCAGCGTCTGCGGCCCGTGCGCCAGCGGCACCAGCAGCAACGGCAGCGGGAACAGGAACGAGCCGACGACGAAGGCCGGCCCGAGGCCGATCCGGCCTTCCAACCGGGTGGCCGTCAGCGCGCCCAGCACCCCGCCGACAGCGCTCGCACCGAAGGCCAACCCGATCAGGCCGGGGCCCAGGTGCAGCGTCCTGGTGGCGTACAGCACCAGAATGGCGTTGCCGACAAAGGTGAACAGGTTCACCCAGGCGGTCGAGAGCAGCATCGTGCGGATTACCGGGCTGCCCGCCAGGTAGCGGGCCCCGGCCCCGATGCCACTGCCGGACGCGAACTCCGGCGGCGGCTCCGTCACCTTGGCCCGGCCGATGCCCAGCCCGCTGACCGCGAAGCTCACCGCATCCACCAGCAGCGCCCCGGGCGCGCTCAACAGCGAAACCAGCGACCCGCCGAGCGTGAGTCCGAGCACCCCGGCCACCGAGCGGCTGCCGTTGAGCAGGGCGTTGGCCTCGACGTACTCACCCGGTTCGACCAGGGCGACGATGAGTGCGTTGTAGGAGACGAAGAAGGCGACGTCCAGGGTGCCGACCACGAAGGCGACCAGGTAGAGCTGGGCCAGGGTCAGCACGTCCAGGCTGTAGGCGACGGGCAGGCTGAGCATCGCAGCCGCCCGGATCCAATCCGCGACCAGCATCGTCTGACGGCGGTTGCCCCGGCGGTCGATGAGCGCGCCGGCCAGCAACGAGAACAGCAGGCTCGGTAGCAGGCTCACCGCCGTGAGCAGTCCGAGCTGGCCGGGCCCGGCATGCAGCACCAGCACAGCCGTGAGCGGGATGGCCAGCACCGACACCTGGTCACCGAGCATCGAGGCCGACTGCCCGAGAAAGAACGAACGGAAGTTCGCCTGATGCAACAGCGCCGGAATCCTCACGACGGCTCGTGCGGAAAGCTCAGATGCAGCCAGGTGACCAACCTGCTGCCAGCCGGCCGTTCGTCCGGGTCGGTCAGCCGATCGTCGTACGGGCGCAGCAGGTCCGTCAGCTTGTGCCCGAGCTCGGCGAGTTCGTCGGCTGTCAGCCACAGTACGGTGTCACCGAACTGGGCGGCGGTCCGCCAGTCGTCGGTCTCGTCGGCCTGACGATCGATCCAGGCCTGCACGGCGGCGGCGTAGCGAGCGGCGAGCAACCGGCTGAACTGGGTCGTCGCCGCGCCGAGTTCGGGATCGTCCGGCGTTGCCGACCAGGTCGTGAACTGGGCGGTTGCGCGCCACGGTTTGCGCCGACCGGTGCCCTCGCCGGTCTCTTCGACCAGGCCGTACTTGGCCAGCTGGCGAAGGTGAAACGACATCGAGCCGGACGACTCGCCGAGTTGCTCGCCGGCCTCGGTCGCGGTCAGTGGGCCGATCCTGCGCAGCAGCCCGATCAGCGCCAGCCGGGTGGGATGCGCGACCGCGCGCATCTGGCGGGCGTCGGTGAGCACCACCTGCTTGCGGTCGTTGCGGGCAATGGCCTGGGGCGCTCCCGGCCCGGTGGGCTTCATCTATGCAAAGATGCCTTTGCAAAGAGTTCTTGTCAAGGCTGAGCAGTCCCGCCGCCGGGGTGTCCCGGCCCGCTCCTGGCCGGTCTCGGCGATTGCCGGCTCAACCAGCTCAGATCAGGCCGCGGTTCTGCTTAGCGGTCAGCACCCGCATCACCGAGGTCTCGACCCGGGCCCGGAAGGTCGGGTCGCTGTTCACCCGGTTGAGCACCGCGTTGTACATCGCCGGCAGCACCGCGGGATCCACGGTGAGCACCAGGTCGCCGCCGGCCTGGATGAAGTCGATCACGCGGTCGCCGGGCGCCCAGGCCTGCACCTGGGCGGCCTGGCCGAGGTCATCAGAGATCACCACGCCGTTGAAGCCCAGATCGCCGCGCACCAGGTCGCTGACGACGGTGGGCGAGAACGCCGCCGGACTGGCCGGGTCGATCTGGCTGTAGTAGGCGGTCGACATCATCAGAAACGGTGCGCCGGCTGCGACCGCGCTGGCGTACGGAGCAAGGTAGGGGTCATAACGAGTGGTGGTCGGATCGGTCACCCCGGAGCTGGTGTCGGGGTTGGCGGTGACCCGCCCCAAGCCCGGGAAGTGCTTGATCGAGGCGTCCACCCCGGCGTCTGCCAGGCCCTGGGCGAAGGCCGTCCCCTTGGCCGCGACCGTTGCCGGGTCGTAGCCGAACTCGCGCTGGTAGTAGCCGATCGGCGGGTTGTGCGGGGCGAACGCGGCACTGGGCACGGTATCCAGCACCGGGGCCAGATCGAGGTTGACACCGGCCGCGGCGAGCTGGCCGCCCCAGATCTTGGCATCCGCTCGCAGGGTCTCGCTGGTGTAGCCGCCCTGGGTGAGGGCAGCCGGAATGGTGGAGAACCCGGTGCCCTTGAGCACCTGCACCTGGCCGCCTTCCTGATCGGTGGCGACGAACTCCGGCACGCTGCGGGTGGCCGAGGCGGTGGCCTGGGCCTGTACCGACGAGCTGACCGACCTGGTCGCGCTGACCCCGGCGGTGCTGCGTCCGGTCAGGATCACGTTGCCCACGTGGTAGCTGGCGATGTCGGTCGCGCTCTGGCTGCTGAGCCCGGTGGCCGGCGTGCCGATCATGAACAGTTGGCCGACCCGCTGGGCCTCGTTCATCGAGTCGAACACCGAGCCGGCGGTCAACGGCCCGGGGGAGGCGGCCGCGCCACCAGCCAGGCCACCACTGCCCAGCACGGCAAGGCTCAGCACGGCAAGGCTCACTGCGGGTATCGAGCGGGTTCTGGGCATCGGCACTCCTCGACGAGCAGGGTCTATGAGCAGTTTGCACCATTATGCGGGCTGCGGGTAGGCCAGCCGGGTGCCGAGCGGCGACTAGCCTCGATGGCACAACGATCACATCAGCAGACCGGACGGGCAGAGCAGAGCAGCGTGGACGTCGAGGCCGAGCAGGGCTTCAGCCTGCGTCCCATCCTGGTCTCGGCCTTCGCACCGGCGCTGATGTTCGGCGTGGCCGAGGGTGCGGTACTGCCGGTGGTCGCGCTGACGGCCCGCGGCCTGGGGGCGAGCGTCGCCGCCGCCGCGCTGGTGGTGGCACTGATCGGGGTCGGCTCGCTGGTCAGCAACATCCCGTCCGCGATCATCACCACCCGCTACGGCGAGCGCACCGCGATCATGGCGGCCGGCGGGGTGAGCGCCGGCGCGCTGCTCATCGCGATGGTGGCGCCGGACGTCGCGGTGCTGGCCGGCGCGATGCTGCTGGTGGGCTTCGCCAACGCGGTGTTCAGCCTGGCCCGGCTGTCCTACCTGACCGAGGCCGTCCCGGTGGCGATGCGGGCTCGCGCGCTGTCGACGTTGGGCGGCTCGGCCCGGATCGGGGTGTTCATCGGCCCGTTCCTCGGCGCCGCGGCGATCCACCTGTTCGGCATTCACGCCGCCTACGCGGTGGGCGCGCTGGCCGCGGCCATCGCCGGCCTGATCGCGGTGTTCTCCCGGGATCTGATCGCCAACGCCGAGCAGGACGGGCCCGACCATTCCGGAATCACGCTGCGGATGGTGCTCGGCTCGCACGGCCGGGTGTTCGGCACCCTCGGCATCGGGGTGATCCTGATCAGCGCGGTGCGCGCCTCGCGCCAGGTGGTGATCCCGCTGTGGGCCGAGCACCTGAACCTGTCGCCGACCGCGACCTCGCTGATCTACGGCCTGGCCGGCGCGCTGGACATGGCGGTGTTCTATCCGGCGGGCAAGGTGATGGACCGGCGCGGCCGGCGCTGGGTGGCGGTGCCGTCGATGGTGCTGATGGGCACGGCCCTGATGCTGGTGCCGCTGACCGGCGGCTTCACCCGCCTGCTGCTGGTCTCGATGGTGCTCGGTTTCGGCAACGGGATCGGCTCGGGCATGGTGGCGACGATGGGTGCCGACCTCGCCCCCACCAACGGCCGGCCGGTCTTTCTTGGGGTCTGGCGGCTGCTGGGCGACACCGGCGGCTGCAGCGGCCCGGTGCTGCTGTCGGTCATCACCGGTGCGGCCGGCCTGGCCGCCGGGGTGATCGCGAACGGCGGCCTCGGGCTGCTCGCCGCCGCCATCGTCTGGTACTGGATTCCGCGCACCAGCCGGCCCGAACAGCAACCGCTGGCGATACCGGACGATCGCGCGGCCGAGCCATCCTGACCCGGCCGGGCACAGCTCGCCGGCGGCGGCCGGTGCCTGCCGGCGGCGCTAGGCTCGGCGCGACGTCCGGTGCGCCCGGCCCGGACGTGGCGCCGAAGGGAGCCATCCGCATCCGCCCTGCCCGCTCCTTTCGGGACCCCGGTCGGCTGCGCACGCTGGTCTACCTCGGTATCGCCGCGTGCGTGGCGATCGGGATCCGGCTGCCGCTGCTCGTGGTTCCACTGGACGCCGATGAGGGCGGCTATGCCTACCTGTCCCGGCAGTGGGCGGCGGGCGGCCGGTTGTACGGGCCGGTCTGGGTGGACCGGCCACAGGCGCTGATGTTGAGCTACCGGCTGGTCAGCGCGCTGGGACGATCGCCGGCGCTGATCCACCTGGCCGCCGCCGGGTTGGCCGCGATCCTCACCCTGGCGGTGGCCGCCGCCGGCTGGGCACTGGCCGGCCCGCGAGCGGGCGTGTTCGCCGGCTTCCTGGTCGCGGTGGTCGGCGCAGCCCCGCACCTGCAGGGCTTCATGTTCAACGGTGAGCTGGCCGCCGGGGCGTTCTCGGCTGCCGCGGTGGCCGCCGCGCTCTGGTATCGCCGGCTGGACCGGGCCGGCCTGCTGGTCGCGGCCGGCGTCCTGGGTGCGGTCGCGGTGCTGATGAAGCAGAGCGGCTTCGACGGCCTGGCCACCGCGCTGGTGATCGGTTGGCTGGCCGGCCGGCTGCGCGGGCTGGCCCGGGTGTGCCTGGGGGCCGCGCTGCCGATCGGGGCGGCGCTGTTGCAGGCCGCGCTGACGTCCTGGCAGGACTGGTGGTTCGCCGTCATCGGCTACCGGCTCGACACCAGCGCCGGCAGCCGGGGCGGCTGGTCCGGACGCTGGCACAACCTCACCGCCGGGGTGCCGCACCTGTGGCCGGACCTGCTGCCGCTGGGGCTGCTCGGCGCGTCCGGCCTGCTGGTCGTGCTGCTGCGCCGAGAGCTGATCGCCTTGCTGTGGCTGGCCTTCGCCACGGCCGGATTCTTCGGCGGGGTGTTCTTCTTTCCGCATTACTGGATGCAGCTGGTCGGGCCGCTCTGCCTGCTCGGCGCACTGGCCCTGGCGGCGGTGCCGGCCCGGCTCGCGATCGCGCTGGCGATGCTGGCCTGCCTGCCGGCCGCAACCTGGACGGTCCGGGTGAGCGCCGACAGCCCGGACCGGCGCGACCGGGTCGCGGTGCCGGACGGCCGGCTGCTGGCCAACCGGGATATCGCGCCGTGGCTGCGCGCGCATGCCCGTCCCGGTGACCAGCTCTACGCCTTCGTATCGTCAGCAGACCTGTACTACAGCACCGGCCTGCACACCGACTTTCGCTATCTGTGGCAGGCGAATCTCGAAGCCATCCCGGCCGCGGTCGGCCAGCTGCGCGGCTACCTGGCCGGCCCTGACCGGCCGCGCTGGGTGGTGCTCTACCAGCGGCCGGAGGTGATCGACCCGACCGGCGGCATCGCCGGCGTGCTGGGCACCGACTACTGGCAGTCGGCGGTGGTGGATGGCTACCCGATCCTGCAGGCCGTCGGCAGCTGAGCCGCGAGGCTTGACAACCCACCTGCTCGCTGCCATATTTAACGAGTCAGTCAATTAACAGGACGGTTCAATACAGATGGCAACCGACCGGTTCAGCGGGATCTTCGCGGCGTTGGCCGACCCGAACCGGCGGGCGACCCTGGTCCGGCTGGCCGAGTCCGATGCCACCGTCAACGAGCTCGCCGAGCCGTTCCCGATCAGCCTGCCGGCCGTCTCGCGGCACCTGAAGGTGCTGGAGCGGGCCGGCCTGATCACCCGAAGTCGGTCGGCGCAATGGCGATCGAGCAGCCTGCGCGCCGAGCCGCTGCGCGAGGCCACCGCCTGGATGGAGCCCTACCGCAGGTTCTGGGACACCAACCTCGACCGGCTGGACGCCCACCTGCAGCGCCTTCAACAATCCGACAGAGACCTCTCCAAGGACCGAGACCAATCGAAAGGCAGCCAGTCATGAACGAGACAACCCGCAGCGAACTGGTCATCACCCGGCTCTTCAATGCCCCGCGCGAGCTGGTCTACCAGGCCTTCATCGACCCCGACCAGGTCACGCAGTGGTTCGGCCCGATCGGCTTCTCGGTGCCCCGCGACACCGTCGACATCGACGCCCGGGTGGGCGGTCACCAGCGGTTCACCATGGTCAACGACAACGACCCGAGCTGGTCCTCACCGGTCAATGCCACCTTCACCGAGGTGATCGAGAACGAGTTGCTGGTCGGCAGCGAGCAGTGGGAGGGCGTGGCCGGCGTGCAGGAGGGCGGCACCATGAGCCTGCGGGTGGAGTTTCACGACGAGGACGGCCTGTGCCGGCTGGTGCTGCGCCAGGGCCCGTACGAGCAGCAGATGGAAGGCATGGCCCGCGAGGGCTGGGGCAGCTCGTTCACCAAGCTGGACGCGCTGCTGGCCGGCTGACCCGCCGGCGGCTGGCGGGACGGGGCCGCCACCGCGGCGGATCTTCCCTCGCTTCGAAACGTCGTCGAACCTTGCTCGAACAATCGCGGCGCACCATGAACAGCTATGAGCACCCAGTCACCGGCCTGGCTGGCCGCGGCGCGGATTGTCCGCCGGACCGGTTTCGGCGCCACCGGCCCGGCGGTGGACGCGGTCGTCCGCGGCGGCATCGACATCCTGCGGGCTTCGGGCAGCTGAGCAGATCGGAAGCAAGCAGTGGCCAGCCCCACAAGTAATGCCTCGACGCCGGCTGCAGGCGAACGGCCGGGACAGGATCACGATGCAGGTGGCGGGGCCGGCATCCGCGGCGGTCGCGTCGAGGTTGGGCGCTGCAGGTGCTGGAGTACTTCGGCATAAAAGCGGTAGACGACGGACTCGATGGAGCCGACCACGCTCCCACGACCGGTTTCTCGCTTGGTGCCGATCGGTAAGTCGAGGGTTAGCCGGAATGCTCGGATGTCGCGGTTGTCTTTCGGGATAATGACTTGCGGGTCGGCTCGCATTGCCCTCAGGCTGTCGGCGGTCGAACCCGCCCGGGCCCCCACAAGCAGTGCCTCGACGCGGAGAGTGTCGTGGGCCGCTTCGAGTTGCCGCAGTAGCCAGTTGACCCTGGTTGTCCTCCGACCCTCGCGGGGAGCTGGGAGGTTCACGCTGCAGCTCACCCTGTCGGTTCGCACGTCCATGCCGACGACCATGGCGTCCACCGCGCCGGGGACTCGCAGGGACGCAAACAGCACCCCGGAGTCGGAGAACTGCTGACATCTCGACGCACCGTCCATCCCGGCTGGCTGTAGGGTCTGGACATCGGCTCCGAGCATCCCTGATAGGCCAAGACCGATATGGCGTACTAGTTGATCGAAGTGGTCTATGACCTCGACCGCTCCCCGGTCCCCAGGACGCAGCGTCTTGTTCTTGGCGCTGTCGCGGACTCTGACCCAGTGCTGGCCCATGTCAGTGAAGCCCTGCACACCTGAGCGTGGGTGGTCCATGTAGCGGAGGAACTCTGCCAGCACACGGCGCTGGGTGGTGTCGGCAACACCTCGGTGGTCTAGGCAGAGGGTCACCATGGCGCAGATCTCGTCCCAGCCGATGTGGCGCAACGTCACCTTCTTGAGCTTGCGGCGATCGATGTCTACGGGGTATTCGTCCGGCCCCATAGTCAACTCGTTGCTGATCATGATCACGGCGTCATAGCTCTTCGCGCGGGCGACCTCGACGTAACTGTCAATCTGCGGCAAAGCGAGCTTGCCGGCGGTCTTGACCTCGACCAGCGCGGTCCATGTCCGCTGCCCCCAAGTGCTGCACAGCACTCCGTCTGGGCGCACCGTCCTTTCGTCTTGCCCGAAACGCACCTCCGTGTACGTTTCGATCAGACCAACCGGGCCACCCATCGCATTCACGAGCAATCGCCCGAACTCTCTAACTATCGAGGCGACCGCAAGCAAGGCCGAGGTCGCGCGTTGTTCTTGCTCCTCGGCTCCACCAATCCCGGCGACGGGGAACAGCCGGGCGCGTTTCCAATCATCGCCGTCGTCCGTGGGGATGCTGCGGTTCCATGCCGCGGGCATTTTCGGTGCTCGCGTAGGTCGGCGTACCGACAGACGCCTCAGGCCGGGCAGGTCCTTGCCGTCGGGCTGTCCGATGTCAGGTACCTCGGCTGGGACTTCGCTGACAACCTCGGACGCCGACTCCGGTGCCCCACCTTCACTCGGGGCACTCTCGGCTTCGCTCTCGGCCGATGTTAGGTCGATCTCGACACCAAAGTCGGTGGCAAGGTCAGCGAGACCGCCGCGGTAGCCCTGACCGATCGCTCTGATCCGCCATTGACCGGCACGACGGTAAAACTCCCCGACTAGGAGCGCTGTCTCGTCTGCCGCGTCACTGATCGTGAAGGACACCAGATCCTGCGCGTCAGAAGATCGCTGAACTTGCATGCGCATGTGGGCCGCAGCACCGAATGACATCTCAAGCGACGAATCTAAGCTCGCAACGAGCACGATCCGTTCGACATCGTTCGGTACGTCATCAAGATTGACCGTAACCGTGTCCAACAGAACCTGACGGTCATCGATCTCGGTACGCACCTTGTCGCGAAGATGAATCGCCCCGTCCAGCGCTACCCGCTGGTTGTAGAAGACCAAATCGTCATTCGTCCGTACGCGACCGTCGGTTGCGAGGAGCAACACGCTGACGTCTGGATCGACATCGCCTTCGTCCCCCTCGGTCGTCTCCAGAACCACGGTGACCGATCCCAGCTCGGCGTCCAGCTCACGCAGTCCCAGGTTCGCACCTTTGACCATCTCTACCGGCAATCCCGCGAATGACATGTCGGAAGCATCGCACGCTGTCAGGCATATGAAGTTGAATGCGGCAGCTACCCAGGATGCTGCCTGGGTCCCTGACCTCACAATGGGCAGGGTGCGCAACCCTGCCGCTCGGCGACCGAAATCTATCTTTTTGGATATAATGTACAGTGTATGTCGTTGCTCATTTTGACAAGGCGGGAGCCCAATATGTACAGAAGGCAAGTCTTATCTGCTATTGCTGGTTCGTTCTTGATTGCAGCAGCGAGTGTTGCTGTTGGAGCGGCGCCCGCGTCGGCCACACCGATTTCATGCCACACCAAGAAGGTGAATAGCACGACCGGTTCGGCGAGCTGCAGCGGTGGGAGCGGAACGGTTCGGGTCGTCGTCAGATGCGTTGACAACTTCTCCGGAACCAGCTCCACTCAGTACGGTCCCTACGTCGGCATTGGTGCGACCTCCACGCATCAGTGCTACCCCGCTCAGCGCAGCTCCGTGTCCTACGTCGACTACCAGACCCGGGGCTGAGCTGGCGAGGGCTGTGACATGCAACCACCGCCGCAGCGCGTCGGCGCGATCGATCACCTTCGCGGCGCTCAACGCCGCGCTCAGCCAGGTCGGGTCGGGAGCGATCCCGGACGCTGAATAGCGCCATCCCGACTGGTCGACGCTCACACAGCATCGGCGTCGGCCAGTCGATCGCGATGGTTACGAGGTACATCGTGTGGATCTCCGGCGGCGTTCGGAGGTTCCCGGTAGTGCCTGTCGCCGTTCCAGGCGCTGTTCGATCAGGCCGGCGGGCCGCGCAGTTCGGAGACCTCCTCGGCGGCCTCGGCCACGGTCATCTCTATGTTGGCCTCGACCTGCTCCTTGGGCAGCCGTACCGCCAAGGCCAACCAGTACACGAACGCGCTGAGCGCGAGCAGGATCAGGAAGCCCCAGCCGAAGCCGATGGTGCCGGTGTTGCCGGCGCCCTTGCTGTGTGCCGGGAAGTCGCCGAGGTAGCTGATCAAGCACAGGCCAGCGAACCACGGCAAGGACCAGGTGGCGCCGGCACGCAGGTCGAGGTTGCTCGTGTCCACCGAGCCGGTCACATGGAACAGGGCGAGGACGACGAAGCCGAGCGCTACGGCGACGAAGAGCTTCCAG
>JBPCPA010000034.1:0-3675 GCA_050999655.1 Jatrophihabitans sp.
GGTAGGTTTGGGTGTGGAGAAAGGAGTTGGGCGCGGGGGGACAGGGGGGTTGGCGGGGTGTCCCTGTTTGGGGGGCGCCCCCCGCGGCCGGCTCAGCGCGCTACGGCCTCCAACACCCGCTGGTAGCTCGACAGCAGGATGGCTTCGGTGACCTCGCGCGCCAGGCCGCCGGTGCGCAACCGCAGCCGGATCGATTCCTGGGTGGTGAGAAACACCCGCAGGTAGCAGCCGGCCGAGATGGCGGTGAACACCGGCTCCCAGTGCAGCTGCGGCGGCTGGCCGGCCGGCTCCGGGGCGAGGTACTCCGGCGGCGCCCCGTTGGCGGTGTTGATCATGCACAGCGAGCTGAGCCGGCCCGGGGCCACCGACAGCCCGAGCGCGTGCGGGGTGACCTGGTCGACATCGAAGAGGCCCAGCCGGTAGGCGCGCATGGTGGCGACCTGGGTGCTGGCGAGCCGGTCGGCGAAATCGGCCTGCGGATCGGCCTGCACGACCATCGGAATCAGCTGGTTCATGGTGGTCACCTGGTTGCGCCAGCGATCCAGGAACCGGTTGGAGGTCATCAACCCGATCCGGATCGGCCCCGGCTCGCACTGCTCGGAGACCGCGTCCAGGAACGCCGCGGTGAACACCGAGGCGACCGACACCTTGGCCGAGTCCGCAAGCGCCTGCGCGGCAACCAGCAGGGCGTGTGACTCCAGCGCGACCTGCAGCACGCCGACGGCGGGGTCCCGCTGCCGGAAGCTGGTCACCTCAGCCTGGTACACCAACCGGAAGTGCCGCTGGGTGGCTTTGAGCTTGGCCTGCCAGACCGGTGCCGAGCGCTGCTCCTCGGCCACCTCGAGCAGCGAGTTCGGGGCCGGCGGCAACTCCTCGCCGGCCAGTCCGAGAAAGGCGAACAGGTCCAGCATCAACAGTCCCAGCGACCAGCCGTCGCAGGCGATGTGGTGCACGCACAGGGCGACCCTTATCAGGTTCGGCTCGTCCGGATCTTCGGACGGCTCCCCCTCGGCTATCCCCAATGCCCGGATCTGGCGATCGGCGGTCAGGTCGAACGGCCGGTTCTGCAACGCGGTGCCGCGTTCGGCTGCGTCCGGGCCGGCGGCGACCTCGACGTCGGTCACCGGGCGCGGCGGCAGCAACCGCTGGCGGGGCCGCTGCGGATCAGCCACCTCATAGACGGTGCGCAGCGACTCGTGCTTGGCGTCCAGCCGGGTCAGCGCCTGGCACAGCTGCCGTCGCGAGACCGGCTCGGGCAGCGCGAAGGTGTGAAAGACATTGCCCTCCTGCCACCGATCCCGAGGCAGGCTGTCGATGTCGCGCCAGACCGACATCTGGCCGAAGGTGAGTGGCGCGGTGCGGTCGGTGGCCGGCGACTCGGCGGTGCTGGTCGTGCT
This sequence comes from Jatrophihabitans sp., assembly GCA_050999655.1. GTDB lineage: Bacteria > Actinomycetota > Actinomycetes > Mycobacteriales > Jatrophihabitantaceae > Jatrophihabitans_A. The sequence goes on from JBPCPA010000034.1 coordinate 1,398, forward strand.
CACGTGCCCGATTCTTACACAGCGCGGTGGTGTCTGCGCCGACGGAATACGAGCAACCGGGCCGGTGCCAGCAGAACGCTGCGGTGGCTGGCGGTGTGACTGCTAGCGCGCCCGAGCCGATGCCAATCGATACCACTTCTGCAGGTAGACAGCAATGATCATGGCGATGACGTAGCAGGAGAAGAAGAGCCCGACGCCGAAGACAACCGGCGGTTGCGGGCCTGGCGCCAGGACGAGGCTGCCGATCAGCGCCGCCAGCAGGATGAGGACGAGCCGGAGCGCACCGTGCCAGCCCGGCGCTGCCGTGTTGCGGCGCCTGGACCGCAACCGGCCGCTGCGAACCAGCGCGGTCCAGAGCAGCGCGGCGACCAAACCCAGGCCGATGCCGAGCAGCCGCTGGCCGGCGGTGGCGCCGAAGGGCCCACCGAGCGCGCCCAGCAGGCCCGGCACCAGGCCGGAGTACAGCAAGGTTCGAGCCGAGACGACGGGGCTGCGGTCGACCTCCTGATCCCAGCCGCCGTTGACGTTCGGCCCGGTCGGGGTGAGCCGGATGTACTCCGAGCCGAATATCTGCCTAAACGCGGTCAACGCGGAGCCGTTCGGCCTTACCTCGAAAGTATATTCCTGGCCCGCGCTGGCGCTGAAGCGGTACTTCTTGCTGCCAGCGGTGCTCACCCGGGCCTGGACGGTGTGCGTTCCGGCCGGGACCGCCGCTCGTAGCGTCCTGCGCGGCCGGACACTGCCTACCGATTCGCCGTCCACGACGATCCGGTACGCGCGAGCGCAGTCACGCCACATCCTGCCCGGCCTGGTGAACAAAACGGTCGACGTCAACTCCTCCACGATCACTACGTATCGACCGTGGCCGGCCCGGCCTTAGCCGCTGCCAACCGGCGACGCGTTCGCTCGCGGGCCTTCGCCGATCCCGTGCTGAACCGGTCGGTGCCGAACGCGAACGCGGACGACGACATAAGAGCCTCAGTGACCCTGGCCCAGAACGGCGCAACCGTGGGCGATGACCGTGAAGCGCCTGAGGCGGCGCGTCCATCCATTGGCCCCTCAATGGTCCAACAACCGAATGGACGCGGCACCCGTAGGTACCGCGTCCATTCGATCGAACCGGGTGTGATTACACCCTGTTTGGTGGAGGTGCCGGGAATCGAACCCGGGTCCTTCGTCGCTTTGATGGGTATTCTCCGGGCGCAGTGTGCAGTGCCTCTACTCGGCCCCACCGATCACGCACACAAGTCGGTGTGACAGGCCCAGTCGCTGTGAGTTGTCCCGTCCTGCCCCGCGACCGGCCAGGACGGTGAGTCACCTAGCTGATGCCAGCATCCGGGCCGGTGACGAACCCGGGCTGACAGACCCGTTTCGCTGTTTAGGCAGCGAGAACGAAGTCAGCGCGATTGGAATCGGCGCTTATTTTTGTTTGCATCGCTTTTTTAACGAGGTCAGCAATGCGGTCCTCGGCCCGCTTCACCCATCTCGACGGCCGAAGTCGAGACCATTCACCCCCTGGACAGTGTCCGCCGGCACCAGAGGGTGCCACCGGTACCGCACTCGAACCCACCCATCATGCCATGTACCGGTACGGCCACGCCGGACGCTTACCTTCTACCGTGCGACGGCCCGTTTACCATCACACGGTACAAAGTAAGCGTGGCCGAAACCCAGCGCGAGATCGAGACCAAGTTCGACGTCGCCCCCGACTTCGACCTCGGCGATCCCGCCAAGCTAGCGGACCCGGCCGAGCCGGGCGCCACCGTGCAGACCAGCACCGTCGAACTGGTGAGCACCTACTACGACACCCCCGACCAGGCGCTGCTCCGCTCGTACCTGACGCTGCGGCGCCGGGTGGGCGACGACGATACCGGCTGGCAGCTCAAGGTGCCCGGAGCCGGCTTCCGTACCGAGCTGCGCTGGCCGCTGGCCGCCGGACCGGACGAAGCCGAGGAGTTGCCCGACGAGCTGCGCGAGCTGCTCGGTCCGTGGCTCGGCAGCGCTCAGGTGCGGGCGCTGGCGACCGTGCGGGTGACCCGCACCCGGTACCGGCTGCTGGAAGGTGGGCGCCGCGTTCTCGAGGTCGCCGATGACGAGGTCCGGGCCAGCTCGACGGCCGGTGACAGCGGCTCCAAGCGCTGGCGGGAACTGGAGGTCGAGTTCGGACCGGCCGGTTCGGCGGCACAGGCCAACCGGGTGGCAGCGCTGCTCACCAATCGAGACGCGCTGCCCTCGCGCTCGGCCTAGAAGCTGGAGCGAGCGGTGGGCGGGGAATCGC
>JBPCPA010000043.1:0-6557 GCA_050999655.1 Jatrophihabitans sp.
CGGCGGTCCATGCCCGGTCCCACAGCCACCGAAGGAAGGCGACGTGCGCGGTGTCCTGCCCGAAGACGTGATAGCCGTGCTCGAGGCGGATGTCGACCTGATGGATCTCCCGTGCCCGGGAGACGAGATAGTCGGTCCACTGGCTTGGGTCGAGGTCCAGCTGCCGGGCGACCTCGACGATGACTGATCGCGGCGTGCCGGCGACAGCGGTGAACGTGCCGAGGAAGCGGACGGTGCCCAACTGGACGCCGTAGCCGAGTTGGGTCGCGGGGCTACGCCGCCGACGCGCGTGCCCAACGTCGGTGGGGGAGAGGTGGAAGTAGCGGGTGAGTTGTTCCGGGGTGGGGTCGCATGCGTCGCGGCCCCACAGCGCGATCTTGTCCACCGCGAAGCCGACACCGCGCTCGGCCGCCGCCACTACAGCAGCCCGGCGTCGTCCAGGACCCCGATCAGCGCCGAGGCCGCGACGGTGGTGTAGATCGCGGTGGTGCGGGGGTCGGCGTGGCCCATCAGCTGGCTGATCGCCGGCTGCGGGACGCCGCGCAGCGCGAGGGTGACGCCGTAGTGGTGCAGAAACGCGTGCGCCGCCGCGCCGGCGGGCAGCCCGACCGCGGCGCGCAGCGCGATCGCCCGCAGCAGCCGGTCCAGAGTTCGCTCGGTCAACGGCGTGCCGTCGGTGCGCACGAACAGCGGAGCAGCCCGACCGGGCGCGCGGCCAGGCAGTGTCACCGTGCGAGCCTCGAGCCAACGATCGATGGCCTCGACCGTGTCGCGGCGCAGCGGGACGTCGCGTTGCTTGCCGCCCTTAGAACGCCCAACCCGCCAGATCGGCCGTTCAGGCCGCCGGTCGATCTCGCCGATGGTGGCACCGCAGATCTCCTCGGCCCGGGCGCCGGTGCCGGCCAGGAACCGCAGCAACGCCACGTCACGGGCCGGCCAGAACATCTGCTGCCGCCCCGTCGGCTCCACTAATGCCGCCGTGACCATCGCCTCAACGTCGGTCTCCTCGACCGCACGCGGACGCCGCTGAGCCCGGGCAGACACCCGCAACAGCTCGCTGTCACACGGGTCAACGGCCAGTAGTTGCCGGCGGGTCAGCCAACGGGTGAAGCCACGCATCGTGGACAGCATCCGCGCCACCGTCGCGTCACTCCACGCCTTCTTCGCCGCCGCGACCGCAGCGACCAGTTGGTCGGTGCCCAAGTCCGACAGCGTGACCGCCGCGAGGTCCGTAGTCACGTCTAATCCCGTGTCCTCGTCAACGGTGCCGTGTTGTGTGTCGGTGAGCAGGCGCCCCCACCGGGCCAGATCGGCGCGCCGGGCTCGGTCGCTGTGTCCCTTGGCGGCCTGACCTGCCGACTCGAGCGCCCGCTTGGCCGTCAGCCACTGCTCGGCCAGCTCCGCGACCGACGGCAGGGGCTGGGGAGTGGGGCGCTTCCGTGGGCGTGCGGTGGTCGTGGGTGCCATGACGCTCAACCTAGACGAGTGTGCGCCGATATTCCCTTATATCGGCGTGTCTAGTGTGCTGAGATGTCGGTGGAGGTGCAGAAGCATGCCGAAGGGAACGGGCGGCCGTGGGTCAGCGAAGATAGTCGGATTGCGGCAGGCGGAGAGGAATGCATCGCAGATCGCGGCGCTTGCGTGATCCTCCGAGTGAGTCACGCGCAGGGCGTAGCCGTAGGCCAAGGGTGCGATCTCGTCGTAGAGGTCCATGAATGCATCGATATCGCGGTGTTGCAATCGCTGTCGTTCGGAGTTCGAGTTGCCGGTCGCCGTGATCGACCCCACCCGGCGCCCGTCAACCAGGGTGGCGCCCAGAGGTAGGCGCTGACCTGGACCAAGAGGTAGCCGGCGCGCCCGAGCCCCGCCTAACCACGCAGCGCCGCCTAGGTCGCGCAGGGACCGGATCACGGTAATGCGGCTATGACCCATCGGAAACTCCTTCACTGCTTGACCCGAGTGATGACTGAGGCTTGCGGGCGGGCCCGGGGCCGATCTCGCGGGCCGCGCAGGCGGACGAAGTGTGCGGGCTCAGCTGATCCGGGGGTCCAGGCAGCCGGCCTGGACGACGTCGTCGGCGATGTCGCGCAGTTTGCGGTGGGTGCGTTGGCTGGTGGTGCGGAGCAGGGTGAACGCGGCGGTGTCGGTGATTTTGTGGTTGGCCATGAGGATGCCCAGGGCGGTGCCGATCTGGCGGTTGCTGGTCAGTGCGATCTGCAGGTTCGCGGCTTGGTCGAGGGCGTGCCGGGCGATGTCGTCGAGTCGTTCTCGGTCGATGGCCGTAACGGCGCGGGTAACCAGCAGCTGGGCGATCGCGGCATCGGCATCGCTGGGGGTGTAGTGATCCCAGCTGTGGCTCACCTCGGCGGAATAGGGCTGCTGGGCGGTGCCTGGTGTGGCGGTGACCCGGGTCCGCAGGCACGCTGGGTCAGCGCTGGGGACGGCTGGGGTAGGGCCGCCGGCGGGGTAGTCGATCCGGTAGGCGGCGTTGTCGTCTTCGGCGAGATCGATGATGCAGCGGTCGCTGAACGCGGGCACGCACAGGCGGGCCAGGCTGGAGAACACGACGGCCGGCTCGGCCGAGGCGATTAGATGGTCCATCGCCTGAGCGAGCCGGGCGAGGTCGCGCCCGGCGCCGCTCGGCGACGACGGGGGCGCGCTGACGGGTACGGGGTGGGACTGGGTCACGATGATGTCTCCAAGCGGAGGGTGCACCGAACGACATCCAGGATCTGAGCCGAAGGCTCCCGATGCCCGCGGCCGGTAGCGGCGGGCATCGGTATGGACGGGCTGCGTCTCAACCGCCTCTGAGGATAGGCGTTGGCACTGGTCTCCGTCCACACGAGCACGCTCGGACATCTCGCCGAGAGGTGTCGAGCGGCGCGGCGGCACTGTCGGGCCTGGGGCGGCCGCGCGTGCTTAACTTGTCTCGGCCGCGCCCAGCGGCCTCATGATCCGAGCGGGACAACGATGACCGATCCGACCCAGAGCGACCCCGACACCGGCGGCGCCGAGGCAGCACCCGCATCGCAGGTGCTCACCCCAGTGCAGACAGCGGCTGACGATACTGACCTGAGCTCGGCGGTGAGTGAGCTGACCGCGATTGTGGCCGGGTCCTTGTCGTTGGAGGAATTGCTCACCCGGGTCGCGTCGGCGGCGGTGTTGGCGATCCCGGGCGCCGACGTCGCCGGAGCCACGCTGCTTCAAGCGGGCAAAGTGGAGCACGTGGTGCAGTCCCTCGGTGCCAGCGCTGAGCTCGCTAGCCAGATCGACGCGATCCAGTACGAAATGGTAGACGAGGGTCCCTGCATCACTGCGGCGCTGGAGGCTGGGCCGGTCTGGTCAGGGTCCCTCGGTGGGGATAGGAGGTGGCCTCGTTTTGGTCCGCGAGCGGGACGCCTCGGGGTGCACAGCGTGTTGTCGCTGCCGTTGATCCTGGCCGGTGACACGGTCATCGGGGCGTTGAACGTTTACTCCCGCGCCAAGGATGCCTTCGACGAGCACGCCGTCCAGCTGGGGCAGCTGTTCGCGGCGCCGGCAGCCGCGGCGGTGCACAACGCTCAGGTGCTGGCCCAGGCCCAGACCCAGGCCGCCCACCTTCAAGCCGCGCTGGGTAGCCGCGCGGTCATCGACCAGGCCATCGGCATCCTACGCAGCCGCACCGGCGCCACCGCGGAGGAGGCATTCGCCCGGCTACGCCGGATCAGCCAAAGCGAGAACGTCAAACTGGTCACCGTCGCCCAACATACGGTCGATGAAGCGGTCCGCCGGGCCCGGGCCAGGAAAGCCAACACCGAATAGAACTCCAGACCCCTATCGGCCGGGCTGCCAGTGCATCGGGTGGGGCGCGGTCAGGACTGGGTCGGTCGAGCCTGGGCGGCGGTGAACCGCCCCAGCTCTGCCAGCAGCGGCTGGCGCAGCTGTTGCGGGCCGGACACGACCAGCCGCGCGACCTCGCTCAACGGTTGACGGTGCTCACGGGCGTGCGACCGCAGCCGGGTGAACGCTTCATCCATGTCCAGGCCATGAACCTCGGCCAGCACCCCTTTGGCCAGTTCGAGGAGTCCGTGCCCGGCGACCGCCGCTTGCAGGTCCGGCAGCAGATCACGCCGGGCCTGGCTCTGCTGCGCGATCGCGATCGCGGCCACATGCGCCAAGGACTGGGCAAGGTTCAGGTCCTCAGCGTTGAGCTCGCCCGCTGTCGTCCCGAACAGCCCGAGCGCCCCCAGCACCTGAGAACGCAGCAGGATCGGGATCGCGTGCACCGAGGCGAAGCCTTGCTGCTGGGCCACCGCGACGAACCGCGGCCACCGCCCCGCTTCCTCGCCCAGATCACTGACGCTGACCGCGACACCGGTGCGGTAGCACTGCAGGCACGGGCCCTCCTCGCGCTGCAGCTGAAAGACCTCCACGCTGCGCGCCTGCTGCGAGGTAGCGGCCAGCAGATGCAGCACCCCACCCGCATCGGCCAGCAGCAGTCCCGCCGCGGCCACATCCAACAGCGCCGCGCAGTCCTCAGCGAGCTGAGCCGTGACGTCCAGGACGTCGAAGTCATCGACCAGCCGATCAGCGAAGCCCATGAACGAGCTGATGATCGCGCGTTCCCGATCCTGAACCATCACAGCCCACCGTCCTCATCGCTCACCGGACGCGGCGGGCCGTCGCCCGCGGAATCGTTACCGTCGCGGCGGTCATCATCCAGGCGCAGCTCCCGGTCCAGGATCTGCCACGCGACCTCACTCGCGCTCAAGTCCTGGGCGAAGGCGTACCCCCGCAGCCGCACCAACGCCTCAGCCGGCGACACGCCCAGCTGGGCGATCAGCATCCCCGCCGCCTGATACACCTCGACCCGGGTCAGCGCGGACAGCTCCTCCCACGCCGTGCTCGTCTCATCCGTCACCGCCGCGTTCAGATCGACGCCCATCAGATCCAGCAGCGGCAATGCCGCCAACTCCGCCGCCACCAAGGCACCCGCCAGACCCGCCGCGTCGAGCTCACCCGGCTCGTTGCGATACAAGTCCAACGCCCCAACCTGCACGCTGGCCACCGTCACCGGCAGCGCGAACACCGCACGCACACCGCGGGCGACCGCGGCCTCGGCGAACCCCGGCCACCGCACGGCCGCACCATCGTTCAGATCAGGTGCCAGCACCGGTGCGCCGCTAGACACCGCCGCCAAACAGGGGCCTTCGCCGAGCACGAACTGCAACTCATCCAGCTCCCGGCTGGCCGCGCTGCTCGCACCGAAGGAGCGGCTCAACGTTCCCTCATACATCACCGACAACGCCGCACCGTCCACGCCCAACAACTCCACGCACGCCACACACAACCGATCCGCCACAGCCCGACCCCGCTCAACCCCGCTCATCGCCGAGTTCAACCCGTCCTTGACCCGGTCGGCGTCGTCCATCAGTGACCTTCTCTCCTCGCCCTGGCTGCCCGACAATTCTGGGTGCGTGTGCCAATCCGACAGCCCGCGGGTGTCGACGGGTCTGTATCGCTAAAGGTGTTTCCGGCGGTTTCATCAGTAGTCTTCGGCGGCCGGGAATCGGTCGGCGAAGGTAATCGCGAACGCGTTGAGAGCAGGCTTCCAACGCATGGTCCATCGTGCCCGCCCAGCGCCGGTCGGGTCCAGTGATCGGGTCACGAGATAGAGACACTTCAACGCGGCCTGCTCCGTCGGGAAGTGACCTCGGGCCTTGATCGCCCGCCGGTACCGGGCGTTGAGCGACTCGATCGCGTTGGTGCTGCAGATGACCGTGCGGATCTCCAGGTCGTAGTCCAGGAACGGAATGAACTCCGCCCAGGCGTTGTCCCAAAGCCGGACCACCGCCGGGTAGCGCTGGCCCCACTTCTCGGCCAGGTCGTCGAATGCCGCTCTGGCAGCGGTGGCGTTGACGGCCGTGTAGATCGGCTTGATATCGCGCTTGATCTCATCCCAGTAATGCCGCGACGTGAGCCGGAAGGTGTTGCGGATCAGATGGATGATGCAGGTCTGCACGATCGCCTGCGGCCAGACATTGCTGACGACCTCGGGTAGTCCTTTGAGGCCGTCGCAGACCACGAAGAACGTGTCCTTGACCCCGCGGTTGCGTAACTCGCCAGGACGCTCATCCAGAACTTCGCACCCTCACCACCGGTGCCGGCCCAGAGCCCGAGAGTGTCGCGCTCGCCCGCCAAACTGACCCCGATCGCCGCGTAGAACGGCCTGTTCGCGACTTGGCCGTCGCGGACCTTCACCACGATCGCGTCAATGAAGATCGCCGCGTAGGTCGAATCCAGCGGACGCACCGACCAGTCCTGCATCTCCTCCAGGACCTTGTCAGTGATCCGCGAGATCGTCTCCTTCGACACCGACGCACCGTAGATCTCCGCGAAGTGCGCCGAAATCTCTCCGGTCGTCAACCCCTTCGCATAAAGCGACAACACAACCTCATCGACACCGGACAGTCGCCGCTGCCGCTTGTGTCAATGCCGATCTAATCTGAACCCCTCAGCGCCGACGGAAAATGAACCCCCTTGCTGGTTGTTGGTCAGTCTTGGTCGGCGGCCGCGGA
>JBPCPA010000077.1:0-6014 GCA_050999655.1 Jatrophihabitans sp.
CTTACCCAACCCGCCCGTTTGGGCCTTCGCAACCCCCTGGCACCACCGTTCAGGCCCTGCCTCCCTGGCGGGCGCTCCCGGGCTTTGCCACTGCTGTCACAAGCGAGGATCGGGCAGGTGAGTCCGAACGCCGACCTCCGAGCTCTGGCCGGTGGAGGTCATCCCACGGATGGAGCATCATGAGCACAACCAAGAGGAGTCCGGATGACCAAGCTCGACCTGCCACAGGCCACTCCCGCAGTCGTAGACAGAGCACGCTTCGACGCCGCGCTGGCGGAGCAGGTCTCGGTGGAGAAAGAGGTCACCCGACACAACGACCGGGTCGCGGCGAGCCGTCGCCGTCTTCCCATGGTCGAGGTGACGGACTACTCCTTCACCGGCCCGGACGGCCCGGTGAGGCTGACGGAGTTGTTCGGGGACAAATACCTGCTCCTGGTGCAGAACGTGATGTTCGATCCTGACTGGGACGAGGGGTGTCCGAGTTGCACGTGGGCGGTCGACAACCTGCCGGCCAACATGGAGCGGCTGGCGGCGGAGGGCATCGCGTTCGCGATGGTGTCCCAAGCCACGATCGAGAAGCTGGATGGGTGGCGCGCCAAGCGTGGCTGGACACACCTCTGGGTCTCCTCGTTCGACACCTCCTACCACTACGACTGGGGATGGACGCAGACCAACGAGCAGGGAAACGAAGGACAGCTGCCCGGTTACTCCTACTATTTGGTCAAGGACGGCAAGCCTTTCCTGACCTACATGACGACCGCTCGTGGCACCGAGGCGATCCTGCCCGTGGCGCACATCATGGATCGCACCGCCTACGGTCGCCAGCAGGACTGGGAGGACAGCCCCCAGGGATGGCCTCAGGAGCCGACGTACGGGTGAAGACTGAGAACTTTGAGGCGTCCACGTGCGCAGACACCTACTCGCGGCGGGCGGATTAGGATCGTGCGGTGCTGATCTACTCGATGAGCGTTTCCGTGGACGGCTACATCGCCGACCGCGCTGGCGTGTTCGGATGGACCGCACCGAGCGAGGAGCTCTTTGCGTTCCACCTCGCGCGAGTGCGCGAGCTCGGTGCGCACCTCTGCGGCCGCAGGCTCTATGAAACGATGCTGCCGTGGGAAACGGATCCATCGCTGCGCGGCACTGAGCTCGGGACCGAATTCGCCGACGTCTGGTCTGCCCTCCCGAAGGTCGTATTCAGCCGCACACTCGACAGCGTCCGGGGAAACGCCCGGCTCGCCGACTCAGCGGTGGCCGAGGAGGTCGCCATGGCGCTCGGGGCGACCGACAAGGACATCGAGATCGGCGGCGCCGCTCTCGCCGCGGCAGCGATCGACCTCGGCCTGGTCGATGAGCTGCGCATCTTCCGCATTCCGATCGTGGTCGGTGGTGGCACGCCGTACCTGCCAGCCGTCACCGAGGACATTCCTCTCGACCTGATCGAGACCAGAGCGTTCGGCTCACGCGTGATCTACGAACGCTACCGATTCCCCGACGCCGACTCGGATTGAAGACCGCCGCAGGCCGAGCGCCGGATGAGCACCCACCCGTTACGGCGAGGGCCGGCCCACGGCGCATTCCCAGTAGCCGGGGCTGATCGCGTCCGGTTGGGGTGCCCGGGTAAGACCGTCGATCTCTCCAAGCAATCGCACAGGCTGGCCACAACGACCCGCCAGCCCGTGGCCGGATTCTGAATGCATGACCTCGCTCGTACAGCCACAGGACATCGGCGGCCGGCCCGCGACCTCGCGGCTCACCCTGGATGTGACCGTGCCGGTCTACAACGAACAGGCCGACCTGGCGCGCTGTGTTCGCCGGCTGCACGCGCACCTGGCGCGCAACTTTCCCTACCAGTTCGTGATCACCATCGCTGACAACGCCAGCACCGACGCGACCCCGCTGGAGGCGTTGCGGCTCACCCGCGAGCTGGACGACGTCCACTACGTCCGGCTGGAGCAGAAGGGTCGCGGCCGGGCGCTGAGCACGGTCTGGCTCGCATCGCAGGCGGACGTCGTCGCCTACCTCGACGTCGACATGTCGACCGATCTCAACGCGCTGCTGCCGCTGGTGGCGCCGCTGATCTCGGGCCACTCCGACCTGGCGATCGGCTCGCGGCTGGCCTGGCACAGCCGGGTGATTCGCGGCACCAAGCGCGAGCTGATCTCCCGCTGCTACAACCTTATCCTGCGCAGCACGCTGTTCACCAGGTTCTCCGACGCGCAGTGCGGCTTCAAGGCGATCCGGGCCGATGTCGGGCGGCAGTTGCTGCCGCTGGTGCAGGACACCGGCTGGTTCTTCGACACCGAACTGCTGGTGCTGGCCGAACGGGTCGGCCTGCGCATCCACGAGGTGCCGGTCGACTGGGTGGACGACCCGGATTCACGGGTCGACATCGTGGCGACCGCGATCGCCGACCTCAAGGGGGTGGCGCGAGTCGGCCGGGCGCTGGCCACCGGGGCGCTGCCGCTGACCGAGGTGCGCGCGCAACTGGGCCGGCACCCGCTGACGCCCAGCGCACCGGACGTACCGCCCGGCCTGCTGCGCCAGCTCGTCCGATTCGCGGCGATCGGCGTGCTCAGCACCCTGGCCTACCTGCTGCTGTTCACCGCCACCCGCGGTGACCTGGGCGCGCAGGGCGCCAACCTGGTCGCGCTGCTGGTCACCGCGGTGGCCAACACCGCGGCCAACCGTCGATTGACTTTCGGCATTACCGGACGAGCCAAAGCCGGCCTGCACCAGAGCCAGGGCCTGGTCGTCCTCGGCCTCGGCCTGGCACTGACCAGCGGTGCGCTGGCCAGCCTGCACGCGCTGCAACCGGATCCGCACCGCGGCCTGGAACTGAGCGTGCTGATCGCCGCCAATCTGGCTGCGACCGCCCTGCGATTCGTCCTCCTACGCGGATGGGTCTTCCGCAGCCGGCCCGCCTGAGCCGGCCGGACTCGCCACCGCCGAGCCGACCGTGCCGTCACCGTAGAAGGTGTCGTGCGCCTTGCGCGAGGAGCAGACGGCGGCCATCGCGCAGCTGGACCGGCGGCCATCGGCGTTCATCCGCAACACCACCGAGTCACCCGGCACCGAATGCCCGACCACCGTCGCCTCGCCCTGCGGGGTCGAGACGCACGAGCCGATCGGTGGCGCGTTCGCCGCGAAGTCCTGATAGAGCGGGTGCTCGTACTTCAGGCAGCACATCAACCGGCCGCAGGCACCGGAGATCCGCAGCGGGTTCAGCGGCAGATCCTGGTCCTTGGCCATCCGCACCGACACCGGCTCGAAGTCCACCAGGAACGTCGAGCAGCACAGCTCGCGCCCGCACGAACCGATGCCGCCGACCACCCTGGCCTCGTCGCGCGCCGACAGTTGCCGCAGCTCCACCCGGCCCTTGAGGGTGGCGCCGAGATCGCGGACCAGCGCCCGAAAATCCACCCGGTGCGGCGCGGAGAAGTAGATGACTGTCCGGTTGGCCGACAGCACGTGATCGACGCCGAGCACCTTCATCGGCAGCTTGTGCTCGCGGATCAACCGCTTGGCCGCCACCCGGCCGGCCGCCCGTCGCTGCCGGCTGTCGGCCAGCGCCTGCAGATCCTGCTGGCTGGCCAGGCCCTGCAGCACCGGCAGGCCGCCGATCTCTTCGGAGGTCCACTGCGGCGCCCACATCACCTGGGCCACCTCGGGACCGTCCTCGGTCGGGTACTGGACGTGATCGCCCACCGACAGGCTGAGCGAGCCCGGGTCGGCGTAGTACAGCCGGCCCCGGTCGGTGAAGGTGACCGCGCAGATCAGCGCCATGGCCCGAGACTAGACCGGGCCGCGCTCAGGGCAGCCGGAGGGCGGCCGTCATCGCCTCGACGGCAATCTTGGGTTTGACGTTCAGCTCGATCGCGGTCCGGCAGGCCAGCACCTCGTCCAACCGGCCCAGCGTGCCGGCCTGGTCCATCGAGCGCGCCACGGTGCTGATGTCGGCGGCGAAGTCCGGGTGCGCGGCCAGCACCTGCGAGCCGGCCTGCACCAGCAACACGTCACGGTAGAAGCTGGCCAGATCGACCAGCGCGCGATCCAGGGCATCGCGTTGCAACCGGGTGGCCCGCGACTTCTGGCGGCGCTCCAGATCCTTCAACACCCCGGCGCTGCCGCGGCTGGCGCCCGCGGCGCCCTTGCCGGTGCCACCGGCGCCCATCGCCACCTTCAGGTCCTCGGTCTCGTGCGAGTCCAGGTCATCGGTCAGCGCGCGCGCCTCGGCCTCGGCCGCCCGAACCAGGTGATCGGCCGCCTCGAAGCAGGCGTTCAACGAGGTCAGCTGGGCCGGGATGGCCAGCACCGCCGCCCGCCGCTGCCTGGCCTCGCCGTCCCGGGCAAGCCGCCGGGCCCGTCCGACATGGCCCTGCGAGGCCTGCGCCGCCCAGTCCGCGGCGGCCGGCTCGATGCCGTCGGCGACCAGCACCCGGGCGATAGCGGTGGCCGGCGGGATTCGCAGGCTGACCACCCGGCAGCGCGAGCGGATCGTCACGATCACATCGTCGGGATGGGTCGAGGGCGCGCAGAGCAGGAACATGGTGCGCTCCGACGGCTCCTCGATGGCCTTGAGCAGCGCGTTGGCCGCCCCCTCGGTGAGCCGGTCGGCGTCCTCGATCACCACCACCTGCCAGCGACCGAGCGAGGGCCGGCGGGCCGACAGGCCGACCACCGCGCGCATCTCACCGACCCCGATGGACAGCCCTTCGGGCACCACCGAACGGACGTCGGGATGGCTACCGGCCAGCACCGACCGGCAGGACGAGCAATGCCCGCAGCCGGGCTCGGTCGGGCCGGCGTCACCGCCGATCAGACCTGGTTCGGCGTTGTCGCACTGCACGGCAGCGGCCAGCGCCCGGGCGGCCACCGAACGGCCGGAGCCCGCCGGACCGGTGAACAGCCAGGCATGGGTGAGCGCGCCTGGCTGCACCGGCCGGCCGGCGGCCACGTCGGCGGCAGCCTGGGCGGCCCGTGACAGCTCGAGGACCGCCGCATCCTGGCCGATCAGCGCGTCGAACACGGTGGTCATGGTGCTGGCGTCCCGTCTGCCTGCCCGGCGGTTGGTGAGCTGATGTCGCGCGCGGCCCTGCCCTCGAGCCTGCGCATCACGGTAGCGCTGATCTCGGCGGCCAGGTAGTCGGCGGGTCGGTCGGCGTCCAGCACCAGGTACCGGTTCGACTCGGCTTCGGCCAGCGCCCGGAATCCGGCCCGGACCCTTCGGTGAAAGGCCAGCGTCTCTGCTTCGAGGCGGTCCGGGCCGGCGCCCGGTCCGCGGATTCGGGCAAGGCCCCGTTCAGGTTCGATGTCCAGCAGCACGGTGAGGTCGGGCACCAGGTCACCGCTCACCCACCGCGAAATCCGCTTGAGGTCCTCGACGGCCAGGCCGCGGCCGGCGCCCTGGTAGGCAAGCGAGGAGTCCACGAACCGGTCGGTGATCACCACCTCGCCACGGTCCAGGGCCGGGCCGATCACGCCGGCCACGTGCTCGGCCCGGTCCGCGGCGAACAGCAGCGCCTCGGCACGCGCGGACAGCGGCTCGCCCGATTCCAGCAGCAGCCGGCGCAGCCGGACGCCGAGGGCGGTGCCGCCGGGTTCACCGGTCAACCGGACGCCGATCTCCCGCAGCGCCAGCGCCTGCGCCAGCAGGACGGCCTGGCTGGACTTGCCGGCCCCGTCGCCACCCTCGAAGGCGATCAGCAGCCCGGCGCCGTGGACCACGCTGTCGCCGTGTTCGGTTGAGACGTGTTCGGCTGAGACGTGTTCGACTGAGATGGCCACTCCTTCGACGCGAACGCTTGCCAGCCAACAGGGTATCTGCGACCAACGACAGGACGCCCACCGTTATGTGCTGCCCCGCCCCAGACGGGCGACCAGCCGCCCTGCCCCAACGGTGGTTAGCGCGGGGTGGTGTCGGCCAGGATCAGCAGCCGTCGCAGGCCGGCGGCCAGGCTGGCCCGCTGCGCCGTCGACAGGCCGTCCAGCAGCGCCTCTTCGGACAGCAGCAA
>JBPCPA010000082.1:0-22509 GCA_050999655.1 Jatrophihabitans sp.
TCACGATGCCGTGCCGGTCGGAGTCGGTGTCATTGCCGGTCGCGATATCGAAATCATGCTGGCATGCGATCAGCGAGGCCATCGCCGAGGGCGAGGAGCAGTCCATCCGGATCTTGCCGTCCCCGTCCAGCGTCATGAACCCGAACTGCGGATCGACGTCGGGATTGACCACGGTCAGGTCCAGGCCGTAGCGCGAGCCGATCTCACCCCAGTAGGCCACCGACGCCCCACCGAGCGGGTCGGCGCCGATCCGGACGCCGGCCCCGGCGATCGCGGCCAGGTTCAGCACGCCCGGCAACGCCGCGACATAGCTGTCCAGAAAGTCGAAGCCGGCCACCTGGTCGCTGGCCACGGCGCGCTCATAGCTCACCCGGTGAACGTCGACCAGGCCACCGGCCAGCAGCTCATTGGCCCGGTCCTGGATCCAGCCGGTGATCTCGGTGCCGGCCGGGCCACCGTCCGGCGGGTTGTACTTGAAGCCGCCGTCACCGGGCGGGTTGTGCGACGGGGTGACCACCACGCCGTCGGCACGGTGCGCCGGCCCGCTGCCGTTGTAGGCCAGGATGGCCCGCGACACCGCCGGGGTCGGGGTGTAACCACCCCGGGAGTCGACCAGCACCCGGACGTCGTTGGCCGCGAACACCTCCACCGCCGAGCGGGTGGCCGGCTCGGACAGCGCGTGGGTGTCAGCGCCGAGGTAGAGCGGGCCGTCGATGCCCTGCCGCGCGCGGTACTCGCAGATCGCCTGGCTGGTCGCCACGATGTGGTCTTCGTTGAAGGTGGTGCTCAGTGACGAGCCGCGATGCCCGGAGGTGCCGAAGCTGACCCGCTGCTCCACCACCGAGACGTCGGGGTGGTTGTCGTAGTAGGCAGCGCTGAGCGCCGCCACGTCGACGAGATCGGCTGGGCCGGCCGGCTGCCCGGCTCGCGGAGAGTTCGCCATACCCAATCCAACCACGCAGGCCAGTGACTCTGGGAGGATCGATGGCATGCGAGTGCTGGTGGTCGACGACGAGCCGCAGCTGGTCCAGGCGCTGACGATGAACCTGCGGGCCCGCCGCTATGAGGTGCACGCGGCCGACACCGGGGCGGCGGCGCTGCGGATGGCCGCGGAGTTCCCGCCCGACGTGGTGCTGCTGGATCTGGGCCTGCCCGACATGGACGGCGTCGAGGTGATCCACGGGCTGCGGGCCAGCGGCAGCGCGCCGATCATCGTGCTGTCCGGCCGGATCGGCGGCGCGGACAAGGTGGGTGCGCTGGACGCCGGCGCCGATGACTACGTGACCAAACCGTTCGGGATGGCCGAGCTGATGGCCCGGATGCGGGCGGTGGCCCGCCGCTCGGCGCTGGACCCGGCCGCGGTCACCGAGCAGGCCCCGGTCCGGATCGGGGACTGGCAAGTCGATCTGGCCGCGCACCAGATCGCCGGGCCGGACGGCACCGAGCAGCGGCTGACCAAGATCGAGTGGCAACTGCTGGAGCGCCTGATCCGCCACCCGGGCCAGCTGGTCACCCAGCGCCAGTTGCTGGCCGAGGTCTGGGGCCCCCAGTTCGTCAACGAGTCCGGCTACCTGCGCTTTCACTTCGGCCAGCTGCGGCGCAAGCTCGAGGCCGACCCCGGCCGGCCCCGGCACCTGATCACCGAACCCGGCATCGGCTACCGCTTTCACAGCTGACGGGGTGGTCAGCGCCGCCGCGGTCTGCCATAATAAGTTCAGCCATTAAACAAACGTGCAGAAGACCCGCTGAAAGAGGTACCGCGATGTCCGTGCCGACGCCGACCAAGGCCGACCGCTTCTCCTTCGGACTCTGGACGATCGGCTGGCAGGGTCGAGACCCGTTCGGCGACGCGGTCCGGGCGCCGCTGGACGCCGTCGAGGCCGTGCACAAGCTCGCCGAACTCGGCGCGTACGGCATCACCTTTCACGACGACGACCTGATCCCGTTCGGGGCCTCGGCCGCCGACCGTGACAAGCAGCTGACCCGGTTCCGCGAGGCGCTGGAGGCGACCGGCCTGGTGGTGCCGATGATCACCACCAACCTGTTCACCCACCCGGTGTTCAAGGACGGCGGTTTCACCAGCAACGATCGGACGGTCCGCCGCTACGCGCTGCGCAAGGTGCTGCGCAACCTCGACCTGGCCGCCGAGCTGGGCGCGCAGACCTTCGTGCTCTGGGGCGGGCGTGAGGGCAGTGAGTACGACACCGCCAAGGACGTCCGGGCCGCGCTGGATCGCTACCGCGAGGCGATGAACGTGCTCACCGGCTACGCCACCGACCGGGGCTATGAGATCCGGTTCGCCATCGAGCCCAAGCCCAATGAGCCGCGCGGTGACATCCTGCTGCCGACCGTCGGCAACGCGCTGGCCTTCATCCAGTCGCTGCAGATGCCCGAGCTGGTGGGCGTCAACCCCGAGGTCGGGCACGAGCAGATGGCCGGGCTGAACTTCGTGCACTCGACCTCGCAGGCGCTCTGGCACGGCAAGCTGTTCCACATCGACCTCAACGGCCAGCGTGGCATCAAGTTCGACCAGGATCTGGTCTTCGGCCACGGTGACCTGATGAACGCCTTCGGCCTGGTCGACCTGCTCGAATCAGCCGGCCCGGACGGCACGCCCGCCTACACCGGGCCCCGGCACTTCGACTACAAGCCCTCACGCACCGAGGACTACGACGGGGTCTGGCAGTCCGCCTCAGCCAACATGCGCAGCTACCTGCTGCTCAAGGATCGGGTGACGGCGTTTCGGGCCGACCCGGAGGTGCAGCAGGCGCTGGCCGATGCCCGGGTCGCCGAGCTGTCCGAGCCGACGCTGGCCGCCGGCGAAGGCTACGCCGACCTGCTGGCCGACCGCTCCGCGTTCGAGGACTTCGATCCGGACGCCGCCGGTGAGCGCGGCTACGGCTTCGTCCGGCTCAACCAGCTCGCCCTGGAGCACCTGACGGGCGCCCGCTGAGCATGCCCGCCGACCGAGCCAACCGGCCACTGGTGGCCGGCATCGATTCCTCCACCCAATCCTGCAAGGTGGTGATCCGCGATGCCGAGACCGGTGCGCTGGTCCGGCACGGCCGGGCGGCACATCCGGACGGCACCGAGGTCGCCCCGCAGGCCTGGTGGGACGCGCTGCAGCAGGCGCTGGCCGCCGCGGGCGGCCTGGCCGACGTCAGCGCGGTGAGCGTCGGCGGTCAGCAGCACGGCATGGTCTGCTTGGACTCCGACGGTGCGGTGGTCCGTCCGGCGTTGCTCTGGAACGACACCCGATCAGCCCAGGCGGCCACCGATCTGGTTGCCGAACAGGGCGCACAATACTGGGCGAACGCGGTCGGCAGCGTGCCGCTGGCGGCCTTCACGGTGACCAAGCTGCGCTGGCTCGCCGAGCACGAGCCGGCCAGCGCGGACCGTACCGCCGCGGTCTGCCTGCCGCACGACTGGCTGAGCTGGCAGCTGGCCGGGGCCGGCGGTATCGACACGCTGGTCACCGACCGCTCGGACGCCTCGGGCACCGGTTACTTCGACGGCCGGACGAACAGCTACCGGACGGACCTGCTGGCGGCTGGCCTGGGCCACCAGGCGGTGCTGCCCAGGGTCGCCGGGCCGGCAGAAGTTGCTTATGACACCGGAGGTTTCCTGATCGGCCCGGGAGCCGGTGACAACGCCGCGGGGATGCTCGGGGTGCAGGCCGGCGACGAGGTGCTGGTCTCGCTCGGCACCTCCGGCGTGGCCTGCGCGCGCAGCGACACCCAGGCCGCCGACCCGGCCGGGCTGGTGGCCGGCTTCGCCGATGCGACCGGGGCGTTCCTGCCGCTGGTGTGCACGCTCAACGCCGCTCGGGTGCTGGACGCGGCCGCCCGGCTGCTCGGCGTCGGGCTGGCCGAACTCAGTGACCTGGCGCTGTTGGGCGACGCCGGTGCCGAAGGCCTGGTGCTGCTGCCCTACCTCGAAGGCGAGCGCACGCCCAACCTGCCGGGCGCCACCGGCGCGCTGCACGGCCTGACGCTGGCCAACGCAACCCCGGCCAACCTGGCCCGGGCGGCGGTCGAGG
Source organism: Jatrophihabitans sp. (assembly GCA_050999655.1). Taxonomy (GTDB): domain Bacteria; phylum Actinomycetota; class Actinomycetes; order Mycobacteriales; family Jatrophihabitantaceae; genus Jatrophihabitans_A. Next base: position 4,040 of record JBPCPA010000082.1, read on the forward strand.
GCATGCTGTGCGGGCTGGCCGATGGCCTGGATGCCCTTGCCGCGCAGGGGGTTTCGATAGCGGGGGTGCGGCTGATCGGCGGCGCTGCGCAGTCCGAGGCGGTGCGCCGGATCGCGGCGACCGTGTTCGGCGTGCCGGTCAGCGTGCCGGCGCCGGGGGAGTACGTGGCCGATGGTGCGGCCCGGCAGGCAGCCTGGGTGCTCAGCGGATCGGCGCAGCCGCCGGCCTGGCCGCTGGGTGCGCCGGTCCGCTACCAGGCAGCGCCGACCGCCGGGCTGCGAGAGCGCTACGCCGAGGCGGCCGGCAAGTTCGTGAGCCGCTGGCAGCGATGACCAGCCCGGGCACGCCGGCCGGCCAGCAGACCGTCCGCCGGCACAACCTCAGCCTGATCACCACGGCGCTGGCGACCGCGGCCAGCTCGCGGGCCGAGCTTGCCCAGCGCACCGGGCTCACCAAGGCAACAGTGTCCAGCCTGGTCGATGCGCTGCTGTCGCAGGGGATTCTCATCGAGGGCGTGGCTCCGAGCGCCAGGGTCGGCCGGCCGGCGCGGCCGGTCGGGCTGAACCCGGACGGCCCGCTGGCGCTGGGGATCGAGATCAACGTCGACTACCTCGCCGCCGGCCTGCTGGACCTGACCGGGCAGCTGCGGGCCCACCGCCAGGTGATGGTCGACAACCGCGAGCGGATCGCCGAGGCGACCGTCCGGCACGCCGGCACGCTGGCCCGGCAACTGCTGGCCGGCACTGGTGCGCCGCTGCTCGGTGCGGCGCTGGCGGTCCCCGGCGTGGTCAGCGCCAGCGGGCAGTTGCTGCGCGCGCCGAACCTGCTGAAGCTGGCCGGTGCCCGGCTGGGCGACGAGCTTGCGCCGCGGTTGAACCTGACCCGGCTGCCGGTCGACAACGAGGCGAACTTCGGGGCGCTAGCCTGGCTCCGCTCCAGCGCCGAGCCGGATTTCGTCTACGTTTCCGGTGAGATCGGCGTCGGTGCCGGGGTCGTGGTGGCCGGCCGGCTGTTTCGCGGGGTGGCCGGCTTCGCCGGCGAACTCGGCCACGTCGTGGTGGACCGGAACGGCCCGACCTGCGGTTGCGGGGGTTCGGGCTGTCTCGAGCAGTACGCCGGGCAGGATGTGCTGCTGCGCAATGCCGCTCAGCCCGGGCCGGCGGCGCTGGAGGCTGCGGTGGCGGCAGGCGAGCCGGGCGCGCTGGCGGCGGTGGCCGAGGCCGGCGCCGCGCTCGGGGTGGGCCTGGCATCGCTGCTCAACGTGCTGGATCTGCCGACGGTGGTGCTGGGCGGGCTGTACGCGCGGCTGTTCGACGCGCTCACCCCGACGCTGCGTGCCGAACTCGACCGGCGGGTGCTGGCCGGTACCGGCACCCGGCTGCGGCGCTCGACGCTGGGTGCGGACGCCACGGTGCGCGGTGCCGCGGGCGCGGTGCTCGACCAGGCGCTGCGCGACCCCGGTGCGCTGGCCGGACCGGGTTGGCCGGACGGCCTGCGCCGGACCTGATACGCTGGAGGCAGCAGTTCACCTAGCAGCTGCCCAGGTGTCGGCTCGACGTAGCTCCCTGGATCCGGTTTCGAAATGTAGATCTACCAATCTTCGTAGCGAATTACCGAACACCGCAAGCCCGTTCCGACCCCGGTTGGCGCGGTACAACTGAAAGGAGCCCGCAATGAACGACGGCTTCGGACCCTGGGACGACTGAGTCCCCGCAGGATCACCCTCTCGCACCTGGTGCGAGGGGGTTTTCTTTTTACCGGGTCGGTCGCGAATTGAGGTTCCAGTAGCCCTTGGCATAGACCGCGGCACGGTCCAGGCCGAACCGGGCCAGCTCGTCGCGAACGGCCACCACCACCCGGGATTCGCCGAGCAGGTAGGCGTAGCCGCGTCCGGCGCCCGGAGTGAACCCGGTCAACGATTCGACGAGCAGGTCAGCCTGCCCGGCCGGTCGCTGGCCCCGCACCAACCAGCGAACCTGCGCGTTGGCCGGCAGCGGGTAGTGCTCGTCGGGTTCGGCGATCTCGGCCAGCACCGTCAGCGTCCGGCCGGTTGTTTCGAGCGCCTCGGCCAGCGCGCCGATGGCGGGCAGGCCGGCCTCGTCGCTCAGCGCGAGCAGCCAGTCGGCCTCGGCCGGCACGATCTCGCCGCGCGGGCCGAAGAAACTCACCTGGTCACCGACCTGTAACTGCTGCGCCCAGGTCGAACCGGGGCCGTGCCCGTGCAGCACCGCGTCCACCAGCAGCGTCTCGCCGCGGACCGCCCGGACGGTGTAGCGGCGGCGCAGCTCCCGGTCCTGACCGCCCAGCACGATCGCGATATCGCAGGCCAGCGGCCAGTCGGTGCCGGCCACCGCCGGTGCGCTGAGCGCGATTCGACGCATCCGCGGCGACAGGCTGCGCAGGTCGGTGACGGTGCTGAGGAATTGACCGGTCCGGGTGAGGTGTTGGACTCCAGGCATGATGGTTGCCAGCATGCCATTGCACGTCCGCCCCTTGCCGTCCGGTCAGAAGGAGTCACATGCCCACCGCACTGAAGAAGGTCGCCTACACCACCGCCGCCACCGCGCGGGGTGGTCGGGCCGGACACGTCCGTAGCGCCGACGGGCTCATCGACTTCAACCTTGCCCAGCCGGGCAGCTCGCCCGAACCGGCAGTGAATCCCGAGACGCTGTTCGCGGCCGGCTACGCCTCGTGCTTCCAGGGCGCGCTGGAGAACCGGGCCAAGACCAAGGGCGTGGACACCTCCGACTCGACCGTGACCGCGTACGTGTCCTTCGGTCCGGCCGAGGACGGCGGCTTCGGGCTTGCGGTGGAGATCGAGGTGAGCATTCCGGGGGTCGAGCCGGCCCAGGCACAGGAGCTGATCGAGCTGGCCCACCAGTTCTGCCCGTACTCCAAGGCCACCCGCGACAACATCGTGGTCGGCCTCAAGATCGCCTGACACCCCGGCGATCAGCGGCTGCCGCCGCCCTCGGGACGCTATGGTTCTCCCAGGACCGAGGGCGGAGGATCAGTCGTGCTATCGCTCACGTTCTCTGCCCAGGACGTGGCCAACACCAGGCTTGGCTTCTCGGCCCTGCAGGAAGCGGTTTTCAGCCTGCTGGCCCTCAAGGATCCGGGCCAGCACGCCATTCACCTGAAGTGGTTGAAGCAGGCCCGGCTCGATCTGGACCAGGCCGGCCTGGACATCAGCCCGATCACCGACCTGATCCTTCCGCCGGGCTGGTCGATCCCGGACTTCCTGACCCCGCCGCCGGCCGGGCCGATGCCCGACTTCGACGATGAACTCAACGAGTTGGCCAAGACCGATCACGAGCAGGTGCGGGCCGACCTGCGCACGTTGAACGGCCCGTGGCCGCCGATCGCCCACCAGCTCTATGACGACCCGCAGCAGGGCCTGGACGTGATCTGCCGGTTTCTCAGCGACTACTGGCAGCTGACGCTGGCCCCGTTCTGGCCGGCGATGCGTTCGGTGCTCGAAGGCGATGTGCTGTACCGGGCCAGCCAGCTGGCCCGGGGTGGTGCCGCCCAGCTGTTCTCCGACCTGGCGCCCACGGTCCGTTGGGACGAGCACCGGCTGCAGGTTGCCCACCGTGGGTTGTCCGGCCTGGTCTCGCTGGACGGCGCCGGCCTGCTGCTGGTGCCGTCCATCTTCGTCTGGCCGGCGGTGTTCACCACCACAGCCATCGGCTGGCAACCGACCATGGTCTACCCGGCCCGCGCCAGCGGCAACCTGTGGAACGCCAGCCGGGCCAAGTCGGTGTCGGCGCTGGCGGCGGTGATCGGCAGCGCCCGGGGCCGGCTGCTGCTGGAACTGGGCGCGCCGGCGTCCGGCTCTGACCTGGCGCTTCGGGTCGGCCTGTCACCCGGTGGCGCCTCCCAGCAGCTGACCCTGCTGCGCGCGGCCGGCCTGGTCACCTCGCACCGGATCGGTCGGGTGGTGCTGTTCTCCCGGACCGCGCTGGGCGATGAGCTGGTGTCAGAGATCTCCGATCTGCGCTAGCCCTGCCCTAGGCCGGCGCCGGCAGGCACTGGCGGTCCCACGGCAGGCACAGACCGGCACCGGCGGGCACTGACTGGCACCGGCGGTCCCACTGCACATATAGCGGGACGATTTAGTTGCAGCTGAAACGCTAACCCTCCTCGGTACTTCCTGGCGATCCTTGCCTCAGCCATCGCGACGGCTGAGGCCAAGGATGCCCGTCAGCTCGCGGCGCGTCCCGCCGTAGCACCAGGAGGAACCCGATGATGCTGACCAGCTACCCAGCACAGTTGTCGGCGATAGATCTGCGTAGTGACACCCTCACCACGCCGGACGAGGGTTTGCGGCGTGCCATCAGCCGCGCCGCAGTGGGTGACGACTGCTTCGGCGAGGACCCGAGCATCCGGGAGCTGGAGTACCGCTGCACCGAACTGCTCGGCTGCGAGGCCGCGGTGTTCATGCCGACCGGGACGTTCAGCAACCAGATCGCGATCCGGGTGCACACCCAGCCCGGCGACGAGCTCATCACCGATGCCGATTACCACGTCAACTTCTATGAAAGCGCCCAGACCGCAGCACTTGCCGGCGTCGCCATCAACGCGATCCGGACGGTGGACGGCATTCTCACCCCGCAACTGCTCGACCAGGCGCTGGACAGCAAACCGCGCGGCTGCCTGTACGCCGAGCCCAAGCTGCTCTGCCTGGAGAACACCATCAACGCCCATGGCGGCCGGATCTTTCCGTTCGCCAAGCTCGCCGCGGTCAGCGAGCACGCGGCGCGACACGGCCTGGCGGTGCACCTGGACGGGGCCAGACTGTTCAACGCCAGCGCCGCCTCCGGGGTGGCGCTGCACGAGTACGGCCGGCTCGTCGACACCGTCTCGGTGTGTTTCGCCAAGGGTCTGGGCGCGCCGTTCGGCAGCGTGCTGGCCGGCACCGTTCCGGCGATCGCACGGGCCCGCCGGGCGCGCAAGTGGATGGGCGGGGCACTGCACCAGGGCGGGTTCATGGCGGCCGGCGCGCTGCACGCGCTGGAGCACAACATCGCCCAGCTGCACGAGGACCACCTGCATGCCCGGGTGCTCGCGCAGTTGCTGGCGCAGGATCCGAGCCTGGGCATCGACCCGGCGCAGGTGCAGACCAACGTGGTGATCATCGATCTGGCCGCCACCGGCTGGGCACCGGAGACCTTCGTCGCCGAAGCCCGCCGCAACGGCGTGCTGATCATGGGCTGGGCCGGCGGCCGGGTACGCGCGGTGACCAGCAGCAACGTGACCGAAGCCGACGTCCGGGCGGCCGCGGATCGGATCCTGGGCCTGGTCGGGGTGCGGGCGGCATGAGTCCGGTCGACTCCCTTCGCCAACTGGTCGTGGTGCGGGCACTCAGCGCCTTCAGCTATTACACCTTCACGCCCTTCCTGCCCCTGTGGGCCGAACGCAACCTCGGCAGCTCGCCGGTGACGGCCGGTGGCGCGCTGGCGGTGTCGCTGCTGGCGACCAGGGCTGGCGGCCTGGTGCTGCCACCGCTGATCGACGCGATCGGCTACCGGCGCTTCAGCCGGCTCAGCTACGCCGGCATCGCCGCCGGTTACCTCGTGATCGCAAGCCAGAACCGGATCGGGCCGGTAGCGCTGTACGGACTGTTCGCGGTCATCGGCCTGCTGCAGTCGGGCAGCACGGTCGCCCTGAAGGCCAGCGTCGCGGGCCTGGCAGGCGACTGCGCCGGCGTGCGCGGCTTCGCCGCGTTGAGCATGGCGATCAATACCGGCTCGGCCGCCGGCCCGGTCTGCGGCGCGCTGCTGCTCGACTCGGGCCGTCTCGCCCTGCCCACGCTGGCGGCGGTGACGGTCGCGGCGGCGGCCCTGGCGCCGTTGCCGCAGCCGGCAGCCGAGCACCCCCACCGGGTGGCCGGGCGCAGGGTGCCGGGCTGGCGACTGGTCCGCTTCCTGCTCGTCGCGTCGCTGACCTGGCTCGGCTACGCGGTGGCCCTCGACGCGATGCCGACGGTGGCAAGCGGCTTGGTGGACCGACGGATCGTCGCGCTCGCCTTCGCGCTGAACGCGATCGTGGTGGTCGCCGCCCAGCCGGCGATGACCCGCTGGTTGCTCGGCCGGGGCGCCGGGGCCGGCCCGGCCCGCCCGCTCGTGTCGGCCGGCCTGCTGGCCGGTGGCGGCCTCGGGGTGCTCGCCCTGCTGCCCTGGGCGGGGGCCAGCGCCCTGCTGCTCGGCGTGCTGATCTTCAGCGCCAGCGAGCTGATCTGGGGCCCGCTCTACGACGCCGAGACGCTGGCCCGGGCAGGACGGATGTCGCCAACGGCCGCCTTCGGTCTGGCCGGGTGCGTCTTCGGCGTCGCGGAATCGGCCGCCACCTGGTCCGGGGTTGCCATCGCCGGGCCGGGTGGCGACGGCCGGATCGCTGTCGTGTTCGGCGCGGCCGGCGCGGCCGCGCTGCTGGCGGTGCCGCTGCTGGCGGCGCTCACCGGCACACCAGCTCACCAACCGCGACAGGTCAGCGAGGTTCTGCAGTGAACTACGTGGCATTCGTCGAATCAAACATCACCGGGCACGGTGTTCGGGCGTTGCGCACCGCGAAGGAACTGGGCTTTCGAGTGGCCTTCCTGACGTCCAATCCGAACCTGTACCAGCCGGCCGGGTGCCCCGATCCGCTGGCGGTGGTGGACGACCTGGTGATCGCCGACACCTACAGCCCACGGCACCTGGAGACCGCGTTGAACCTGCTGCCGGCCCGGGTCGAGGGCATCGTGGCCTTCGACGACTATCACCTGACGCCCGCCAGCGAGGTCGCCCGCCGCCGCGGCCTGCCGGCGCCGGCCCAGGCCGGCCTGCTCGCCTGCCGGCAGAAGGACCTGACCCGCGCGGCGCTGTCGGGCACCGCTTCGGCCGTCCCGCATCAGGTGGTGGACGCCACCGAACCGGTCCCGGCCAGCTCACCGGTCGGCTACCCGTGCGTAGTGAAGCCGGTGGACGACAGCGGCAGCGTCGCGGTGCGGCGCTGCGACGATGACGAGACGTTCCGGGCCGCGCTCACCGCGGTGCTGGCGCGGACGGTCAACGTGCGCGGCTACCGGCTCACCCGGCGCGCTCTCGTGGAGCGTTACCTGGACGGACCGGAGTACAGCGTCGAGGCGCTCAGTGACGGCAGCGGCTGGGCGATCCTGGGCGTGACCACCAAGGAACTCGGCCCGTTGCCGTGCGCAGTCGAGCTCGGGCATGCCTTTCCGGCGCCGCTCAGCGCCGAGCTGACCGAGCAGGTGCAGGCCTGCGCCACCGGCTGGCTGGACGAGGTGGGCCTGGACTGGGGCGCGGCGCACGTCGAGCTGCGGTTGACCGAGACGGGGCCGTTGCCGATCGAGATCAACCCGAGGTTGGGCGGCGGCCGGATCATGGATCTGGTGCGGCTGGCCACCGGGCTGGATCCGGTCGAGCTGTTCCTGCGGCTCAGCGTCGGCGAGTCGCTGCCGCCGATCAAGGCCACCGCCGATGCCTGCCAGGCCGCAGCGATCCGGTTCCTGACCGCCCCGTGGCGAGGCACCCTCGAGCAGGTCGACGGCGCGCTCGCGGCCCGCGGCCGTGCCGGGGTGCTGGAGGTCTCGGTGCCGGGCGAGCTGCCGCAGCGGGTCCGGCCACCGACCTGCGGCTATGACTACCTGGGGCACGTCATCGCCGTCGGCGCCAGCCCGGCAGTGGCTCAGGCCCGGGCCGATGCCGCCGCCGGCTCGATCACGATGAAGGTGACAGCCTCGTGAAGACCGTTCTGCTGATCGGAGCTAGCCCGGCGGGCATGGTGGCGCTGACCGAACTGGGCTTTCGGGTGGCCGTGGTCGCCGGTGGCGACGCACTGCCGGCGGCGGTCGTCCAGGCGGCGGAGCTGATCACCGCGGCCGACCTCACCGATCCCTTCGCGGTGCTGGCCGCGGCCGAAGCGATGATCACCTGTCCCCGGCAGCTGGCCGGCGTGCTCAGCTTCTCCGAGCTTGGCCAGTTGCCGGCTGCGATGCTGGCCAGCCGCTGGCGGGTACCCGGGCCCGATCCGGAGGCGGTCCGGCTGAGCCGGGACAAGTCCCTGATGCGCAAGGCGCTGGACGGCTCGCCGCTGCAGTGGCCCTGGCAGTACGGACGGTCCGCCGAGCTGGTCGGTCTGCTCGGTGGAGGCGGCACCGAGTGGCCGTGGATCGTCAAGCCGGTCTCGGGCACCGGCAGCGCGGCGGTGGACACCCTGCACTGCGCCGCGGACCTGCGGTACTGGGCGCGGACGGTGACACCGGACTGCTTCATCGCCGAGAAGCTCGCCCGTGGCAAGGAATACTCGATCGAGGCGGTCAGCCGCGGCGGCGTGCTCGACGTGCTGGGCATCACCGAGAAGATCACCTCGGGAGCACCGAGTCACATCGAGCTCGGCCATCTCGCGCCGGCCCTGCTCGACGAACTCAGCCGGGCCGAGATCATCGACACCGTCACGATGCTGATGTGCCGGTTGGGAATCCGCAACGGGGCCTCGCACACCGAGGTGCGCCTGGACCCCGAGCACGGCCCGGTGGTGATCGAGACCCACACCCGGCCGGGCGGCGATGAGATACCGACGCTGACCAGGCTCACCACCGGCCGTGACCAGTATGCCGAGGCGATCGCCGCTCAGCTCGGCCTGCCGGTGCCACCGCCGAGCCGGATCTCGGCCGGCGCGGCCGCCATCTGCTTCGCCCATCCGGGTGGCCAGAACTGCCACCTGGTGCGGCTCTCGGTTCCCGCGGTGATGACCGATCCGACGGTGCAGATCCGGCAGTTGCTCACCATCGGTGACTGGACGGCCGGCCGCACCCCGTCGGAGCGCCGGCCGGTGTCGGTGCGGTGCACGGCCAGCAGCCGGGACTCGGCACTGGCCCAAGCCCGCCGGACGCTGGCCGGTATCGAGGTCGGCTGGGCCTAGTAGCTAAACCCGGCAGCTAACCCGGCAGCGAAAACCGAGCAGGCAGCGCGCGGTCGGGGCAGCCGCGGTGGGTGCATGATGGCGGGGTGGCAATCAGCGTCTTCGACCTGTTCTCGATAGGCATCGGGCCGTCCTCCTCGCACACCGTCGGGCCGATGCGGGCTGCCCGGACGTTCGCCGAGGGCCTGGCCACCGACGGCCTGATCTCCCAGGTCGGTCGGGTGCGGGTCGAGTTGTTCGGCTCGCTGGGCGCGACCGGCCGGGGCCACGGTTCGGACAAGGCCGTCGTGCTGGGCCTGGAGGGCGAGACCCCGGAAAGCATCGACACCGCGACGGTAGGCCCGCGCTGGGCCCAGGTGCGGACCAGCGAGCAGGTCCAGCTGCTGGGCAAGCATCCGGTACGGCTGGCCGCCGACGATCTCGTCCTGCATCGGCGTTCGGCCTTGCCCTTTCATCCCAACGGTATGCGGTTCACTGCCTTCGACGGCGGCGCGGACGGCGGCAAGCCGGTCCGGGAGCGCACGTTCTAATCGGTCGGCGGCGGGTTCGTGGTGGACGAGACGGCCACCGGCGCCGACCGGATCAAGGTCGACGACACCGTGCTGCCCTACCCGTTCAGTACCGCGGTCGAGTTGTGCGCGCACGCCGAGGCCACCGGCCTGCCGATCTCGGAACTGATGTGGCAGAACGAGAAGGTCCGTCGCGGCGAGGACGAGATCCGGGCCGGGCTGTTGCAGATCTGGCAGGTGATGCAGGACTGCGTGAGCGCCGGCTACCTCAACGAGGGCATCCTGCCGGGCGGTCTGAAGGTCCGCCGGCGGGCTCCGGAGCTGTACCGGACGCTGGCGGCCGAGTCGTTCTCGACCGACCCGTTGCGGGTGATGGACTGGGTGAACCTGTTCGCGCTGGCGGTCAACGAGGAGAACGCGGCGGGCGGCCGGGTGGTGACCGCGCCGACCAACGGCGCGGCCGGCATCATCCCCGCGGTGCTGCTCTACTACCGCCGGTTCGTGCCGGGCTCGTCGGAGGACGGGGTGATCCGATTCCTGCTGACCGCAGCTGCCATCGGCGTGCTGTACAAGGAGAACGCCTCGATCTCCGGTGCCGAGGTGGGCTGCCAGGGCGAGGTGGGCTCGGCCTGCTCGATGGCGGCCGGGGCGCTGTGCGAGGTGCTCGGTGGTAACCCGCAACAGGTCGAGAACGCCGCCGAGATCGGCATGGAGCACAACCTGGGCCTGACCTGCGATCCGATCGGCGAGCTGGTGCAGGTGCCGTGCATCGAGCGCAACGCGATGGCCGCGGTGAAGGCGATCAATGCCGCCCGGATCGCGCTGCGCGGCGACGGCCAGCACATCGTCAGCCTGGACAAGGTGATCAAGACCATGCGCGACACCGGCGCCGATATGAAGGTCAAGTACAAGGAGACCTCGCGCGGCGGCCTGGCGGTCAACGTCATCGAGTGCTGAGCCCAGCCACCGGCCGCAGGCCGGCCCCGGCGCGTCAAGCCTGGCCGGCCGCCGCTGCGTGAAAGCATCGCGGTGGCCAGGAATGGGTGACCACGTGCGACGAACGAGACTGACCGGCCTGGACGGGCTCCGGGCGCTGGCGGCTCTCGCGGTGCTGGTGTTCCACGCCGACGCCACGCTGCTGCCCGGTGGATTTCTCGGCGTGGACCTGTTCTTCGTGATCAGCGGATACCTGATCACCAGGATCCTGCTGGGCGAACTCGGCCAGACCGGCGGCCTGGATCTGGTCCGGTTCTACCTGCGCCGGGCCAGCCGGCTGTTGCCGGCGCTACTGGTACTGCTGGTCGTGGTGACGCTGGCCAGCACGCTGATCTGGCGGGACGAGACAGCCACCCTGCGGGCCAGCGTGCTGGCCACGCTCGGCTATGCCGGAAACTGGTGGCTGATCGGCGCGCACCAGTCCTACTTCGTCGCCACCGGCCGGCCGCCGATGCTGCAGCACCTCTGGTCGCTGGCGATCGAGGAGCAGTTCTACCTGATCTGGCCGCTGGTGCTGGTGCTGCTGTCGGCCGGCCGGCATGGTTGGCGTCGCCGGATCGGCCGCGCACCGACGTCGCCCTACCCCGACCGCTGGCCGTTGCCGCGCCGGTTCGGCACGGTCGCCACCGCCTCGGTGCTGCTGGCATTGGCCTCGGCGGCGACGATGGCGGCGCTGGCGATCCACGAGCAGGTGCCCTATGCCACCGACTCGTCCCGGGTGTACTTCGGCAGCGACACCCACTCGATGGGGCTGCTGCTCGGCGCGGCATTCGGCGCGCTGGCCGAGCGGCTGGAGTTTCAGCCGCGGCGCACCTGGCGGATCCGGCGCTGGGTCACCGACCTGATCGGCTTGGCCGCGCTGTTGGTGTTGCTGGCGCTGTTCTGGCGGACCAGCGAGTTCGCACCCGGCGTGTACCGGGGCGGCCTGCTCGCGGTCAGCGCGGTTGCGACAGTGCTGGTGTCGACGGTGGCCCGCCGGGGCAGCCGGCTCGGCCGGCTGCTCGATATCCGGCCGCTGCGCTGGCTGGGCGAGCGCTCCTACGCCTGCTACCTGTGGCACTGGCCGGTGATCGTGGTGACCCGGCCGGGCATCGACCTGCCGGACGAGCGGTGGCTGGTGCTCAGCGTCCGGATCGGGCTGCCGCTGGTCCTCGCCGCGGCCAGCTACACCCTCGTCGAGCGGCCGGCCCGGGTGCTCGGCCAGCGCCGGCTCGAGCGGCAGCGCCGAGCACCACCGCGCCCGGCCCGGCGGCAACTGCGCCCCCGGCTGGTGGGTGCCTGCGGGCTGGCAACCGCCCTGGTGGTGCTGCTGGCGGCCCCGATCGGTCACGGACCTGCCGGCGCGGCCGGTGCGCTGGCGCCGGTAGCTGCGGTCACTGGGGTCACAGAGGTCACTGCCGGCGGATCGGCGGGTGCTCCGGTGCCCGACGGGCGCGCGGTGCCCACCGAGGGTCTGATGCCCACCGGCAGAGCGGCGCCCGACGGGAGCGCGGTGCCCACCCGCCTCCCAGCTTCGCCAGCCGCGCCGGCGAGCACGGCGGCAGCCGGCCCCAACATCCGGGCAAGCGCGCCACCGTCGACCGGCCCGCCGGCGATCACCGCTGTCGGGGACTCGGTACTGCTCGGTGCCCGGGTCGCGCTGACCGCCGTCGATTCCCGCTGCGAGGTGCACGCCGTCGAAGGACGCCAGCCCTACCTGAGCCTGCAGGATGTGCGCGCCGCGCACGATGCGGGCCGGCTGGCGCCGGTGGTGGCCATTCACACCGGCAACAACGGCCTGATCCGGCCGGCCGACCTGACTGCCACGCTGTCGGCGCTGGCCGACCGGCGGCGGGTGCTGCTGCTGACCGATCGGGTTCCGGCGGACTGGCAGGCACCCAACAACGCCACCATCACCCGGTTGGCCAAGGCCTTCGACAACGTCGTGGTACTGGACTGGTACGCCCTGTCCCGCGGCAACCCGTCCTGGTTCTATCCCGACGGCCTGCACCTGCGGCCGGTCGGAGCGATGAACTACGCCCGGCTGATCACCGCCGCCGCAGGCTAGCGAGCGGTGCCCGGCCGGTCAGCGCACCGGTCCGGGTGGCACGTTCGCAACGGCCGGCTCAGGGCAGCATCGAGGTGATCGGGAACCAGCTGTCGTTGTCCGTGTGCGGTCGGCTTGCCAGCACGACCGAGTTCTGGATGCGGGTCAGCGTGCTCTGGTCGACGCCGGTCGAATCCATGATCTTCACCTCGTAGTCCCCGATCAGCCGGCTTCCGCCACCAAGGGGCCCCAGCTCGGTGGAGGCCACTGAGAGCGTGATCTTCATAACGCCGTTAACGAGGTCGATTTCGCCGCCGTCATTGACGATGTCGCCGGAATTGCCGACCTGCAATTTGGTTGCTTGCCAGCCGGTGCCTGGCAGATACCCTATCTTGAAGGGCATCCGGACCGGCTGGGTTCGGATGCGCACCTGAAACTGCTCGGCGAGCGCGACCAGCCGCGACTCGTTCGCCACCGGTGGCAGCTGGAGTTCCTGAACGAGTACCCACTGGTTGGCCGCGAGCTGCCAGGCCAGTGTCGGCCAGGATGATCCGAACGGTATCGGCAGGCGCAGCTTCTGGCTGCTGTCGGTAGCAAGCTGGACCGTGCCGAAGTAGCCGGGGTGGCCGTCCACCGTGACCGGCCGAGGGTTCTGCATCCGGCTGATATCGAACGCGCCCGGCGCGAAGTCAGTAAGGATGGCTTCCTTGTAGTCAGGCAGGTCGATCTCGATGTACTCCAGCTTCAGGCCCACGTCCATGATGCGGGTGAGCTTGTCCGCAGTGCTGATCGTCGCCCAACTCAGCGGCCCGGAGAAGCTGCCATGGTGAACAGCGATCGGAGCGGTTGGGGCGGTCGGGTGGTGATCGGCCCGGTGGGTGATCGCGAACGGCGTGATGACCAAGGTGGCGACGATGACCACCGCCACCGCGATGCTGAGTCGGGCGCGCCGCCGGGAACGGATCGCATCAGTGGTTCGGTCCGCCAGCGCACGTTCGATGAGCGTCGCGGAGACCTCGGGTGCCTGGGCTGCTCGATCTTGCAGGGCGAGCCGGAGGTCGTTCTCGGTTCTCATGGTTTCGCCTCCCGCTGGAATGTCATTGATTCAGAAGGTGGAACTGCACCAGTCTCTGGCGCGGCAAGTTCGATCCGCAATGCTTTCAAGCCCCGGTGGATATAGCCGCGGACGGTGACCGCCCGGCAGGACAGCACCTCGGCGATCTCGATGTCGGAAAGGTCTTCGTAGTAACGCAGCACGATCGCTGCCCGGATCTTCGGCGATAGCTTGGCGATCTCACCGGCGAGGGCGTCCCGGTCGGCGAGCAGCGTCCCGTGGTCGGCCAGTGGCCGGTCCAGCTCGATGTCCGGGCGGGCCTCGATCCGTCCCCACTTGCGCCGCCAGGACAGGCACTCATTGACCACCATCCGCCGCAGGTAGGCGTGCGGGTGGGGCAGCGTGTCGATCCGTGCCCACCTGGTATGCGCGCGGATCAACACCTCCTGCACCGCGTCCTCGGCGGTCCCGGCGTCGGCGGTGATCACCATGGCCAGCCGCAGTAGCTGCCGCGACCGCTGCCGGGCGTACTCCTCGAACTCCACGCCGTGCCCCTTTCCTGGCAGACCTTCCTCGATCCGTAGACGCGAGTGGCCGGCGTCCTGTTGTCCGGTACCCGTGCCTTCGGGCCAGGTGACTGCCCGGAAACGAGAAACGGGCCGGCCGTCAAAAGGGGGCCGGCCCGTTTCTGGTGGTCGATCAGTGCACGACCGCGGGCACCTCGAGATCGTCGGAAACGACCTCGTCCTTGCCGGTGGTGATCATGGTGACGGTCACCACGATGGCAACCACCGCGAAGATCGCCGCGGTCAGGAAGCCCCGCGAGGACCCGTGGGCGAGCACCACGTGGAAGGCCCGGCCGGCCACCCCGTCGGCCTGAGCGGCCGCCGAGGCCTTGACGCTGCCGGTTGCCTGCTGGGACAGCTGCGTGAAGTGCTGCAGGACGGTCTGCGGCTGCTTGCCCGACTGCACCAGGCCGCCGAGCACCTGAGCCTGGTGCTTGCCCTCACTTCGCGATGCGGTCGCGAACACGGTGGTCAGCACCGACAGGCCGATCGAACCGCCGACCTGCTGGCCGACGTTGAGCAATGCCGATGCCAGGCCGGCCTCGTGATTCTCGACCCCGGCCACCGCGACCGTGGTCAGTGGCACGAAGATGCTGCCGATTCCGAAGGACATGATCAGCAGGCACGGCAACAGGTGCCCGAGGTAGCTCGAATCAGCCGAGATGGTGGACAGCCAGAACAGGCCGCCGGCCATCACGATCGAGCCGAAGATGATCAGGTTGCGCGGACCGATCCGGGGCAGCAGGCCGGCCGACAGCTGCGCGGCGATGCCGATGGCGAAGGCCACCGGCAAGAAGGCCAGGCCGGACTTCAGCGGTGAGTAACCCAGCACCAGCTGGACGAAGTAGGTGACGAAGAAGAACATCCCGAACATCGCCGCGCCGATGATCAACATCACGATGTAGGCGCCGGAACGGTTCTTGTCGCGGAAGGTGCGCAACGGCATCATCGCGAAGGACAACTTGCCTTCCAGCACCAGGAAGCCGGCCAGTAACACCACGGCCACCACGAAGGCGCTGACGGTGATCGAGTTGCTCCAGCCCTTGGACGCGGCGTGAATGAAGCCGTAGACCAGCGACGCCATTCCGACGGTGGACAGCAGCCCACCGAACCAGTCGAATCGGCCGCTCAGCCGGTCGGACTCGTGCAGGAAGAAGTAGGCGCCGGCCACCAGGGCGATCCCGATCGGCACGTTGACGAGCAGCACCCAGCGCCAGGTCAGGTATTCGGTCAGCACGCCGCCGAGCAGCAGGCCCAGCGCGGCACCGGCCCCGGCGACAGCGGAGAACACTGCGAAGGCGCGGGTGCGTTCGGGACCCTCATCGAACTCGGTGGTGATCAGCGACAGTGCCGTCGGCGAGGCGATGGCGCCACCGATGCCCTGGATGATCCGGCCGAAGATCAGGAACTCGAAGCTGTGGGCCAGGCCGCCCAGAAAGCTGCCGACGGTGAACAGCGCCAGGCCGACCATGAACATCCGCCGGCGGCCGAGGATGTCACCGGCCCGGCCACCGAGCAGCAGCAGGCCACCGAAGGCCAGGGTGTAGGCGTTGATCGCCCAGGTCATGTCGGTCTGGTTCTTGCCGAAGTAGTCGCCCATCTTCGGCAGCGCGATGTTCACGATGGTGCCGTCCAGCACGATCATGAGCTGTGCGCCGGCGATGATCAGCAGGGTCAGGGCCGGGTGGCTGACCTTACGCGCGGCCGAATGGTCCACGCTGGCTTGCTCTGTCGTATCCACGACTCTCCTAGGAATCCGGAGCCTTACCGTACGGTCTGCCGTCCGGCTGAGTGCTGAGTGTTGCGACGCAGCCGGGCCTCGATGCCCGTACTACCGCCCGCGTACTGGTCTGTGCCAATCCTTTGAAGCGCAGCTGAGAAGAGACGTCACCGTTCTCTATGAGGTACGCTAGCCGACGCGCGATAAGAAACGCAAGCGTGCACTATCACCTCGCTCAGTTGAGCCACCACAGTTGCACCAGGCGATGGAAAGGATGCTCCCGCCATGACCTCGGCACCAGTGAATATTGCAGCTACCTCCGACAACACTGACGAGCCGAGTCGGCAGCGCAAGCGTGGAGCCGAACTGGAGCAGGCGATCCGGGACGCCACCGTCGCCGAGCTCGCCAGCGGCGGATACGGCAGCGTGACCATCGAGTCGGTGGCTGCCCGGGCCCAAACCGGCAAGGCCTCGATCTACCGGCGCTGGCCCACCAAGCAGGAGCTGGTGGTCGATTCGGTCGGCTGCCTGCTGTCCGGGCCGCTGATGAGCATGGCCGCGTTGCAGCTTGACGACAGCGTCAGCACCCGGGACGCGCTGTTGGCCCTGGTGGGGCAGGCCGCGGTGTCGATGACCGGCGTGGTCGGTGCGGCGATGCGCTCGGTCATGGGCGAGTCGTTGCGCGATGAGGAGTTCTGCTCGATCTTCGAATGCGACTTCTACGATCCCCGCAAGCAGGTGCTGGTGGCCCTGCTCGAACGCGGCGTGCAGCGGGGCGAGGTTCGCCCCGAGGCGGTCTCGGCGATGGTGGCCGATGTGCTGGCGGGCACCCTCATCCATCGGTTCCTGGTTCGCCGCCAGCCGGTGGTCGAGGCCGAGCTGGTGGCCTTCGTCGACGGTTTCGTGATGCCAGCCATCCGGCCCGTCTGATCTAGCGAGTCGGTGCCGCCGAGCACAGGGGCGGATTGGCCCGGGTTCGCGGGCACCAGTAAGGTGTGCGGCTGACGGTCGTGCCGATCTGGACGGCCCGAGGAGGCTTCGCCTAGTCCGGTCTATGACGCCGCACTGCTAATGCGGTTTGGGTTTATCGCCCATCCGGGGTTCAAATCCCCGAGCCTCCGCGCGGTAGCTGGCCCCGTCCTGGCGGCGGGGCTAACTGCTGACGGGTCGGTGGGTCCTCGCACCGTGGCCGGTGCCCTCCGGTGGGCGTTGTCGGTGGACTCGGGCAGACCCGCTAGACTCTGGCTTCGGTTCAGATGCGCCCGTAGCTCAACGGATAGAGCACTTGACTACGGATCAAGAGGTTGCAGGTTCGAATCCTGCCGGGCGCGCAAATGTGATGTCTCAGGACATCGGAAACTCCTGAACCTGCGTTGTGCGGGTTCGGGGGTTTCTTTTTGCTCCGGTGGGTTGGTAGTCGCGGTTGGGGTTGATGGTCAGCTCGCGGAGTAGTTCGCCGGTGGCGGCGTCGATGACGCGGACGTGTAGGTCTTGGCTGAGGACGATGACGCGGGTTCGGGCGTGGGCTCGGCCGATGCCGATGTGGTGCAGGCGGCCGTGGACGCGCAGGGTGATCGAGCCGGAGTTGTCGATGATGTCGTGGCGGACGCGGTCGTGGGTGTGGCTGGCTCGGCTTCCGGTTGGGGTGGCTTTGGGCAGGCCGTTGTAGATGGTCGTGGGCGTCGCGTGCTGGGGCAGGGACCGGTGTGGGCGGTGCTGGTTGTAGATCAGCACGAACTCATCGAGCAGTGTCTGCAGCTCGGCGATGCTGGCGGGTTGGACTGGTTGCGCGCGGAGCCATTTCTTGAAGGTCTGTTGGACGCGTTCGACTTTGCCGCAGGTGGTGGGGTGGTTGGGTCGGGAGTTCTTCTGCCTCACGTTCAGCCGGCGTAGCTCGGTCTCCAGGCCGTTGCGGCCACCTTTGCCGCCGGACAGGCGGGTGGTGAACACCATGCCGTTGTCGGTCAGGGTCGAGGCTGGAATCCCATACGCGGCAACGGCGTCGCGGAAGGTGGCGAGGACGATCGGGCCGGTGACCCGACGGTGGGCGGTGACTGAGAGCAGGTAGCGGGAGCAGTCATCGATCCAGGTCAGGATCTCGGTGTCGGCACCGGCTCTTGCGTCGAGGTGGGTGAGCCGGTAATGGGTGAAGTCGGCCTGCCAGCACTCATTGGGCTGATCGGCTTCGAAACGGATGTAGGAGGACTTCGGTCGTTTCGCTGGCTGCGGGACCACCGCCCCGGCCCGGGTCAAGATCCGGTTGATCGTCGCCCGCGACACCGTCGTGTGGTGATGATGGTTCAGGTGCCAGCCGATCGTGTCCGCGCCGGCATCGAGTCCTTGCCCGGACAATTGTTTGCGCAGCCGCAACACCAACTCGACCGTCGCAGGGGTCATCGCTGTCGGTGAAGAGGTCGGCCGCCGCGACCGCGGCTCGAACGCTGCCTCCCCCTCGGCCCGGTAGCGGGCGATCAGCTTGGACACCCAGCCCTTGGACACTCCGTAGCCGGCAGCCGCCTCGGCCTGGCTGCGGCCCTCGACGATGACAGCGGTGATCACAAGTTTGGCTTTAGACACCGCAGGACAAGATCGGACCAGAGCAGTTTCCTATGACCCGACACACCAGTTTCCGATGACCTGAGACATACGTTTCCTATGTCCTGAGCCAGGACAC
>JBPCPA010000178.1:0-15825 GCA_050999655.1 Jatrophihabitans sp.
TCACCCCTTCGGGGTAGCACTTCTGGGGTGGGGCTGTTTTACCAGGGCCGTTTGGTCCCCGGGAACCGCTTCCCGTGGCCCCAGTGCGCAATGACCTTGCCGGAAACGATCAGGCCTCGGCTGCGGCCAGTTCTCGGTGCGGGGTGACACCCAGCGGCCGGGCCGGCCGGGGTGCCCGTACCGCCACCGCGACCAGCACCAGCGCGCCCACCAGTAA
Organism: Jatrophihabitans sp.; assembly: GCA_050999655.1. Taxonomy (GTDB): domain Bacteria; phylum Actinomycetota; class Actinomycetes; order Mycobacteriales; family Jatrophihabitantaceae; genus Jatrophihabitans_A. The sequence goes on from JBPCPA010000178.1 coordinate 218, forward strand.
CACCGTCGCGGCCAGGAAGGCCCGGTCAGCCGCGTGCACGAACACCTGGTCGGCCAGCGCCGCCGGTGACAGGCCCGCGCTCGGATGGGCGGCGGCGTGCTTGCTCGCCGAGCCGAACACGGTGACCAGCGCCGCGACTCCGAGGGTGCCGCCGAGCTGCTGGGTGACGTTGACCAGCCCGGACGCTGCCCCCGCGTCAGCCGGGGCCACCCCCGCCAGCGCGGCCGCGGTGAGCGTCACGAAGGACAGCCCGTTGCCGGCGCCGAACAGCAGCAGGCAGCCCAGGATCATCGGGTAGGACGAGCCAGCCGTGAGCTGGCTGGACAGCAACAGCCCCAGGGTCGACAGGCCGACCCCGACCAGCATCAGCAGCTTGCCGTTCACCCGGTTCACCAGCACCCGGCTGGCCAGCTGGGACGAGGCGAGCACCGTCAGCGGGATCGGCAGGAACGCGAAGCCGGTCTGCATCGGGCTGTAGTTCAGCACGTTCTGCAGGAACTGGGTGAGAAAGAAGAACATCCCGAACATCCCGGCGAACAGCAGGCCGCGGGCCACATTGGCACCGCTGCGACTGGCATCGGCCAGCAGCCGGAGCGGGGTGATCGGCTCCTCGGCGCGCAACTCGACGCCGACGAAGGCGGCCAGCAGCAGCACCCCGCCGACCAGCGAGCCCAGCGTCAGCGCATCGGACCAGCCGGCGGTGGCGGCACGAACCAGGCCGAACACCAGCGCGCCCATACCGAAGGTGGACGACAGAGCGCCGGCCAGGTCGAACCGGCCGCTGGCCCGGGCGGTCTCGGGCAGCACCGCGCGGCCGACGGCGTAGACGGCAATGCCGATCGGGACGTTGACGAACAGTACCCAGCGCCAGGACGCCCACTCGGTGAGCATGCCACCGCAGATCAGGCCGATGGCACCGCCGCCGATCGACACCGCGGTGAACAGTGCGATGGCCCGCAACCGCTGCCGGCCTTCCGGGAACATGGTGGCCAGCAGGGCCAGCGCGGACGGCGCGGCCAGCGCGCCGCCGACACCCTGCAGGGCCCGGGCCGCCAGCAGGAACCAACCGGTGGTGGCGAAGCCGCCCACCAGGGAGGCGGCGGTGAAGACACCGATGCCGATCAGAAAGGTGATGCGCCGGCCGAGCAGGTCACCGGCTCGGGCGCCGAGCAGCAGCAGCCCGCCGAAGGTCAGGGTGTAGGCGTTGAGCACCCAGGAAAGCTGCGCGTCGGAGAAGTGCAGGGCAGTCTTCATGTCGGGCAGCGCGACGTTCACGATCGTCGAGTCCAGCACCACCATGAGCTGGCAGCTGAGAATGACGGCGAGGACCAGGTTTGCTCGAGTGATCCGGCGCGGACTGATCCGGTGCAGGCGTCGCTCGGCGCCGGCCGCCGGGGTGGCGGGCAACTCGCGACGATGGAGTGTGGCAGAGGACATAAGTGGTTTCGACCCCTCAAAAGATACGATCAGAGAAACGGAAGCTCCCTCCGGATACAATACGGAGGACGCCTCCGGTTATGCAAGTCAGCAGTAGGATCGGCAAACTCACGCCGAGAAGAGGAATAATCGCCAGATGAGCACCAGACCGGCGGCGGTGACCGCCCCGCAGGATGTGACCGGCCCCGCCGTGGATGCCGAGCGGCCGATGCGTGCCGACGCCCGGCGCAACTACGAGCGGCTGCTGCAGGCCGCCCGCGCTGCCCTGGCCGCCCGCGGCAGCGAGGCGTCGATGGAAGAGATCGCCAAGAGCGCCGACGTCGGGGTGGGCACCCTCTACCGGCACTTCCCGCGCCGCATCGACCTGGTCGAGGCGGTCTACCGCGATGACGTGGACGCCCTGGTGACACTGGCCGACCGGGTCAGCGCCGAGGCCGAGCCGTGGGACGCGCTGGTGCGATGGCTGGAGGGCTTCGTCGCCTACGCCCAGTCCAAGCGGGTGTTTCTCAACGAGTTGCACGAGGCTTTCGAGAAGAACCCGGACCTGGCGCTGAGCTCCCGGCAGAAGATCGCGCACGCGGCCGGCATCGTGCTGACCCGTGCCCAGCAGGCCGGGGTGGCCCGCACCGACATCGACCAGGCCGACCTGATGCAACTGGTCGGCGGCATGTGCATGGCCCGCAACACCAGCCTGGCGCAGAACGAACGGCTGCTCTGCCTGGTGCTCGACGGCGTCCGACGGGTGCCGTAGCCGCGACACCCGTGCGACACCCGTGCGACACCCGTGCGATACCCGTGCGGTGCCAGCAGGCCCTTTAGACTCGACCCATGCCTGGACGCGCCCGTCCGGTCGTCGTCGTCGGCGATCCGGTTCTACACAATCCCACCGAGCTGGTCACCGAGTTCGATGGCGAGTTGGTCCGGCTCATCGACGACATGTTCGCCACCATGTACGTGGCCCAGGGCGTTGGCCTGGCCGCCACCCAGGTCGGCGTGGGCCGCTCGGTCTTCGTCTATGACTGCCACGATGCCGACGACGTGCAGCACAAGGGCCACCTGATCAACCCGCGGATCATCGCCACCGCCGGCCCCGAGCAGAAGCTGGAGGAGGGCTGCCTGTCCGTCCCCGGCCCCTATGCCATTCTCGGCCGGCCATTCTCGGCAACGGTGGCCGGGGTGGACCTGCACGGCGACCCGATCGAGGTGAGCGGCACCGGCTTTCTGGCCCGCTGCCTGATCCACGAGACCGAGCACCTGGCCGGCACCCTCTACATCGACCATCTCAACCGCCGCCGCCGTAGCCGGGTGCTGGCGGCGATCGAGCCGTTTCCGTGGAACGGCCCGCTGCCGCAGGTCAGCTCGTCTTAGCATGCTTTTACATTTTTGCTAGGTTGTAAGAAGCCCTGCCGCATGGGAGCCTTTTGCTAGACCGCACCCGCGTCAGGAGGGACGATCATGCCCGACCTCGCACGGCCCACCCCGGCCTGGACCGATCGCAAGCGCTACCTGTGGCTGCTCGGCACCATCGTGCCGGTGCTGCCGCTGGCCGGCTGGGGCCTGGTCAACGCCACCGGCCTGGGCATCTTCTGGTGGTTCGGCGCGATGTTCGTCTACATCCTGATGCCGACGGTGGACCTGTTGCTGGGCAAGGACGCCGAGAACCCACCGGAGTCCGCGCTGGCCTGGCTGGAGTAGGATCGCTACTACCGCTGGTGCCTCTACGCCTTTCTGCCGCTGCAGTACGCCGGCCTTATCTGGGCCTGCTGGCAGTGGTCGCGGGCCGGCATGGACATGGCCGACCGGATCGGGCTGATGGCCACCATGGGCATGGTGTCGGGCATCGGCATCAACACCGCTCACGAGCTCGGGCACAAGAAGGAGCACCACGAGCGCTGGTTCGCCAAGATCGCGCTGGCTCCGGTGGCCTACGGGCACTTCTTCATCGAGCACAACCGCGGCCATCACGTCCGGGTGGCCAACCCGGACGACCCGGCCTCGTCCAAGCTCGGTCAGTCGTTCTGGCATTTTCTGCCGCGCAGCGTGATCGGCAGCGCCCGCTCCGGTTGGGCGCTGGAGGCGCGCCGGCTGCGGCGGCTGGGCAAGGCCACCATCGACCTCCGAAACGACATCCTCAACGCCTGGCTGATGAGCGTGGCCCTGTTCGGGGTGCTGGTCGGGCTGTTCGGCCCCGGCGTGCTGCCCTACCTGCTCGGCCAGGCGGTGATCGGCATCGCGCTGCTCGAGGTGATCAACTACGTCGAGCACTACGGCCTGCTGCGCCAGCGCGAACCCACCGGACGCTACGAGCGGGTGCGGGCCGCGCACAGCTGGAACTCCAACAACATCGCCACCAACGTGTTTCTCTATCACCTGCAACGGCATTCGGACCATCACGCCAACCCGACCCGGCGCTACCAGGCGCTGCGGCACACCGACGAGGCGCCGCAGATGCCGACCGGCTACGCCGGCATGATCGTGTTGGCCTACCTGCCACCGCTGTGGCGCCGGGTGATCGACCCGATGGTGGTGCGGCACTACGACGGCGACTGGGCGCTTGCCAACCTGCACCGGCCGGCCCAGCGCCGGTTGCGCCGGCGATTCGGCGAGCCGGTGTCCACCAGCGGGCGGGCAGTGGCCTGATGGCAGCGTTTCGCTGCCCGGTCTGTGACTACGTCTATGACGAGCGGCTGGGCGCCCCGCGCGAAGGCTTTCCGGCCGGCAGCAGCTGGCAGCAGGTGCCCGACGATTGGTGCTGCCCCGACTGCGGCGTGCGCGAGAAGCTCGACTTCGTCGCCGAGTGAGGCTCAGCCGGCCGCCAGCACCGCCGGCACGACCAGGTCGGTGACCCGCTCCAGCATCGCCAGGGTGTCGGGCACGTCGTGGGTCGGCTGGATCAGGTGCGAGAGGGTCAGGCGGACCAGTGCCTCGATCAACTCGGTGAGCAGCGCTGCCGGCACCGACGGAAAATGCTCGCCGAACCAGTCGCTGAGGACCTCGACGGCCACCGGTAGCACCGGGCCTGCCTGCGAGGTGAGCAACAGCAACAGGTCGCTGTCACCGGCGTTGGTCAGCACCCCGTGCAGCAACGGGTTCTCGGTGGCGGTGACCAGCGTGTAGCGCAGCGCCGCCTTGGCCGCGGCGGCCAGATCGCCGGTGTGCTGGGCCAGGCCGGCCACGATGCCGGTGAGAAACGCGCTGGTCTCGGCGAGCACCAGCGCCTCGCCGAGGCCGGCCTTGCTACCGAACTCGGAGTACATGGTGGGACGCGAGACGCCCACCTCGTCGGCGACCTCGACGAAGCGCACCTGCTGCCAGCCACGCTCGACGGTCAGCCGGCGGGCCACCTCCAGCGCCCGCTGCCGGACCTGGCGACGAAACGCCTCGTTGACGGGGTAGGCCACCCCGACATTGTCACCTGCCGGGCGCGCGACATTCGATACCGCCACGTGCCCTCAACCGCCGGCGCGATGCAACACGGCACGGCCCCGGACCTGCAACACCCGCACGTCGATCACCGACGGCTAGCCGCGCCCGGCCAGGATCAACTCGGCGATCTGCACCGTGTTGAGTGCCGCGCCCTTGCGCAGGTTGTCACCGGAGATGAACATGGCCAGCCCGCGACCGTCCTCGACCCCGGGGTCCTGCCGGATCCGGCCGACGAAGCTCGGATCCTGACCGGCCGCCTGCAGCGGCGTCGGAACGTCGGTGACCGTGACGCCGGGCGCCTCGGCCAGCAGTTGAAGCGCCCGTTGCACCGACAGCGGCGAGGCGAACTCGGCGTTGATCGACAGTGAGTGCCCGGTGAAGACCGGCACCCGGACGCAGGTGCCGGAGACCTTCAGCTGCGGGATGCCGAGGATCTTGCGGGTCTCGTTGCGCAGCTTCTGCTCCTCGTCGGTCTCGAACGAGGCATCGTCGACGATCGAACCGGCCAACGGCAGCACGTTGAACGCGATCGGGCGGACGTACTTCACCGGCGCGCCGAGGTCCACCGACCCGCCGTCATGGGTGAGCGCCGCGGCCGAGGAGCCGGCCTTCTGGATCTGCGAGTCGAGCTCCTCGACACCGGCCAGGCCGCTGCCGGAAACCGCCTGGTAGGTCGAGGCGATCAGCCGGATCAGGCCGGCCTCGGCGTGCAGCGGCCGCAGCACCGGCATCGCGGCCATGGTGGTGCAGTTCGGGTTGGCGATGATCGACTTGCGGGCCTGGCCGATCGCCTCCGGGTTCACCTCGCTGACCACCAGCGGCACGTCCGGGTCCATCCGCCAGGCCGAGGAGTTGTCGATCACGATGACCCCGGCCGCCGCGAAGACCGGAGCGAGCAGCCGGGAGGTCGAGGCGCCGGCGGAGAAAATCGCGATGTCGAGCCCGGACGGATCGGCGGTGGCCGCGTCCTCTACCAGAATGTCCTTGCCGTCGAAGGGCAAAACCGAACCCGCCGACCGGGACGAGGCGAACAGGCGAAGCGCGGCGAGCGGGAACTGCCGTTCGAGCAGGATCTGGCGCACCACCGCGCCGACCTGACCGGTCGCCCCGACGATGCCTACCCGCAGACCGGTCATCGGCCGGTTCCCCCGTACACGACTGCCTGTTCGTCCTCGGTGCCGAGCTCGAAGGCGTCGTGTACCGCGCGCACCGCGACATCGAGATCGGTGTCACGGGTGACCACCGAGACCCGGACCTTGGAGGTGGAGACCATCTCGACGTTCACCCCGCTGTCGGCCAACGCGGCGAAGAACGAGGCGGACACGCCGGGATGCGAACGCATCCCGGCGCCAACCAGTGACAGCTTGCCGATGTGGTCGTCGAAGAGCAGTTCCTCGAAGCCGACCTGCTCCTTCACCTTGGTCAGCGCCTGCACCGCGGTACTGCCGTCGGTCTTGGGCAGCGTGAACGACACGTCGGTACGGCCGGTGCCCTTGGTGGACACGTTCTGCACGATCATGTCGAGGTTCAGCTCTGCCTCGGCGAGCACCCGGAACAGCGCCGCGGCCTGGCCGGGCTTGTCCGGGACGCCCACCACGGTGACCTTGGCCTCGCTGCGATCGTGTGCGACGCCGGAGATGATGGCCTGTTCCACGGTGAGATCCTCCATGTTTCCGGCAACGATGGTGCCGGGCAGGTTCGAGAACGACGATCGGACGTGGATCGGCACGCCGTAGCGCCGGCCGTACTCCACGCAGCGCAGCATGAGCACCTTCGCCCCGCACGCGGCCATCTCGAGCATTTCCTCGTAACTGATGGTCTCCAGCTTGCGGGCGTTCGGCACGATCCTCGGGTCGGCGGTGAATACCCCGTCCACGTCGGTGTAAATCTCGCAGACGTCGGCCTTCAGCGCTGCCGCCAGCGCGACCGCGGTGGTGTCCGAGCCGCCCCGGCCGAGGGTGGTGATGTCCTTGGTGTCCGGCGACACGCCCTGAAAGCCGGCCACGATGGCGACGTTGCCCTCGGCAACCGAATTCTCCACCCGGCCCGGCGTGATGTTGACGATCCGGGCCTTGCCGTGCACCGAGGTGGTGAGCACCCCGGCCTGCGAGCCGGTGAAGGACTCGGCGGGATAACCCAGCGATTGAATGGCCATCGCCAGCAGCGCCATCGAGATCCGCTCACCGGCGGTCAGCAGCATGTCGAATTCCCGGCCGGCGGGCACCGGGACGACCTGCTCGGCCAGATCGATCAGCTCGTCAGTGGTGTCGCCCATCGCCGAGACCACCACCACCACGTCGTTGCCGGCCCGGCGGGTGGCCACGATCCGCTCGGCAACCCGCTTGATCCGTTCGGCGTCAGCGACGGAGGAGCCGCCATATTTCTGCACGACGAGCGCCAAGATTGCCTCCGGTGTGTTCGCCCAGGTCGCACACAGCCGCAGCGACCCTGATCGGACCCGACAGCTGCCCCGATGCGGCTGGTCGCAGCCAGTCTAAACGACCTGGCCCACCGCATTGTCCGGCCCGAAAGCGCCGCACCGGCCGGTCCTCACGCATCCCGGCCACGCGACCGGCCGACCGGCCCAGCCCCGACCGCGCCCGTCAGGCGGTGGCGGCGAAGGCCTGCTCCAGGATGTCGAGGCCCTCCTGGATCAGCTCGTCGCCGATGGATAGCGGCGGCAGGAACCGGAACACGTTGCCGTAGGTCCCCGCGGTCAGCGTCACCAGACCCTGCGAGTGGCAGTGCGCGTTGATCCGGCCGGCCAGCGCGGCGTTCGGCGTCTTGTCCGGCGTCCCGTCGCTGTCACCGGCCACCAGTTCGATGGCCAGCATCGCGCCGCGGCCCCGGATCTCGCCGATCTGCGGGTACTTCTCGGCCAGCTGGCGCAGCCGGGGCACGAACAGCGCCTCGATCTGCCTGGCCCGGGCCGGCAGGTTCTGCGTCCGCATGGTTTCGATGGCGCCGAGGGCCGCCGCGCAGGCGACCGGGTTGCCACCATAGGTGCCACCCAGGCCACCCGCGTGCACCGCGTCCATCAGCTCGGCCCGGCCGGTGACACCGGCCAGCGGCAGGCCGCCGGCGATGCCCTTGGCGGTGGTGATCAGATCGGGCACCACGTCCTCGAACTCAGACGCGAACCAATCACCGGTGCGGCAGAAGCCGGAATGGATCTCATCGGCGATGAACACGATGCCGTGCTCGGCACACCAGTCGGCCACCTGCTTGACGAAGCCCGGGGCCGGGACGATGAAGCCGCCCTCGCACTGGATCGGCTCAAGCAGCACCGCCGCGGTGTTCGACTCGCCGACCTGGGCGTGCACCAGGTCTACGAACGCGGCGAACGCCTCGCCGGCGCAGGCGTCCGGCCCGGTCGGCCAGCGGTACGGGTAGGCCATCGGCACCCGGTAGATCTCGTTGGCGAACGGGCCGAACCGGTGCTTGTACGGCATGTTCTTGGCGGTCAGGGCCATGGTGAGGTTCGTCCGGCCGTGGTAGGCGTGCTCGAAGGCGACCACCGCCTGCCGGCCGGTCGCCGAACGGGCGATCTTGATCGCATTCTCGACGGCCTCGGCGCCGGAGTTGAACAGCGCCGACCGCTTGTCGTGATCACCCGGGGTCAGCTCGTTGAGCGCCTCGGCAACCTCGACGTACTCGGCGTACGGCGTGATCATGAAGCAGGTGTGGGTGAAGTCCGCGACCTGCTGGCGAACCCGCTCCACCACCCGCGGCGCGGCGTTACCGACCGTGGTGACCGCGATGCCGGAGCCGAAGTCGATGAGCTGGTTACCGTCGACGTCGACCAGGATGCCGCCGCCGGCCCGCTCGACATAGACCGGCAGGCTGGTGCTCACCCCTGCCGAGACCGCGGCTGACTTGCGCCGATGCAGTTCGGCCGAGCGCGGCCCGGGAATGGCGGTGGCAAGCACCCGCCGCTGCTCGATGGCAGCGTCGGCCGGCGCCGGCGAACTCGACGTTGAGGAGGGTTGCATCTGGCCAGCTTATCGGCGGCCCAGACGGCGGGCGAGGTCTCCGAGCTGACCCGGCGGCAGCACTTCCCCACCAGTTATTGCGCTAGATATACCAAGTCGTGTACTAATGCCTGTAATAAGTCACGGGGACTTCTGCCACAGCAAGGAGCGACCGTGTTCGTAGCGCGCATCCTCACCCGTTCCCGCCTGACCTGCCTGCTGCTGGCGCCGGCGCTCACGCTGGCCGCGCTGGTGTCGACCACGGCCGGTCCCGCGGCAGCCGCCGGCCCGGCGGCGGTGCCGGCCCCACCGGCCGGCTTCAGCCTGACCTGGAGCGATGACTTCACCGGCAACGCCAACACCGGTGTGCCAGCGGCCACCTGGAAGTACGACACCGGCCCGGGCAGTTCGTTCGGCACCGGCGAGATCGAGACGATGACCGCCAGCACCGCCAACGTCTACCAGGACGGCGCCGGTCACCTGGTGCTGAAGGCACTGCACACCGGCACCGACCCGAGAGCGGGTTGGACCTCCGGCCGGATCGAGACCCAGGCCGCCACCTTCGGCGCGCCGGCCGGCGGCGTGGTGCGGATGGAGGCCGCCATCCAGCAGCCCAATCTCAGTACCGCCAACGGCGCCGGGTACTGGCCGGCGTTCTGGATGCTCGGTTCGGCGCTGCGCACCGGCGGTTCGTGGCCGGCCGTCGGCGAGGTCGACATCCTTGAGGACATCAACAGCCGCAGTTCGGTGTTCGGCACCCTGCACTGTGGGACGAACCCGGGCGGCCCGTGCAACGAGAGCACCGGCATCGGCAGCGGCGAGCATGCCTGCCCGGGCTGCCAGACCGGTTACCACGACTACGCCGTCGAGATCGATCGCTCGACCAGCCCGGAGCAGATCCGCTGGTACCTCGACGGCGCGCTCTACTTCACGGTCAGGGCCAGCCAGGTCGATGCCACCACCTGGGCCAACGCGGTCGACCATCCGTTCTTCATCATCTTCGACCTGGCCATGGGTGGCGGCTTTCCCGACGCCTTCGGTGGCGGCCCGAACGCGGCCACCGCCTCGGCCGGGGCGATGACCGTCGACTGGGTGGCCGTCTACAACAAGTCGCCTGGCACCGGCGGCAACCTCGCCCAAGGCCGGCCGACCACCGCGTCGTCGGTGGAGAACGCGAGCTTTCCGGCTAACGCGGCCACCGACGGCAACACCGGCACCCACTGGTCCAGCTGGTTCAGTGACCCGCAGTGGCTACAGGGGGATCTCGGTGCCAGCCACCAGATCAGCCGGATGAACCTGCAGTGGGAGGCCGCCTACGCCAAGGCGTTTCAGATCCAGACCTCCGCCGACGCGTCGAACTGGACCACGATCTACTCCACGGCCAGTGGCACCGGCGCTCAGCAGAACCTCACCCTGACCGGTACCGGGCGTTACGTCCGGGTCTATGGCGCCGCCCGAGCCACCCAGTACGGGTACTCGCTGTGGGAGTTCGGCGTCTACGGCAGCTGAGCGACCGGCTCAGAAATCGATGTTGTGCATGACGTGCTTGACCCGGGTGTAGTCCTCCAGCCCGTACATCGACAGGTCCTTGCCGTACCCGGAGTGCTTGAACCCGCCGTGCGGCATCTCGGCCACCAGCGGGATGTGGGTGTTGACCCAGACACAGCCGAAGTCCAGCCTTCGAGACACCCGCATCGCCCGGCCGTGATCGCGGGTCCACACCGAGGAGGCCAGGCCGTACTCGACCCCGTTGGCCCAGCGGATCGCCTCGTCCTCGTCGCTGAAGGCCTGCACCGTGATGACCGGGCCGAAGATCTCGGTCTGGATCTGCTCGTCGTCCTGCAGCAGGCCGGACAGCACCGTCGGGGTGTAGAAGTAGCCCCGCTCGCCCTGGCGGGCGCCGCCGGTCAGCAGCTGGGCATGGTCGGGTAGCCGGTCCACCAGACCGGACACGTGCGCGAGCTGGTTGGCGTTGTTCAGCGGCCCGTACAGCCCGTCGTCATCATCGGCCGCGCCGGTCTTGGTAGACCGGGCCTGCTCGGCCAGAGCGGCAGCGAACTCGGCGGCGAAGCCGGCCGGCGCCAGCACCCGGGTCGCGGCCGTGCAGTCCTGGCCGGCGTTGAAGTAGCCGGCCACCGCGATTGCCTCAGCCGCCGCGGCCGGGTCGACGTCGTCGAACACGATCACCGGTGCCTTGCCGCCCAGCTCCAGGTGCACCCGTTTGAGATCGGCCGCCGCCGCCTGGGCAACCTGGATGCCGGCCCGGGCCGAGCCGGTGATCGAGACCATCGCCGGGGTGCGGTGCGAGACCAGGGCCCGGCCGGTGTCGCGGTCACCGCAAACCACGTTGAAAACGCCGGGCGGAAAGAACTCGGCGGCGATCTCGGCCAGCAGCACCGACGAGGCCGGGGTGGTGTCCGAGGGCTTGAGCACCACGGTGTTGCCGGCCGCCAGGGCCGGCGCGAACTTCCAGACCGCCATCATCATCGGGTAGTTCCACGGCGCGACCTGCCCGCACACGCCGACCGGTTCGCGGCGGACGTAGGAGGTGTGCCCGGCCAGGTACTCCCCGGCGGATTTGCCCTCCAGTACCCGGGCGGCACCGGCGAAGAACCGGATCTGGTCCACCATCGGCGGGATCTCTTCGCTGCGGGTCAACCCGATCGGCTTGCCGGTGTTCTCGCTCTCGACCGCGATGATCTCTTCGGCCCGTGCCTCGATCGCGTCGGCGAACTTCAACAGCGCCTGCTGCCGGGTGCTCGGCGTGCTCTCGCGCCAGCTCTCGAACGCACTGGCGGCCGCCGCGTAGGCCCGGTCGACGTCCTGCGCGCCGGACAGCGGCGAGCTCAGGTACACCTCACCGGTGGCCGGATTGGTGACGTCCAGAGTCTGCCCGTCCGCCGCGGGAACCGACTCGCCATTGATGAAATTCGACACAGAGCGCGCCATTGCCTGCCTCTCGCCGGGTTGAGCAACGATTTCTGACCCTGTTCTACCTTTTCGACGACGAAAACACCATGCACGAGCGCGGCGGCCGGCGACACCCGGCCGGTCGCCAGCCGCCGCGTTTAGGGCACGACGGCCTGGCCCGGCTAAACTCGCCTCGCTGCCGTGCAGCGGACCACGGCACCAGACAGAGTCATCGTCTGAGTCCGTCGAGACATCAGAAACGCCCGAGACACGAGAAACGGCAACCCTTGCGTATGGTCACCGGCCCGTCTGACACCCCCTTCGATTTCGACGTCGTGGTAGTGGGTGGCGGTGGCCACGTCGGCCTGCCGCTGGCCATCGCCTTCGCCGATCGCGGGCTGCGGGTGGCGATCTATGACCTGAACGAGGTCGCGGTCAAGACCGTGCTCTCCGGCGAGCTGCCGTTTCGCGAGGACGGCGCCGCCGAGGTACTGCAGCGGGCGTTGGCGGCCGGTCGGCTGGATGCCACCGTCGATCCGAGCGTGGTCAGCCGTGGCGAGCACATCGTGGTGGTGATCGGCACCCCGGTGGACGAGCACCTCAATCCCGACCCGCACGCCGTCCCCCGCGCCCTGGACGAGTGCCTGCAGTACTTCCGCGCCGGGCAGCTGCTGGTGCTGCGCAGCACCGTCTACCCCGGGGTGACCAAACGGGTCGAGCGGATGGTCGCCGAGCAGGGCCTGGGCGTCGAGGTCGCCTTCTGCCCGGAACGGATCGCCGAGGGCAAGGCGATGGAGGAGCTGTTCTCGCTGCCCCAGATCGTCTCGGCCCGCACGCCGGAGACCCGGCAACGGGCCGGCGCGCTGTTCGGCCATCTGACCGAGTCCATCGTCGAGCTCGTCCCGGAAGAGGCCGAGCTGGCCAAGCTGTTCACCAATACCTGGCGCTACATCAAGTTCGCTGCCGCCAACCAGTTCTACGTGATGGCCAACGAACAGGGCCTGGACTTCGACCGGATCCGGGGTGCGCTGGCACAGGACTACCCGCGGGCCGCCGACATGCCCGGCGCCGGCTTCGCCGCCGGTCCGTGCCTGTTCAAGGACACCATGCAGCTGGCCGCCTTCACCGACAACTCCTTCGTGCTCGGCCACTCCGCGATGCTGGTCAACGAGGGGTTGCCGCTGTACCTGGTCTCCCGGTTGGAGGCCAAGTACGACCTGGAGAACCTGCGGGTCGGCATTCTCGGGATGGCCTTCAAGGGCGAGAGCGATGACATCCGATCGAGCTTGTCCTACAAGCTCAAGCGGATCCTGGAGTTCCGGGCGAAGCAGGTGCTGTGCACCGATCCCTACGTCACGGTCGATGCCAACCTGCGCCCGCTCGAGGACGTGCTGGCCAACTGCGACCTGCTGATCATCGGCGCGCCGCACAAGGAGTACCGCTCGCTGCGGCCGGACGTCCCGGTCGCCGACGTGTGGAACCTGCTCGGTCAGGGCACCGTGGTATGACCGCCCCGGCGTTCGGCCCGGGGAGCAGGTCATGAGCCTGGCCATCTCGGTCGTGATCCCGGCCTACAACGAGGGCGATTCGATCGTCGCGGTACTGGACCGGATCTTCGACGCGGTCGAGTCCGAGTGCGAGATCCTGGTCGTGGTCGACTTCGAGGCCGACACCACGGTGCCGGTGCTGCGGGACTACAGCGGGCGCGAGCCCCGGCTGCACACTCTGATCAGCAGTTACGGCCGCGGGCCGGCCAACGCGATCCGCTACGGCATCGACCAGGTGAAGAACCCCGTGGTGGTGGTCACCATGGCCGATGGCAGCGACGACCCGCGGCAGATCGACGCGCTGGCCAGGCTGGTGGACCGGGGCGTGGTGGTCGCGGCCGCCTCGCGCTATTCCGCCGGTGGCCAGCAGGTAGGCGGCCCGCTGTTCAAGTCGGTGCTGTCCCGGACCGCCGGCCGCTCCCTCGGCGCGTTCGGACGGGTCGGCACCCGCGATGCCACCAACTCGTTCAAGGCCTACTCCACCGAGTTCATCCGCGAGGTGGGCATCGACAGCCGCAGCGGTTTCGAGATCGGCCTGGAGCTGACCGCCAAGGCCCGCCGACTGCGCCGGCCGGTCGCCGAAGTGCCCACCATTTGGCTGGACCGGACGTTGGGCACCTCCAACTTCAAGCTGGCCGCCTGGATACCGCGTTACCTGCGCTGGTATCGCTTCGCCTTCGGCCCGGCGCTGACCCCTGAGCAGGTGGCCAAGGCCGCCGGCGACATCGCCCTGCAGAACAACAAACCGAGCAGAAAGCAGAGCCAGTGAGCACCCGCTCCTCAGATCCTGACAACGCACAGCAGAAAGTGATGGTCTCGGGCTCCGCCGGCTTCATCGGCGGCTACGTGGTCGAGGAACTGCTCGCTCGCGGCTATGCGGTGGTGGGCATCGACAACTACTCCAAGTACGGGCCGGTGGTGAAGTCCTACGACGAGCACCCCGACTACCACTTCGTCGAGGGCGACGCCCGCGACGTGGAGTTGATGACCAAGCTGCTGTCCGACTGCGATCACTTCATCGCCGGCGCCGCGCTGATTGGTGGCATCAGCTACTTCCACGCCTACGCCTATGACCTGCTGGCGACCAACGAGCGGATCATGGCCTCCCAATGCGACGCCGCCATCGCCGCCCACCAGCACGGCAAGCTCAAGAAGGTCACCTACCTGTCGTCCTCGATGGTGTTCGAGTCGACCGAGACCTGGCCCTCGAAGGAGGGCGACGAGCGCAAGGTGCCGCCGCCGCTGTCGTCCTACGGCTTCCAGAAGCTCGCGGTCGAGTACTTCGCCAAGGCCGCCTGGGATCAGTACCAGCTGCCCTACACCATCATCCGGCCGTTCAACTGCGTCGGCATCGGCGAGGGCCGGGCGCTGGGCGACGTCGAGATCGCGTCGGGCAACGTCAAGCTGGCGATGAGCCACGTGGTGCCCGACATCGTGCAGAAGATCGTCAAGGGGCAGGACCCGCTGCACATCCTGGGCGAGGGCCACCAGATCCGGCATTACACCTACGGTGGCGACCTGGCCAAGGGCATCGTGGAGTGCATGGCGTCGGACGCCGCCTACAACGACGACTTCAACATCTCGACCCCGGAGAGCACCAGCGTCCGCGAGCTGGCGGAGGTGATCTGGCGCAAGATCAAGGGCGACGCGCCGCTCACCCTGGTCAGCGACGAAGCCTTCGAATACGACGTGCAGAAGCGGGTGCCGGACGTCAGCAAGGCCAAGGACGTGCTCGGCTTCGAGTGCACCACCAGCCTGGACGTGATGCTGGACGAGGTCATCCCCTGGGTCACCGAGGCCGTGCACGACGGCAGGCTCTGAGCGCCGCACCGGTCCGCCGGTGCGTTAGCTGCGTTAGCTGCGCTAGCCTGGGGCTCATCATGCGCGCGCTGCTCCTGCTTCGTGGCCGTGACGAGGCTCCAAACAGCTAGGTCTGACGACCAGCTCCGTCGGCTTCCTCGTCGCGGGTCTCAGCGCTGTGCCGACAAGTCTTCGCCCCTACCACCGATGTTCGGGGCGCCCGCTTCTCGCAGCCTGGAGTCACCCGCAATGAGCGCTCACTCGTCCTTTCCTGCCGCCGCCCGGCGCAGCACCCAACGTCCCTCCGGCATGCCGGTACACCGCTACGGCTCGTTCGCACCGGTCGAGCTGATCGACCGGCAATGGCCCGGCCGCAGCATCAGCGCGGCGCCGCGCTGGCTGTCCACCGACCTGCGCGCCGGCAACCAGGCCCTCATCGGTCCGATGAACGACGCCCGCAAGCGAGCAATGTTCGATCTGGTCGTCCGGATGGGCTATAAGGAGATCGAGGTCGGCT
>JBPCPA010000199.1:0-2868 GCA_050999655.1 Jatrophihabitans sp.
CCCGCGGCACGAGGCCACCACTCCCGATTCCGCCCGGACGTCGGCCCCGGCCGACGCGTACCCGGGGACGTAGCTCAATTGGCAGAGCACTGCCTTTGCAAGGCAGGGGTTAGGGGTTCGATTCCCCTCGTCTCCACTAAATCGTCTCCACAAGATCGTCTACACAAGATCGTCTCCACATGAAGAGTCCGGAATCGTTGGGCCGTAGCGGCCAGTGGGCCCGGCGTAAATCCACGATTGAGCCGGCAGTGGATGGGCAACACGAGAAAGCGCCGCACCTCGTGCGGCGTTCAGCGCGTCGGCCACCACATCGAGGCCATCCTCGAACAGTGGCCGTAGAGATCGAGCGTCATCGTCGCTGATTCGTGTCCAAGCATCCGCTGCAGTGAGCTTGGAGTTCGCGCGCAGCTCGTCCGCCGCGCCCCAAAAGGCCCCGGCGCACGGCGGGCAGGTCTGTGCTCTTCAATCGGTCATTGCCTGGATGGTCGAGAGCTGAGGCTGTCGCCTCTGGACTTCCGCTTATTAGGAGGTTCCGCTGGACACGGAATCGAGGGATTCCGGAAATCCATTGATTCCGTCCGCGACGGAACGCTAGCTGCACAAGCTCGGCGAGCGGCAGGAGACGCCCGACCGGCTCGTGGACAAGGACGCCTACGACGTCTACCGACTCCTGGTCGCGGTACCCACGCAAGATCTGTCCTCGGCCCTCGTCCGACTGCTCGCGGACAACCTCGCTGGGGAGGTCACCCGTGCTGCGCTGGACTTCCTCGTCGAGATGTTCGGAAACGCCGACGGCGTCGGCTCGTTCATGGCGGGTCGTGCCGAGGAGCTTGTCGGCGACCCTGCCGTGGTCGCAGCAGCGTGTGCCGCGCTCGCCGGCGACCTCCTCGCCGCGGTCGCTCGCTGACGCGCGACACCAGATCGAATGACGGTCGGTGCGAACCTAGCGAGCTCCGTCCGCCACCGGCCGTCGTTGGTGCCGGTGAACCTTGGCCTACGCGGCCAGTCCGCTGGCGCTGCCGCCGTTGTCGCCGACATTCTCCGCCGCGGCCAGCGCCGCCCAACGGCTGGAGAACACCCCAGAAGATCGTCTCCACAAGATCGTCTCCACAACATCGTGCACGAACCCACCGGACGTCGACCGGTTGCTAGGAGCGACGGCTGCGGTGCTCGCGCAGCCGGCGGATCCGGTTGACCGTCATCGGGGCATAAGCCAGCGCCTCGGGGTCATCGATCAGCTGGTTCAGCCGCTGGTAATAGCGGATCGCCGACATATCAAGCCGCTCCCGGATGGCGGCCTCTTTGCGGCCGGTTTGCCGAAAGCGCTGGCCCTCCAGATCCAACAGCGCCTTGTCGGTGTCCTCGAGCATCCCTCCAGCATGCCGCGCCGGTCTGACAGAACGTCTCAGAGCACGGCCTGCGGCCGGGTCGGTAGCCTGGCAGACACCATGGACATCCTCGCTATCTGGCTCGGCAAGCTGACCTTGCTGGCACTGCGGGCGACCGGCCGGCGCGGCACGGCGCTACCCGGCCTGGTGGTGGAGAAGCTGTTCCCCGGCCTTTTGGCCCGCCGGCTGGCCGCGCTGCCACAGGGCGTGGTGGTGATCAGCGGCACCAACGGCAAGACCACCACCACCAAGATGGTGGCCACCGTGCTGGCCCAGCGCTATCAGGTGCTGACCAATGACACCGGCGGCAACTTCGTCCGGGGTTGCCTGACCGCCCTGGTCGCCCACTCGTCCTGGGCCGGCCGCACGCCGGCCGAGGTGGCGGTGTTCGAGTTGGACGAGGCGCATGCGGTGCGGTTCTGCCAGCTCTACCCGCCGCAACGGCTGCTGCTGCTCAACGTCCTGCGTGATCAGCTCGACCGGTTCGGCGAGATCGACACCACCGCGGCGTTGCTGGGCAAGGTCGCGGCGCGGACCACCGGGCACGTGGTGCTCAACCGGGACGACCCGCGGCTGGCCGCGCTGGCGGCAGGCTTGGACGCGCAGGTCAGCTACTTCGGGGTGGCCCCGGCGCTGCGCGAACTGTTTCCGACCGACGAGGAGCTCTACGGCGGCACCGTCTCGCAGTCGGCGCTGGCCGCCAGTGCCGAACTGCGCACCGTCGAACTGGGTCTCAGCACCGAGCTGACGCTGCGGATCGAGGGCACCGACGAGCACCTCACGCTGCGGGCCGAGGGCGCGCACAATGCCCAGAACGCGGCAGCGGCGGCGGCGCTCGCGGTCACCTTCGGGTTGCCTGCCAACACCATCGCGGCCGGCCTGCGCGCGGTCGAGCCGGCGTTCGGACGCGGCCAGTCCTTCGATCTGGACGGCCGGCGGGTGGTGCTGCAGCTGGTCAAGAATCCGGCCGGTTTCCGGCAGTCGCTGCGCACGGTGGCCGGCTTGGCACCCGCCGCCACCGTGATCGCCATCAACGACGACTACGCCGACGGCCGGGACCTGTCCTGGCTGTGGGACGTCGAGTTCGCCGAGGTGTTGCAGGGCGCGGCCGGCTGGCTGGTGACCTCGGGCAGCCGGGCCGCGGACATGGCCGTCCGGCTGCACTATGACGGCCTGAGCACCGATCTGGTCGAGCCGGACCTGGCCGAGGCGGTGCGCGCGGCCACCCGGCAGGTGCGGACCGGGCAGGTGGTGGTGGTGTTCTCGACCTACACGGCGATGTGGCAGCTGCACCAGGTGCTGAGCCGGCTGGCCGGAATCCCGGTGGCGACGCGATGAGGACGCTGACCCTGGCGCACCTGTACCCGCGCGAGATGAACATCTACGGCGACACCGGCAACGTGCTGGTGCTGCGCAGGCGGTTGCAGTGGCGTGGGACGACCGACGGAGGGGTCGGCACCCCACCCCACCACCCGCCGCC
>JBPCPA010000226.1:0-8732 GCA_050999655.1 Jatrophihabitans sp.
GCGCCGCCGCGCCGAGCGTCGCGCCGGTGCTGCCGAGCCGTTGCGGCAGGCCGCGGACGCCGTCCACGAGGTCGGTCGGCAGGTCGGGCAGCACGTTGGCGAAGTGCGCGCCGGCCCCGACCAGCGCGGCGGCCAGCACGATCCAGGCCGGCGGCCAGCGCGGGTCGGGCAGTGCCAGGGTCGCGATCACCGGCAGGCTGGCAAAGGCCACCAGGTAGGGCAGCGGCGAGAGCCAGTGCGATTTCAGGCCGAGGTTGTAGGCCCAGCCGGCGCCGACCGCGGCCAGGTGGATCAGCCCCGGCCGCCAACCCAGGGCCAGCGAGGCCGGCACCGTGAGCACCACCGCGACGGCGCAGGCCCGGCGCAGCAGGGCCGCGTCGAGAGCCCCGGCGGCCAGCGGCTTGTCCGTCCGGGCTGCTGCGAGGTCCCGGCCGCGGTCGATCAGGTCATTGGACCAGCCGATCGACAGCTGCCCGCACAGCAGCGCCAGCGCGCCCAGGCAGCAGGTGCGCGCTGGGTTGCCGGCGCTGATGAACAGCGCGGTGCTCAGCACGGTGACCGCCACCGAGGGCACCGGATGGCACGCCCGGGCCAGGCCGGACAGCCGCGAGGTCATCGGGCGAGCATAGGGGCAGTCGCCGGCGCACCTATGGTGGATCGATGACCACCATCGCAGCAGTCCGCGGAGTGCTGGCCGAGCATCGCCACGAGCAGGCCGACATCACCGAGACCTTCGCCCGGCTCTGCGTCGACGACGACCGGGACCGGGCCCTGCTGCGCCGGTTTCACCGTAGCGCAAAGGTAAAAACCCGCCATACCGTGCTGCCGCTGGAGTGTTATGCCACGCTGAGCGACTTCGGCGAGCGCAACGACGTCTTCATCGAACAGGGCACCGCCCTCGGCGCTGCCGCGCTGGCGGCGGCACTGGAGGACGCCGGGGTGCGCCCCGACGAGGTCGACCTGATCGTGTTCAGCACCGTGACCGGGGTTGCCGCGCCGTCCCTGGACGCCAGGATCGCCGGCCTGCTGGGCTTGCGGCCGGACGTGAAGCGGCTGCCGCTGTTCGGGTTGGGTTGCGTGGCCGGCGCGTCCGGTATCGCGCGGTTGCACGACTACCTGCTGGGCCGGCCGGATCAGGTCGCGGTACTGGTCTCGGTCGAGCTGTGCTCGTTGACCGTGCAGCGGGAGGACCGGTCGGTGGCCAACATGGTCGCCAGTGGGCTGTTCGGTGACGGGGCTGCGGCGGTGGTGGCGCTGGGCGCGCAGCGGGCCGCCGGCCACCCCGGACCGCAGGTGGTGGACTCGCGCGCCCACCTGTACCCGAACACCGGACGCACCATGGGCTGGGATGTCGGGCCGTCCGGGCTGAAGATCGTGCTCGACGCGGAGGTGCCGGTGCTGGTGCGCTCCTACCTCGCCGGAGACGTCCGGGCGCTGCTGCAACCGCATGGCATCGAACTGTCGGAGGTGGCCGGCTGGGTCTGCCATCCGGGCGGGCCCAAGGTGATCGAGGCCATCGAGTCCGAGCTGGGCCTGCCGCCGGACGCGCTGGAGATCACCTGGCGCTCGCTGGCCGAGGTCGGCAACCTGTCCTCGGCCTCGGTCCTGCACGTGCTGGCCGACACCCTGGCCAAGCGGAGTTTTCCGCCCGGTAGCCCGGGCGTGCTGATGGCGATGGGTCCGGGCTTCTGCAGCGAACTCGTGCTGCTGCGCTGGTAGGGGAGCGACTCGTGATCTGGTACCTGCTGTTGATCCTGGCCGTCGCGGCCGAGCGGATCGGCGAACTGGCGGTATCCCAGCGCAACCTGGCCTCGAGCCGGGACCGGGGCGGCGTCGAGTCCGGCGCCGGGCACTACCCGTTCATGGTGGTGCTGCACACCGGCCTGCTGGCCGGCTGCCTGCTCGAGGCCCTGTGGCGACCATTCCTGCCGGCGCTGGGCTGGCCGATGCTGGCGGTGGTACTCGCCTCGCAGGCGTTGCGCTGGTGGTGCATCGCGACCCTCGGCCGGCAGTGGAACACCCGGGTGGTGATCGTGCCCGGCGCCGGCCGGGTGGCGGGCGGGCCCTACCGCTACCTGCCGCACCCGAACTACCTGGCGGTGATCGCCGAGGGCGCCGCACTGCCGCTGGTGCACAGCTGTTGGCTCACCGCGCTGGTGTTCACCGTGCTCAACGCCGGCCTGCTGCGGGTCCGGATCGGCGTGGAGAACCGGGCGCTGGCCGAGCTGGCGGCACCGTGACCGACGCCGACGTGCTGGTGGCCGGGGCCGGACCGGTCGGACTGGCCACAGCGCTGTACCTGGCCGAGGCGGGGCTGTCGGTGCTGGTGGCCGAACCGAGAACCGGCCCGATCGACAAGGCCTGCGGCGAGGGGCTGTTGCCGGCGGCGGTGCGGGCGCTGGCCGAACTCGGGGTGCAGCCGCGTGGCCAGGAGCTGCACGGCATCGGCTACCGCGATGGCAACCATGCGGTGGATGCCCGGTTCCGGGACGGCACCGGCCGCGGCGTCCGGCGCACCGAGCTGCAGTCGGCGCTGAGTTCGGCCGTGCTGGCAAGGGGAATCCCGATCGTCGAGGCCACCGTCGCCGGGATTGAACAGGACGGCCGGACGGTCCGGGCGGCGGGCCTGACCGCGCGCTACCTGGTCGCGGCGGACGGGCTGCACTCGGGAATCCGGGACGCGCTGGGCCTGACCGGACCTGCCGGCCGGCAGCCGAAACGCTGGGGGCAGCGCCGGCATTACCGGCTGGCCCCCTGGACGGACCTGGTCGAGGTGCACTGGTCGCGGCACGCCGAGGCGTACGTGACGCCGGTCGCCAGCGACCAGGTGGGGGTGGCCATCCTGTCCAGCCGGCGTGAGCCGTTCGACCTGCAGTTGCAGGCTTTCGGCGAGCTGGCCGGGCGGCTTGGATCGGTCACCGGCAGCCCGGTGCGCGGTGCCGGACCGCTGCGGCAGGACGTCCGCAGCAGGGTGGCCGGCCGGGTGCTGCTGGTCGGCGATGCGGCCGGCTACGTCGACGCGCTGACCGGCGAGGGCATCTCGGTGGGCCTGTACAGCGCCCGCCGGCTGGCGCACTGCCTGCGCGCCGATCGGCCACAGGATTACGAGCGCGGCTGGCGACAGGCCTCGCGGCGTTACCGGGTGCTGACCGAGTCGCTGCTGTTCGCTGCCGGCCGGCCGGTGCTGCGGGCCAGGATCGTGCCGGTGGCGGCGGCCGCTCCGTGGCTGTTCGGCGCGGCGGTCAACCAGCTCTCACCCTGAGGACCCGGCAGCGGCCTAGCTCCCCAGCGGCGGGCTGGTCCGGACGTCCGGGCGCCGGTCGACCAGCCGGCGGGCCTTGCCCATCGAGTGCTCGATGCTGTCCGGTGCCAGCACGCTCACCTCGATGCTGACCCCGATCCGGTTCTTGACCTGCTCGGCCAGCCGGGCGCCGGCCGCGTCCCGCTCGGATTCGCCGATGCCGTCACGGGATTCGACGTTGACGGTCAACCGGTCCAGCCGGCCGGGACGGTCCAGCACGCACTGGAACTGCGCGGACAGCTCGTCGATGCCCAGGATCAGCTCCTCGATCTGGGTCGGGAACAGGTTCACCCCGCGCAGGATGATCATGTCGTCGCTGCGGCCGGTGACCTTCTGCATCCGGCGCATGCTGCGGGCGGTGCCGGGCAGCAGCCGGGTCAGGTCGCGGGTGCGATAGCGGATCACCGGCATCGCCTGCTTGCTCAGCGAGGTGAACACCAGCTCGCCCTGCTCGCCGTCGGCCAGCACCGCGCCGGTGATCGGGTCGATGATCTCGGGATAGAAGTGGTCTTCCCAGATGTGCAGGCCGTCCTTGGTCTCGACGCACTCCTGTGCGACCCCCGGGCCCATCACCTCGGATAGGCCGTAGATGTCGACCGCGTCGATGTCCAGCCGCTGCTCCAGCTCGATGCGCATCTGCTCGGTCCACGGCTCGGCGCCGAACACCCCGATCCGCAAGGACGATTGTCGCGGATCGACACCGGCCCGCTGCATCGCGTCCAGGATGGTGAGCATGTAGGACGGGGTCACCAGGATCACCTCGGGGGCGAAGTCGGTGATCAGCTGCACCTGCCGCTCGGTCATCCCGCCGGACACCGGGATCACCGTGCAGCCCAGCCGTTCGGCGCCGTAGTGCGCGCCCAGGCCGCCGGTGAACAGGCCGTAGCCGTAGCCGACATGCACCTTGTGCCCCGGCCGGACGCCGGCCGCGAACAGCGAGCGGGCCACCAGCTGGGCCCACACCTCCAGATCCTGCTCGGTGTAGCCGACCACCGTCGGCCGGCCGGTGGTGCCGGACGAGGCGTGGATCCGCGAGACCTGCGCGGTCGGCACCGCGAACATCCCGAACGGGTAGTTCTCGCGCAGATCGGCCTTGCTGGTCAAGGGGAATCGCGCCAGGTCCGACAACTCGCGCAGGTCGCTCGGGTGCGCGCCGGCCGCGTCGAAGGCGGCCCGGTAGTGCGCCACGTTGTGGTAGGCGTGCTGCAACGACCAGCGCAACCGGGACAGCTGCAGGGCCGAAATCTCGTCCCGGGACGCGGTCTCGATGGCGTCCAGACCGGCGTCGGGCGCGCTGGCGGTGGCAGGCATCCGGCGCGAACCTCCATTACCGAACGGGCGTTCGGGTATGGTCGAGTCTGCCTGACCGCCCGATCGGGCACAAGCGCCCGAGAGGATGCGCAATGACCGCACCGGTGTCTGTGCCTACCGGGCCGGTCGCACCGACTGAGCCCACCGCGCCGACTGGGCCGACCGCGCGTCTGGCCAGGCGAGGCCGTCCCGGCTATGACCTGGACTCGTTGCTGGCGGTTGCGGTCACCGTGTTCAACGAGCGGGGCTATGACGGCACCTCGATCCAGGACCTGTCGGCCCGGCTCGGGATCGGCAAATCCTCGATCTATCACCACGTCGAGGGCAAGTCCGACCTGCTGCGGCTCGCGCTGGATCGGGCCCTGGACGCGCTGTTCGCGGTCACGGTGGAGGCCGGCGCCAGCGTCGGCGGGCCCATCGACCGGTTGGAATACCTGGTGCGGCGCAGCGTCGAGGTGCTGGTCGCCGAGTTGCCCTACGTGACCCTGCTGCTGCGGGTGCGAGGCAACACCGAGGTCGAGCAGCGGGCGCTGGCCCGGCGGCGCGAGTTCGACCGGTTCGTCGGCGACCTGGTCGCGGCCGCCGCGGCGGCCGGCGAGCTGCGCGCCGACATCGAGCCGGCGCTGATCAGCCGGCTGGTGTTCGGCTCGGTGAACTCGTTGACCGAGTGGTACCGGCCCGATCGGGGCCTGGCCGGCACCGAGCTCGCGGCCTCGGTGGTGCGCATGGTGTTCGGCGGCCTGCGGGTCTGAGTTCGTTCGGATGACCCGCTCAGGCGGCCCGCGATCGCTCAACCGGTAACCGCCGCAGCCGATAGGTCATCGAGGAATCGAGTTGTAAGCGTTATCGCCAGCGTTTGACGTACCACCAGCCACACGCGAGGATAACGGGCGTTCACTGTGTGCTCATGGTCAGGAGCTGTGTGTTGTTTCGCGTCGTTCCCACGCGTCGTGTGTCTGCTGCAATAACCGCCCTATCCCTGGCCTTACTCGGCACGGTCGTGCTGCCGGGCAGCCCGGCGGTCGCGGCCGGCGCGCCGGGCATCACGGTTGCCAAGCAAGCGCCCGGCGCGGTGCTGGCGGGCAAGCCGATCACGTTCACCCTGACCGCGGCCAACCCGTCGGCCAACACCTCAGCCGTCCCCGAGTACAACACCTCGTTCCGCGACGTGCTGCCCATCGGCGTGACCTACCAGGCCGGCACCACCAGCCCGGCTGACATCGGCGATCCGAGCGTCATCACCGACCCGAGCACCGGGCAGCAGACCCTGATCTGGTCGGACGCCTTCGACCTGCAGGTCGGCGCCAGCGCGGCGATCACCTTCAGCGCCGCGGTGGACAACACCGTGTTGCCGGTGGCCAGCACGGTGCTGAACACCGCCAACGGCTATGCCAGCACCGCACCGCGCTACGTCCCGAAGTTCACCGCCACCGGCACACCGGTCGCCAACGTCAACGTGCAGTCGGCCACCAGCAACCAGACCTCCACCACGATCACCGCGCTGGAGATCACCAAGGCCGAGCCGAGCCCGGAAGCCAAGCTGCTGCGCGGCGTCCACGACCACCCGACCGTCTACACGCTGACCGTCAGCAACACCTCCAAGGCGGCCACCAACGCCACCACGGTGGTGGACTACCTGCCCGCCGACGAGGAGTTCCTCGGCTGCGGCCAGAGCGACAACTCAGCCGCCGTCGAGTACCCCGGCGCGCCTCTGCTGAGCACCACCCCGGCCGTCGGCGCGAACTGCCCGACCCCGGTCTCGGTCGACACGGTGGCCAACCCGCCGGCCAACGGCAGCGTGGTCTACCCGGCCGGCATCTACACCAAGGTCACCTGGAACCTCGGCACCCTGGCGGCCGGGCAGGTCGTCACCATCTCCTACGCGGCCGGCATCCCGCTGCGCCAGAACGTGCTGTTCGCCGCTGGTCCGAGTGCGGCCTCGCTCGGCCAGATCGCCAACCTGGACAACAACACCGGCCCGTCCACCCGGCAGGTCAACGACGCCGCGTCCCAGGTCAACTACGCGCACGCCGCCGGTAGCTACACCGGGCCGGTGGCCGGCGGCGGTGCCTCGGTGGTCGCCGACGCCAGCCACACGGTGACGGTGAACGACCTGCGCGTCTACAAGTCGGTGTCGCCGGCCGAGTTCGTGGCCGGCCAGATCTCCACCTACACCCTGCACGTGGATTCCGGTGAGTACACCGACAACTCCGCGATCACCGTCACCGACGTGCTGCCCAACGGCATCTGCCCGCTGGACAACGTGGCCAACCACGTCACCGGCGCGCCGGCCGAGTGCAACTCCGGCGCCGGCTTCGCGCCGTCGCTGCCCTACCAGTCGGTCACCCAGAACGCCGACGGCACCTTCACCGTGGTATTCCAGCCGATCGCGGTGGCCAAGGACGGCTCCACCACCATCACCTACCAGGGCCGGGACCGCACCGTCTACACCGGCGGCGCGCTGGCCGGCGAGCCGATCGCGGCCGGTGACAGCCTCACCAACTCCGCCAGCGAGCAGGGCACCTCGACCCCGATCGCGGCCACCGGCTTCAGTGGCACCCAACCGGTCCGGGACGCCACCTCGGCCAGCCAGACCACCTCGTTCGGCGCGCTGAGCAAGACCGTCGGCGCCCGGGCCACCCCGATGACCTGCTCATCGGCCAGCTACGGCACCACCAACCCGACCTTCGCCAAGGGCGACCGGGCCTGCTTCCAGCTGAGCATCCCGTTCTCGGCCACCAACCAGACCCGCAACCCGGTGGTCACCGACTTCTTGCCCGACAACACCAGCTACGAGGTGGGCAGCGTCAACTACCCGGCCGGCCCCAACCAGCTGACCGGGGCCGAGATCAACTTCGACGCGGCCGGCGCGGCGTCCGGCCAGCTGTCCTGGACGCTGGGTGACACCACCGGCGACGGCTCCACCCAGGTACCGGTCGGCAAGGTGTTCCTCGTCCAGTTCAGCGTGCTGATCCTGGGCGCCGCTACCGGCCCGGCGCCGGACAAGCCCGGCAACATCGCCAAGCTGCGCACCAGCAACTCCGCCGGGGTGGTCCGCTCGCTGCGTGACAGCGTCAACTTCCAGATCGCCGCCGCTCCACCGATCGGGCTCACCAAGGGCGTGGCCAGCGTGAACGGCGGCACCGCCAACCCGGCCAACACCGACCACGTCGCCGTCCGCGAGGGGGACTCCGTGGTGTTCCGGGTGGACGCCACCAACAACGGCACCGCCGCCAACGCCAACAACGTGCCGATCACCGCAATGAGCGCCTGGGACGTGCTGCCGACCGGTATCGCCTGCGCCCAGGTCAGCGCGATCTCCGACGGCGGCACCTGCACCAACCCGGGCGATGCCGGCCAGCCCAGCTTCACCGGCAACGCCACCAGGTCGGCGATCGTCTGGACGTACGGCACCTCGCTGGCACCGGCCGCCACCAAGACCTTCACCTACACGGTGACGATCCCGGCCGGCGTCAGCGTGTCCTCCGACCTGGTGAACACCGCCGCGGTGCGCTCCTACGCCGTCGCCAACGACACCCCCGGCACCAGCACCTACTCCCCGGCCGGCAACATCGACACCTCGGTGCCGGCCGCGTCCTACGACGCCCCGGCCGCCAACGACAACTCTGACGTCTACCTGCGCGACGTCAGCGTCACCAAGGGCGTGGTGTCGGGGGTCAACGAGACCGGCAACGTGGGTGGCGAGGGCAGCCCGGCCGCCGCCACCCAGGCGACCATCGGCGAGCAGGTCAGCTTCACCGTTTCGGCCACGGTGCCGGCACATTCGACCGTCTTCAACGCCACGTTCTCCGACCCACTGCCGACCGGACTGGCGCTCAACAGCGCTACCGGCAGCTACCGTCCCGACGCCGGCTCGGCCACCACCGCCGCGCTGCCGGCCGGGGTCACGTTCTCCGCGGCCGGCCCGCTGACGTTCACCTTCCCGGCGACCTATGACAACACCACCGCCACCGACCAGGTATTCAGCATGAACATCGTGGCCACGCTGGCCGCGGTGGCATCCAACCAGAACGGGGTGGTGCGGACCAACACCGCCTCGTTCACCAGCCAGACCGCGGCCACCGGCGGCACCGCCGTACCGCCCCGCACCGCCAGCGCC
>JBPCPA010000259.1:0-16605 GCA_050999655.1 Jatrophihabitans sp.
CTGTCCGGTGGTCAGCAGCAGCGGGTCGCGGTGGCGCGGGGGCTGGCCGAGCGGGGGGCCTTCGTGCTGGCCGATGAGCCCACCAGCGAGCTGGACGCCGCCAACCGGCTGCGGGTGATGGGCCTGCTGCGAGCCGAGGCAGCCCGCGGCGCCGGCGTGCTGGTGGCCACCCACGACCCGCAGGCGGCAGCCCTGTGCGATGCCGAGCTGCGGTTGGACGGGGGTGTGCCGGTCTGGGCCCGCGATGACCGGCCGGCGCGCTGACCGGGCGATCCCCGGCAGCGGTGCCGAAAACGGCGCCAGCGGTTCGCGCGGGACCGACCCCGAATCGCCGGCCGCGATGCCACACTGGTCAGGTGAGCGATGACCGCAACGTGCTGGGCGGCGAGCTGGAAGAGTGCGGCACCGACCCGATGACCGGCTTCTACCGGGACGGGTGCTGCACCAGCGGCCCGCAGGACACCGGCAGCCATACCGTGTGCACCGTGGTCACCTCGGAATTCCTGGCACACCAGCGCCAGCTGGGCAACGATCTGATGACGCCACGCCCGGAATACGACTTCGCCGGCCTGCAGCCCGGCGATCGCTGGTGCGTGGTGGCCAGTCGCTGGTTGCTGTCCTACCAGGCCGGAATGGCCGCACCGGTGGTGCTGGCGGCGACCAACGCGCGGGCGCTGGAGCTGGTGCCGATCGAGGCGCTGCGCGAGCACGCGGTGGACGTGCCCGCCGATCCCAGCTCGCTGAGCTGAGGCCGACCGGCGGCGGGACCGAGTGCCGGCGGCGGGTGTGGCCGCACGGATCGACCGGCGGCCCGGCAACGATGCGGGACAGCGCTGCCGCTTCGGCTAGATTGGAAGCCAATGACTACCGCTTCCCACGATGTGCCCGAGCAGGATTCGCCCTCCTTCGCCGACCTTGGTATCGACGAGGCGATCTTGCGCGCACTCAGCGAGGTTGGCTACGAAAGGCCCTCGCCGATCCAGGCCGCGACCATTCCGCCACTGCTGGCCGGTCGCCACGTAGTGGGCCTGGCCCAGACCGGCACCGGCAAGACCGCTGCGTTCGCGGTGCCGATCCTGTCCCGGATCGAGCTGTCCCAGAAGGCACCGCAGGCCCTGATCCTGGCACCGACCCGCGAGCTGGCGTTGCAGGTTGCCGAAGCCATCGGCAAGTACGCCCATCACCTGCCGGGACTGAACGTGCTGCCGATCTACGGCGGGCAGAGCTACGGGGTTCAACTGTCCGGTCTGCGCCGTGGCGCGCACATCGTGGTCGGCACGCCCGGGCGGATCATCGACCACCTGCAGAAGAAGACCCTGGACCTGACCCAGTTGCGGTTCCTGGTGCTGGACGAGGCCGATGAGATGTTGCGGATGGGCTTCGCCGAGGATGTCGAAACCATCCTGGCCGACACCCCGGCCGACAAGCAGGTTGCGCTGTTCTCGGCCACGATGCCCTCACAGATAAGGCGAATCGCTAAGAAGTACCTCACCGACGCGGCCGAGATCACCATGAAGTCCAAGACCGTGACCGCGGCCAACACCCGCCAGCGCTACGTCCAGGTTGCCAACCCGCAGAAGATGGACGCGCTCACCCGGATCCTCGAGGTGGAGTCCTTCGACGGCATGATCGTGTTCGTCCGCACCAAGCAGGCCACCGAGGAGCTGGCCGAACGGTTACGGGCCCGCGGCTTCTCGGCCGCC
Source organism: Jatrophihabitans sp. (assembly GCA_050999655.1). Taxonomy (GTDB): domain Bacteria; phylum Actinomycetota; class Actinomycetes; order Mycobacteriales; family Jatrophihabitantaceae; genus Jatrophihabitans_A. The sequence continues at coordinate 1,704 of JBPCPA010000259.1, forward strand.
GCGATCAACGGTGATCTCGTTCAGGCGCAACGCGAACGCACCATCGCCCAGCTCAAGGGCGGCGCGCTGGACATCCTGGTCGCCACCGACGTGGCGGCCCGCGGCCTGGACGTGGACCGGATCAGCCACGTGGTCAACTACGACATCCCCACCGACACCGAGTCCTACATCCACCGGATCGGTCGCACCGGCCGGGCCGGCCGGACCGGTGATGCGCTGCTGTTCGTCACCCCGCGCGAGCGGCACCTGCTCAATTCGAGCGAACGGGCCACCCGCCAGCCGCTGGGCGAGATGACCCTGCCCAGCGTGGACGACGTGAACAGCACCCGGGTGGCCAAGTTCGCCGATGCCATCACCAGCAGCCTGGACTCCTCCGAATTGCCTTTCTTTCGCGGCCTGATCCAGGACTATGCCGCCGAGCACAACGTCCCGCTGGCCGACATCGCGGCCGCTGTCGCGGTGCTCTCCCAGGATGACAAGGCGTTCCTGCTGGCGCCCGAGCCGCCACCGGCCAAGCGGCGCAACGACGTGGGAACCCATGCCAGCAGCCTCGATCGGCCACGCGAACGGGCTGCCACCAGGGTTGCCGGCCCGCGCAAACCGCGTTCGGACGTCCGGATGGCCACCTACCGCATCCGGGTCGGCAAGCGGCACAAGGTGCAGCCCGGCTCCATCGTCGGGGCGATCGCCAACGAGGGCGGCCTGAGCCGGCAGGACTTCGGCCACATCGACATCAAGATCGATCACAGCCTGGTCGAGTTGCCGGCCGACCTGCCGCCCGACACCCTGGCCGCCCTGAAGCGGACCCGGATCTCGGGCCAGTTGATCGAGCTGACCCGGGAATCGGCCGGTGCCCGCCGGCCGCGCGAGGGCGATCGGGTCGGAAAGTTCGCAAAACCACGTCGCTGACCGGTGGCACGCGGCTATCGTCGTGCCGAGGCGAACTTTCTGGTGGCTCGCTGGCTCCCTGGGAGGCGCCGTGACCCGCAAGACGTATACCGGCCCGCTGATCGACGTGTCCTTCGACGGTGCCGTGTGCCAGCACGCGGCCGAATGCGTGCGCGGCCTGCCCGAGGTGTTCGACACCGCCGCCAGGCCGTGGATCGACCCGTCCGGTATCAGCACCGAGGCCCAGCGTGACCGGCTGATCGAGGTGATCGGACGCTGCCCCAGCGGTGCGTTGCGCTATGAAACAAAGGCAGAACCGGACGCGCCAGAGCTGCCGGCGTCGGCTGCCGCCGAGGCGGCCCCGGCCGGTCCGCGCGCCCATGCCGGGGACTGAGGCCACCGAGGCCGTCTACGCCGAGATGGTGGTCCTCGCCCGCCGGTTGCGACGGGAATCCGGCCTGGCCCACCCGGCACTGACGATGACCGACTTCTCGATCCTGAGTTACCTGGATCGCAGCGTGGAGGCGACGGTCACCGACACCGCCCAGGTGTTCGGGCTGAACAAGTCCACCGCCTCGCGCCAGATCGCCGGGTTGATCGAACGTGGTTGGATCCTCCGGCAGGGCAATCCCGACGACGGGCGAGTCTCGCACCTGCAACCGTCAGCGGCCGGCCGTCAGGTGCTGGAGCAGGCCCGCCAGGAGCTGCGCGCCGCCTTCGTCGCGCGGTTGGATGGCTGGCCGGCGGCCGACGTCGACCGGTTCGCCGAGCTGTTGCGCCGCTATAACGGCGGGGCCGCCCGGTAGCTCTCAGGCGGCAAGCGGGGCCGCGCCGGCCACGAAGTCCTCGATAACCAGGATGCTGGCTGCGCGCAGCGGTTCGTCGGCTACCCAGACGCGTTCGGTGCCCTGCACGCTCGGTTCGAGCACCGGACGGCGATGCGGCCGGGCCAGCAGCACCGCGCTCAGCGCCCGCACCAGCAGCGCTGTGTCACGTTGCAGCCGGACGTGTGAGGTGACCAGCGCCCAGGCGGGCCCGTCACCGTCGGGCACCACGCCCAGCAGCCGGGTGTCAAAACGTCGCTGGTGTGCTTCGGCCAGGCTCAGCTCCGACAGCAGCGGCGCCTGCCAGCCGCGGCTCTCGGCCTCGGCCGGCAGGGCGACCCGAACCCGTTCCGGTCCGAACTCGGCCGCCAGCGAACCGGAGGTGTACGCCGCCGCGAGCGCACCGTACACCGAGGAGTACTCGAAGGTGAGAAGCCCCGTCATCGTCCTGCCCTTCATCGGCACCTGTCCAGGACCAGTGCACCGGGCGAGTGTGACAACGTCATGACATGAAGGTGACGGGCATGAAATTCTTGTCGAGCAGGCTCTGCTATTCGAGCACTCGCCGGCGGCGCACACCGACCAGGCGTCGCTGGATGGTTCTCAGGACGGCGAGGCTTTCGGAGTCGTTCAGGCCGGTGACGATGCTCCATTCGACCCCTGAGCCGAGGACATCGCTGGCGAAGACAACCTCGGTGGCAATGAGTGTCCGGGTCCAGTCCCGCCGGCTGAGGGGCTGCCGGTTTCGGATCGCTTCGCACAGTCTCTGGGCACCGTGGAACAGGTCATCGGCATCGGTGAAGCCCATAGATTGCGCGAGCTTGTTCGTGGCTTTGGCCGAGCCGCCCCATTCGAACAACGCGGCTTGAAGAAGCTCGACCTGACCATCGTCCAGATCCACTTCGACCAGCTCGTAGCCGTTGATCGACTGCGGTTTGGTGGTGTCCAGGATCTGGTCAGCGGTGAGGAACCGGCCGAGGGTGGGGTCGTAGTCGCGGGCGCCGAGGTGCACCGTGGCGGTGGCCGAGTTGGTCGGTGCGTTGAGGTAGCTGTGGCTGCTGGTCCAGCTCACACCGGCACCGCGGGTGTTTCCGAACGGATCGCTGTAGCGGTGGGTGGTGGCCAGGCTCAGATGATCGGCCTCGTCGGCCACCGTGTTGTGGCGGTCGGCGTTGAGCCGTTGGGAGCTCCGCGCAGCGCCTCGGCCCGCATCAGTGGTAATCGGCACCTATCCGTCCAGGCTTACGAGAACATCGCTACTACGCATGTGCATCGCTGGCCCGTTCCTGGCGAGCGCAGTCTCCAGCAATTCCTTTTCATGGGGGCTAGCCTTGAGATCGGGGCCCTTGGATCTGCGCGAGACGCTCCACGAGGACCTGGGCGGCGAGAGCAAGGGAACCGCCGGCGACCCCGACCATCATCAGCATTTCAAGCAGCGCGCTGAATCCTGACGGCGTGTCCGGAGACTCTGGCGGAGGATAGGGGATTCGAACCCCTGAGGGCGTTAACCCAACACGCTTTCCAAGCGTGCGCACTAGGCCACTATGCGAATCCTCCGTCGAAGAGGATACGGGTTGGCCGCCCCCGGGTCAGCGCTGGGTCGGCTCGGGCGGTGGCCGCTGCTGATCAGCGGTCGGGACCGGTGACCCGGGGTCAGGCCGCCGCCGGGTGAGCAGCACCAGTCGTCGCTCGGCGACATCCTGGCTGTGTACCGCAAGCCAGAAGCAGAGACCGGCCAGTGGTAGCTCGGCCAGCAGGGACATCGCGATGGCCTCGACCAGGCCCCAGGCCCCTGGCGTGGTGAGCACGTCGAACCAGGCGTCGGCGGTGAGTAGCGCCCCGGTAGCGGACGCGGCGATCGGCAGCCCGCGTGAGCGGCGCAGCGTGCACCAGGCGGTGCTGGCCAGCCCGATCCGCAGGATCACGTCGTAGCCGGTCCAGGCCAGGCCGTAGTTCCGTGACAGCTGTCGATTCGGCAGGGTGGTGCCCAGCAGCACGATCCACGGCAGCAGGAGCACCGCGCACACGGTGAACAGCGGAGCGGCCCAGCGCACCAGTCGGGCGTTGTCGACCAGCACCTGGTTGCCCACGTCGTCGCTGTCGATCGGGACCAGCGCGTCCAATTCGTCGGCCAGCCGCTCGGCGACATGCACCACCGCTGGCGCAGCGTCCTGGCCGGCCGGCCGCTGATCGGCCGCGCGGTCGGAAAACGAAGCCATGGCCAATACTCCAAACGCGAACCTGAAACATCTTAACCAGCCGCGCTGTAGTCTTCGCCAGACTCCGTGGAGGCTCTGTTGACCGATTCGACTGCGCGACAGGTTGCGCACAGCGGTGCGATGGAAGGTTTGGCCAGGCTCGGCCTCGCGGCGCGGGCGACCATCTACCTGCTGATCGGCTGGTTCGCGCTGCTGCTGGCCGCCGGCAAACGGCCACCGGAAGCCGATCAGCGCGGCGCGATGCAAGAGGTCGCCCGGCACAACGGCGGCTTCGTGCTGCTCTGGATCATCGCGGTCGGACTGACCGGCTACGCGCTCTGGCGGTTCTCCGAGACGGCCTTCGGCGTGGTCGGCGAGGGACGGGACTGGAAGCCGCGGCTGCAGTCGGCCGGCCGGGGCATCGTCTACGCCTTCTTCGCGGTGAGCGCCTTCAATCTGCTGGCGCACGCGCGCAGCCAGAGCCAGGCGGGCCAGCAGGAGCTGTTCACCGCCAAGGCCATGACCCATCAGGGCGGCCGGGTCGCCGTCGGGGTGGTCGGCGCAGTGGTGATCGTCATCGGACTGGTCCTGATCTATGAGGGCGTGACCCGCAAGTTCAAGAAGTACTTCGAGCGGTCGCAGATGTCGGGTAGGACCCGCCGGTTGGTGTGGATCCTGGGCACCGTGGGCACCACCGCGCGCGGCGTGGTCTTCGCGCTGACCGGTTACTTCCTGGTGCAGGCGGCCTGGACCTATGACCCGGGCAAGGCTCGTGGTCTGGACGGCGCGCTGCGCCGGGTCGCTGACTCGCAGTCGGGCCGCTGGCTGGTCGGGGTGGTGGCGATCGGCATGATCGCCTTCGGCCTCTACGGGTTTGCCGAGGCGCGCTGGCGGCGGACGTGACCTCCGCCGAGAGCGGCCGGCAGCTCGGGCTGACCATTGCGCGACTGGTGCTCGCGGCGCTGGCCCTCGCACTGGTGCTGGTGGTCATCGGCCGGCTGCTCAGCCATCAGCTGCGGCACAGCGCGCTGGTCCGCTGGGACGCCTCGGTGGACCGCAGCCTGGCCGCGCACCGCAGCTCCGGATGGAACCTGGCCACCAAGCTGGCCACCTTCGGCGCGGAGACCATCACCGTGATCGGCATCGGTGTGCTGGCCTTCCTGTTGCTTCGCTGGCGGCTGGGTCGCTGGCGGGAGTCGCTGTTCCTGGCGGTCAGCGTGCTCGGCGAGGTGCTGGTCTTCCTGCTGACCACCCTGCTGGTGGACCGGCACCGTCCGGACGTGGTGCGGCTGGATTCGGCGCCGCCGACGTCCAGCTTTCCGTCCGGCCACACCGCCGCGTCGATGGCGCTCTACGGATCGCTGGCGGTGATCGCCTGGCGCACCGCACGGGCCGCCTGGCTGCGGACGGTGGCCACCGCGCTGGCCGTCCTGATGCCGGTCGCGGTGGCGATGTCACGGCTGTACCGCGGCATGCACTACCCGACCGATGTGCTGGCCGGAGCGCTGCTGGGGCTGTGCTGGCTGGCGATCACCAGCCGGCTGCTGCTGGCCGGGTCCGGTCCGACCAGACCGGCAGGGCGCCGGCAGGCGACGGGCCAGCGGCCGTGAGCGGGCTGGTGGCCGTCGTGCTGAACCCGGTCAAGATCACCGAGCCGGACGCCCTCAAGCGCGCCCTGGCCGAGCACTGCCCGTCCGAGATCCGCTGGTGGCAGACCACCGAGGACGATCCGGGTGCCGGCCAGGCCCGGGCCGCGGTCGCCGCCGGCGCCGAGCTGGTGCTGGTCTGCGGCGGGGACGGCACTGTGGCCGCCTGCGCCGGCGCGCTGGCCGGTAGCGGGGTGGCGATGGCGATCGTGCCGGGTGGCACCGGCAACCTGCTGGCCCGCAACCTCGGCATCCCGCTGCGGCTGGACGAGGCGGTCGAGCTCGCGTTCGCCGGCACCGAGCGCCGGATCGACGTGCTCGAAGCCGGCGATCAGCGGTTCGTGGTGATTGCCGGCCTGGGCTTCGACGCCGCACTCATCCATGGCACCGACGAGCAACTGAAGGCGAAGCTCGGCTGGCTTGCCTACCTGGGCGGGTTCGTGCGCGCGATCAGGCGACGCCGGCAGGCGGTCCTGACGATCACGGTGGATGATCAGCCGGCGCTGCGCCGACGCGCGATCGGGGTGCTGGTGGGCAACGTCGGGCAGCTGCAGGCCGGCCTGCGCCTGCTGCCCGAGGCCCGTCCGGACGACGGCAGGTTGGACGTCATCACGCTGGCGCCACGGACCGCCGGGGATTGGCCGGTGCTGGTTGCCCGGATCCTGCGTCGCCGGCCCGATTCCGGTGACCAGGCCGACACGCTGCGCGGCCGACGGGTCTCGATCACCGCCGATCGCAGCCTGCCGGTGGAGTTCGACGGCGACTTTCGGGGGGAGCGGGCCGAGCTCACGGTCGAGGTGTTACCCGGCGCGCTGCTGCTGCGCTGCCCGGCACCGTGACCGCCGACCGGTCCGGCCGGGCCCGGCGCAGGTTCGGGCTGCGCACCCTGGCCGCGTTCGCTGCCGCGGTGCTGTTTGCGATCCTGGCGGTGCTGGTGCGCTCGTCGGCCCATCCCGTCCTGCGCGCGGATCGAGCCACCACCGCCCACCTGCACCGCTACGCCCTGGCCCATCACGGCTTCACCACGGCGATGCGGGTGGTCAGCGACGCCGGCACCACGCTGGCCTGGACGATCATCCTGCTGCCGGTGCTGGCCTGGTTGCTCTACCGCCGGCTGCCCCGGCTGGCGGTGTTCGTGCTGGTCACCGCAGCCGGCAGCCTGCTGCTGAACAACCTGCTGAAGCTGCTGGTGAACCGGGCCCGGCCGCATCTGAACGATCCGGTTGCGATCGCGGCCGGCAAGTCGTTTCCGAGCGGCCACAGCCAGGCCGCGATCGTCGGCTACGGCATCCTGGTCGCGGTCTTCCTGCCGGCGGTGGGCCGGCGCTGGCGGTTCTGGCTGGTGTCGGTGGCAGCGTTGCTGGTGCTGCTGATCGGCTTCTCCCGGATCGCGCTGGGCGTGCATTACCTTTCCGACGTGATCGGGGCCTATCTGATCGGCACGGTCTGGCTGATCGGCATGGTGAGTGCCTTCGGCACGTGGCGCCGGGACGAGGGCAAGCCGGCGCCGCGGCTGACCGAGGGCCTGGAGCCCGAGGCGGGCGACCGGCTGACGCCCTGAGCTGACGCCCTGAGCCGCCGGCTGTGCCGCTGGCCGCCTGAGCCGCCGGCTATGCCGCCCGCCGCCTGTGCCGCCGGTCGCCGCAGGCTGCCGGGTATGCTCGGCGGCAGACCCCTCGCGTGGCGCTCACCTTACGAACCTCCCCAGGGCCGGAAGGCAGCAAGGATAAGCAAGCTCTGGCGGGTACGCGGGGGGTCCTGTGCTGTCCGCGATCGGCGTTCCGCGCACGTGGCCGCACCTGCTGGTCGCGACCGGCGCACCGGGCACCCGCTGGCCGGACCGGCGGCCGCGGTCAGCGAAAGGTTGCCGCGAGCCGGCGCCGGACGATCTTGCTGAGCTCGCCGCGAGCTATCTCCCGCTCGGCCACCGGGTCGTTGCGCAGCCGGGAGCGCAGCGTGCTGCGCACCGCATCGGTGGACAGGCCGGTGGCAGCCAGCAGGAACACGTGGCCGAAGCGCTGCTCGTAGGCGCGCCGCTCGTCGGGCATCCCGGCATCGAGGCCGTGCGCCGCCTGAGCGGCCAGGGCCTCGGCGAGCTCCGGGCCGTCCAGGCCGGACAGGATGGCATCCGAGCGGGCACTGAGCCATTCGAGCCGGCCGTACGGTCGGCCGTGGACCAGCTGGCTCACCCACCGCAGACTGGCACAGCAGGGCAGCAGCTCCGCGGCGGCGTCGGCGACCGGCGCCCTGTCGAATTCGGCAATGGCGATCGGGCTGATGTCGGCTGGCTCCACCTGGGCAACAGGTCCCTTCGCTCGACGAGGGGGTCCGCACCCCGGACCCCAAACCTAACCCTCGGACGAACCATGAGCACCCTGTGCGGTGGGTGTGATCGCATCCGCGGGTGGCTGTCGCCGGCGGGGGATAGGGTGTGTCGGTGGCATTGGCGCTCTATCGAAAATACCGCTCCGCGACCTTCGCTGAGGTGATCGGCCAGGAGCATGTGACCGCTCCGCTGATGCAGGCTCTGACGGCCGGTCGGATCAATCACGCGTACCTGTTCTCCGGGCCGCGCGGCTGCGGCAAAACCTCCAGCGCGCGCATCCTGGCCCGCTCGCTCAACTGCGAGCAGGGGCCCACCCCGACCCCGTGCGGGGTGTGCTCGTCCTGCATCGAGCTGGCTCCGAACGGCAGCGGCTCGATCGACGTGATCGAGATCGACGCGGCCAGCCATGGCGGGGTGGACGACGCGCGGGATCTGCGCGAGCGCGCCTACTACGCCCCGGTTCGCGACCGCTACAAGGTCTACATCATCGACGAGGCGCACATGGTGACCACGCAGGGCTTCAACGCCCTGCTGAAGCTGGTCGAGGAGCCGCCGGATTTCCTGATCTTCATCTTCGCCACCACCGAGCCGGACAAGGTGCTGCAGACGATCCGTTCGCGCACCCACCACTACCCGATCCGGCTGATCCCGCCGTCGGTGCTGCGGGCGCACCTGGAGCGGATCTGCCTGGCCGAGAACGCCGTGGTCGAGCCAACGGTGTTCCCCCTGGTGGTCCGGGCTGGTGCCGGTTCAGCCCGTGATTCGCTGTCGGTTCTCGATCAGTTGCTGGCCGGCGCGGGTCCCGAGGGCGTCACCTACGCCAGAGCGGTCGGTCTTCTCGGCGTCACCGACTCGGCGCTGCTGGACGACATGACCGACTCGCTGGCGGTCGGTGATGCCGCGGGGGTCTACTCGACGATCGACCGGGTGGTCGAGGCCGGCCACGATCCGCGCCGGTTCGCCGCCGACCTGCTCGACCGGTTGCGCGATCTGATGGTGCTCGACGCCGTCCCGGACGCCGTGGACAAGGGCCTGATCGACTACGCCGGCGACCAGGCCGAGCGGATGGCGGATCAGTCCCGCCGGATCGGCCTGGCCAGCCTGGTCCGCTACGCCGACATCACCCACACCACGTTGACCGACATGCGCGGCACCACCTCGCCCCGGCTGATGCTCGAACTGCTCTGCGCCCGGATGTTGCTGCCGGACGCGGCCACCGACTCGGCGGCGATATTGCAGCGGATCGAGCGGCTCGAGCGGCGGCAAGGCATGTCGACCGCTCCGGCCACGGCCGGGTCTGCGGCCCCGACCATCGGGTCGGCCCCGCCGGCTGAGACCTCCAGCCGGCGTTCGGGCAAAACCGAACCACCCAGAGCCGAACCACCCAGAGCCGAACCAGCCAGGTCTGAACCAGCCAGGTCTGAACCGGCCAGGTCTGAACCAGCCAGGTCTGAGCCACCGGCGGCCGAGCAGTCGAAGACCCAGCAACCCCAGGCCGACCCTGCCAGCACCGAGCCGGCCAACACTCAGCCGGCCAAAGCTGAGTCGGCCAAGGCCGAGCCGGCCGGCACCGAGCCGGCCGGCACCGAGGCGGCCAAAGCTGAGCCAGCTAGGGCTGAGTCGGCCAAGGCTGAGAAGGCTGGACCACCGGAAACCGCTCGGGTCGCGCCGGCCGCCGAGTCGGCGGCTGGCTGCCCCGACTCGGCCGGCCTGCGCCGGCTCTGGCCCGACGTGCTGGATCAGGTACGCACCCGTAGCCGGCGTACCCGCGCGCTGCTCGACAATGCCTCGATCGCCACCGTGGACTCGACCCTGATCCGGCTGGCGGCCACGTCGGCCCCGATCGCGAAGATGATCAGCGACGAGAGCAATCTGGCGGTCCTGCGCGAGTCGCTGGCCGCGGTGGTCGGTGGCGGCTGGCAACTCGAGGTGGTGGTCGACGCCGGCCCGGGTGGCTCGCCGGCCAGCGCTGCTGTGGCCCGACCCACCGCGCCGGCCCCGCCGATGGTTCCGGACGAGGCCGACGAGGTCGATGAGGACGGCGATGAGATCAGCGCCGGCCGCGGTGGTTCGGCCGGCGATCCAGAAGCGGTGGCTATGGCGTTGCTGCAGAACGGTCTCGGGGCCCGGCAGATCGAGGGTTCGTGACGCCCGGCCCGCTGCGGGTCTGCTTCGTCTGCACCGGCAATATCTGCCGTTCGCCCACCGCCGAGGCGGTATTCGGCGCGCTGCTGGCCCGGGCCGGGCGCTCGGCGGAGGTCGTGGTCGACAGCGCCGGCACCGGTCCCTGGCATGCCGGCAACGACATGGACCCGCGTGCCCGGCAGGCGCTGCTGGCTCGGGGCTACCGGCCGGGCCGGCACGTCGCCAAGCAGTTCGGCGCGGCCGACTTCGCCGAGCGCGAGGTGGTGCTGGCCATCGACTCCGGACACCTGTCCCGGCTCGGGGTGCTGGCCCGGCAGGCCGCCGACCCGGTCGAGGCGGCCAGCTCGCTAAGCCTGCTGCGCTCCTATGACCGTGCTGCGGTGCTGGCCGGCGAGCTGGACGTGCCCGACCCCTACTACGACGACGCCCGGGGTTTCGAAACGGTGTTGGACCAGATCGAGCGGGCCTGTGCCGGGCTGCTGGACGCCCTGCCCCGCGGACGCGCCGTTCGCTAGAGCGTGACGTCCGGGGAGCTAGCGGCGCCCGAGCCAGCTCAGGATGCCGGCGGCCACCGCCTCGGCAATCCGCTGCCGGCCGGCAGCCGAGGTCTGGATTGCGGCGTCCCCGCCATTGCGCATGTTGCCGATCTCCAGGAACGTCGCGGGCACAGTCGCCAGGTTCAGGCCGGCCAGATCGTCGCGCGGAAAGTAGCCGTTGGTGCCGAGGTAGCTGGACACGGTCATGCCCGAGCCGTGCAGCAGGGCGTCGTGCATGGCCACCGTCAGCCGGTGCGAGGCGGCGGCGACCGCGGCACCGGCGGGCTGGCGGGAGTCCTCGCAGACGTGAAAGCCGTGGCCGGTGGTCGCCGCTCCGTCGGCATGGATCGAGACCACTGCGGCCACGCCTGCCTGGTTGCCGGTTCGGGCCCGCTGGTCCACGCACGGCCCGAACCCGGTGTCCGAGTCGCGGGTCATGATCACCCGGACGCCGCGGGCCTGCAGCAGCGCCCGCACCCGCAACGAGACGTCCCAGTTGAAGGCGTGCTCCGGGAAGCCGGCATTGGTCTCGGTGCCGGTGGTCTCGCAGTCCTTGTACTGACCGAAACCGGCCGGCACCTGACGTCGCAGTTCGGCCGTATGTGCGGCATCGGCGCCGTTGTGCCCCGGGTTGAGCACGATCACGGTGTCGGCCGGTGGCCGGGTGGCGGTGGCCGGGTGACTGGTCGCCGAGCCGGTCGGTAAGCCGGTGGCGCTGGGCCTGGCCGCCGGTTTGCTGCTGAGCGGGACCCGGGTGGGCACCGGTGAACCGAGGGCGATGGTGCTGGCCGGAACCGAACCGGTCGAGCGGGCCGGCGTCACGCCGGTGGTCTGAGGGGCGGCGGTGCTGGCCCGTGGCGCGGCGGTGCAACCGGCCAGCAGCAGGGCCGCGGTGACCGAGGTCAGGCCGAGCAGAATCCGCATGGACGCCAAGACTGCCAGAGGTGCGGGTTAGGCTGACGCAAGCTCGGCGACCCGGGCGCTTTCCGGTGCCGGCCGGGTAGGCGATGGCTGCGAATGCGAAAGCGAGAAACGACGTGCGACCAGGCGGTCAATCCAACATGCAGCAACTGATGAAGCAGGCCCAGAAGATGCAGCAGCAGCTGGCCGAGGCCCAGGCAGAGCTGGCCGAGGCCCAGGTACAGGGCTCGGCGGGCGGCGAGCTGGTGACCGCGACGGTCACCGGCAGCGGCGAGCTGCTGGCGCTCACCATCGATCCGAAGGCGGTCGACCCCGACGATATCGAGACCCTGCAGGACCTGGTGGTCGCTGCGGTCCGCGACGCCACCCGCCGCGCCGGCGAGCTGGCCGCGGACAAGATGGGCCCGTTGACCGGCGGTCTCGGGGGTCTCGGTGGCGGGCTGGGCATTCCCGGCCTGTGATGTACGAAGGCGCGATCCCGGAACTGCTCGACGAGCTGGGCCGGCTGCCCGGCATCGGTCCGAAGAGCGCTCAGCGCATTGCCTTTCATCTGCTGGCGACCGAGGCTGCCGACGTCGAACGGCTCGCCTCGGTGCTGCGCCGGATGAAGACCGAGGTGAAGTTCTGCCGGATCTGCGGCAACGTCGCCGACTCCGAGGAATGCCGGATCTGCCGTGACCCGCGCCGGGACGCCACCGTCATCTGCGTGGTCGAGGAGCCCAAGGATGTGGTCGCGGTAGAGCGAACCCGTGAGTTCCACGGCCGCTATCACGTGCTCGGCGGCGCGATCAGTCCGATCGACGGCATCGGCCCGGACGACCTGCGGGTACGCGAACTGCTGCACCGGCTGGCCGACGGCACGGTCACCGAGCTGATCCTGGCCACCGATCCCAATCTTGAGGGCGAGGCCACCGCGACCTACCTGGCCCGGCTGATCAAGCCGATGGGCGTCACGGTCAGCCGGTTGGCCAGCGGGCTGCCGGTCGGTGGCGACCTGGAGTATGCCGACGAGGTCACCCTGGGCAGGGCTTTCTCCGGCCGTCGAACTGTCGATTGAGTCTGCGACAGCCACATCGATCCGATCGCCACGATCCACAGCAACGGGGCAGCGAGCAGGCATGAGTACCGAGCGACCGGAAGTCGGTTGGACGCCGCCGGCACCGGGCCGTCCCGCCGTCCCGGCGCCGGTTGCGCTACCCGACTGGGCGCCCGTCCCGCCTCCGACCACCGGCCGCCGCCGCGGATCGGGCCGGCTGCTGGCAGCGGCGCTGCTGTGCGCGGCGCTGGCCGTGGCCTGCGGGGTGGTTGCCGTCCAGCGGTTCCGCAGCGATCATTCGCCGCAGGTGGTGGTGGCCCGCTACTTCGCCGCGCTGGCTCGCGGCGACGCGCCGGCCGCGCTGGCCCTGGCCGCCGACGCCCCGCGCGGTGACTACCTGACCAGCGACGTGCTGCGCCAGCAGTTGGCGGTCGCCTCGATCGGCGAGCTGTCGATCCACAGCGTCCAACTGGCCGGCGCGACCGCGAGCGTCTCGGTGAGCTATCAGCTCAGGTTCAGCGCGGTGACCAAGCAGATCGATGACGTGGTGAACCTGGCCAGGCCCGGCTCGTCCTGGCGGTTGAGCCGGGTCGCCAGCTCGGTCAGCCTGTCCTCGGCCAGCGCCGGCGCCAACCGGCTGAGCTTCGCCGGACGGCCGCTGCCGAGCGGGCAGGTGCTGCTCTTTCCAGGCGCGATGCCGGTGACCTCCGACACCGCTGCCGTGCAGCCGGACGGCCAGCCCTCGTTGCGGCTGGCCGATGACGGCCAGGTCAGCGCGCTGACCACCTCGATCACCGATCCGGCCAAGAAGGCCCTGAACCGGGCATTGACCAGCGCGCTGGCCGGCTGCCTGGCCGGCTCGTCGAAAGATCCGTTCTGCCCGGTGCCCGATGACGGTCGGGCGGTGCCGGGCAGCCTGCGCGGAACCGAGGTCGACGCCGGCAGCGCGGTGACCAGCACCGTGCTGTCGTCCTCGGCAGCTGGCCGGATCGAGCTGATCGCGCGCGTGTCGGTGCGCGGCAGCTGGAAGGTCTGGGACTTCAACAACCAGGTGGTCAGCAAGAGCGGCGACGCCGAGGTGACGTTGCACGCCCTGGCCTCGGTGGGCGATCTCGGCGCCGTCTACTGGATGGCCCCGTCGTGACCGCCCGCAGGATGGCGCTCGCGCTCGCGGCACTTGCCGTCGCCGCGCCGCTGGCGGTGTTGCCCGGCACCGCGTCGGCCGCTCCGGGCCCGGCCGCGGCGCCGGAGTGGTGGTTTGACTCCTGGCAGGTCGGCGCGCTCTGGGCGGCCGGCGCCGACGGTCGGGGCATCACGGTGGCGGTGATCGACACCGGCGTGCAGGCCAGCCTGCCCGAACTGCAGGGTCGGGTGCTGCCCGGCGCGGACTTCATCGGCAACGGCAGCGACGGACGCACCGACTACGACGGTGACGACTTCTCCCACGGCACCGCGATGGCCTCGATCATCGTGGCGCGCCAGGGCTTCGGCAACATCGAGGGACTGGCACCGGCCGCCAGGATCCTGCCGCTGGCCGTGCCGCTGCGCGGGGTGATCCGCAAGGGCACCGCCACCGCCAACGCGACGGCCACCGCGGTCAGCTATGCCGCCGATCATGGCGCTCGCATCATCAGCATGAGCCTGGGCGGTGTGCGCGAGGCCAGTGACGGTCCGGACCCGTGCCCGGACGCCGTGCAGGCCGCGGTGCTGCACGCGCTGAGCAAGGGCGCGCTGGTGGTGGCCGCGTCCGGCAACTCCGGCGGCAGTGGCAGCCCGGTCGAGGAGCCCGGGGTCTGCCTGGGCGTGGTGTCGGTGGGCTCGGTGAACCAGCAGCTTGCCGCGTCGGCATTCTCATCGCGCCATCCCTACCTCACGGTGTCCGCGCCGGGTGACAACATCGCCACGCTCAGCCGGGATTCGGCTTACATCGGCGAGGGAACCTCGCAGGCGACCGCGATGACCTCGGCCGCGCTGGCGCTGATCTGGTCGAAGTACCCGCGCGAGACCAACCGGCAGGTGCTCACCCGGTTGCTCAGCACCGTGATCGACCGGGGCCCGCAGGGTCGTGACCCGGCCTACGGGCTGGGCGTCATCAACCCGCCGGCCGCGGTCGCGGCCCATCCGGCCAGCACGGCGGCCAACCCGGTCTTCGACGGCGTGCAGCCGCTGCTCGACCAGCTCGCAGCCGCCCGATCGCCGCGGCCGCTGCCGGCCGCCGGCCGGCCGAACACCTCGCTCGGCGCGTTCAGCATCGCCAGGGCACCTGCCACCGAGAGCCTCGGTTTCTACTTTGTGCTTATCGCTACGGTGTGCTTTGCCCTGCTTGCGATGCTTGCACTGATCCGGTTCGCGCGCCGCCGCCGTGCCGGACCGGTACTCTAT
>JBPCPA010000310.1:0-16986 GCA_050999655.1 Jatrophihabitans sp.
GAGGACCCTGGATAGTTCAGTTCGGGACCACCGACCACCTGACGGATCAGCTCCACGTCGTGGGCCGTCTCTTCGGTGTTGTAGTGGCCGAGCGCGCGGCCATATGCGGCGACGCAGGCCTTGACCACCGTGTCCGATACCGCCTTGGCCGCAGCCCGGCCGGCCACCGTGCGCGGATCCGGATCGGCCTGGGCCAGCGCGTCCTTCTGCTTGTCGCTGATGCACTGCAGCGGCCCGGACAGCCCCACCCCCCGCGGGTCGAAACCGACCAGGTCGAAGTGGGCGAACAACGAATCGCTGAGCGCGCCGACGAGGCCGGCGGCCAGGTTCACCCCGGAGCCGCCGGGGCCGCCCGGGTTGACCAGCAGCGAGCCGAGCCGGTCGCCCGGTCGCTGGGTCTTGCTGTGCACCTTCACCACGAACAGCTGGATGCCCTGCCCGGTGGGCTGGCTGTAATCCAGCGGGACGCTCAGCTTGCCGCAGGAAAAGGTCTTGGTCTTGGCCTGGGCATTGCCGATCGCGGTCTGGAACTGCTTGCTGCAGTCGGAGAAGGCGATGTCTGCCGCGCTCGGCGTCGGGGAGGCCGCCGGGCTGCTGGCCGCGGTGGTCGCCGATGCGGTGGCCGGCCGGCTGGTGCTCGGGGTGGGGTGCGGCTTGCTGGAAGTGCAGCCGGCCACGGTGAGCAGCACGGCGAGCGGCAGCGCGACCAGCGCGGTGGACGGGCGGGCGATCCGGCGGGTGGGCTGCACCGGACCGAGGCTACCGACCGGTCCTGGGTCACCGCCGGACCGGGCAGCCGGGGTCGGGCACCGGCCCGCGGCCCGTTGTCGTCCGGTCAGGTGATACTCCTCTGATGCAGCTTCCCGTCATGCCGCCGGTCGCGCCCATGTTGGCCAAGTCGGTGACCGAGATCCCCGCCGGTGCCTCCTACGAGCCGAAGTGGGACGGGTTCCGCTCGGTGATCTTCCGCGACGGCGACGAGGTCGAGATCGGCAGCCGCAACGAGAAGCCGATGACCCGCTACTTTCCCGAACTGGTCGAGGCGGTGCGCGCCGAACTGCCCGAACGCTGCGTGGTGGACGGCGAGATCGTGATCGCTACCGAACACGGCCTGGATTTCGAGGCTCTGCAACAGCGCATCCACCCGGCCGCCTCCCGGGTCACGCTGCTGTCCGAGCAGACACCGGCCGCCTTCATCGCCTTCGACCTGCTGGCGCTGGGTGAGGACGACCTGACCGGCCGGCCGTTCGCCGAGCGTCGGAGGATCCTGCGGGACGCGCTGGCCGGGGCGGGCATCTCGGTGCACCTGACGCCGGCCACCACCGACCTGGAGCTGGCCCGCAGCTGGTTCACCGAGTTCGAGGGCGCCGGTCTGGACGGTGTGGTGGCCAAGCCGCTGGACGGTGGCTACCAGCCCGACAAGCGGGTGATGTTCAAGATCAAGCACCAGCGCACCGCTGACTGCGTGGTCGCCGGCTACCGGTTGCACAAGAGCGGGCCGGACGCCATCGGCTCGTTGCTGCTCGGGTTGTATTCCGATGAGGGCAGCCTGGCCTCGGTGGGGGTGATCGGTGCCTTCCCGATGGCCCGCCGCAAGGAACTGTTCGTCGAGCTGCAGCCGCTGGTCACCGATTTCGAGCAGCATCCGTGGAACTGGGCGCAACCGGAGCCGGGCACCCGCAACCCGCGGTCCAACGAGACCTCGCGCTGGAACGCCGGCAAGGACCTGTCGTTCGTGCCGCTGCGTCCGGAGCTGGTGGTCGAGGTGCGCTATGACCACATGGAAGGTGCCCGGTTCCGGCACACCGCTCAGTTCTCCCGGTGGCGCCCGGACCGCACACCGCAATCGTGCGGCTACCAGCAGCTGGAGCAGCCGCTCAACTACGACCTCGGCGATATCGTGCCGGGGCTGGTGCCGGGCGGGCGCAGCAGGTAGCGGCAGAACAGCGCACCGTTCTCGGTGAGCAGTCCGGCCAGCCACAGCGGCGCGGCGAAGCCCGCTGGCCAGGGCTGGCCGGCGACGATTCGCGAAGCGTCCGGGCCGGCCAGCATCGGTGAGTAGCTCAGGCACAGCTCGTCCACCGCACCGGCCGCGACCCCGGCGCCGAACAGCCGGGGGCCGCCCTCGCAGAGGATCCGGCGATAGCCCAGCTCGCGCAGGCCGGCCACCGCGGCCGCGAAGTCCACCCCGCCGGCCTCGCCGGTGGCTGCCTGGATCAGTTGCAGCCGGGACGGGCCGCCGGCCAGATCGATGATGTCGTTGCGCCGTCCGATGGCTGCCGTCGAGCCGGTCACGATCAGCGTCGGGGCCTCGGTGGCCTCCGAGTACAGCGGGGCCGACAGGTCAAGTTCCAGGCTGGCCGACATCACCGCGATGGCGGGGGCCTCGGCGAGCCCGTGCCGGCTGCGCAGGGCGCGACGCCGCGCCCCGGGCCTGGACGGGCGATACCCCTCGGCGGCGGCGGTGGCCGCGCCGACCAGGATCACGTCGGCCAGGTCGCGCAGGGCAGCGAACACCGCGTTGTCGCCGGGCGTCTGTAGGCCCCGGGACAGCCCGGCGGCGGTGGCCGCTCCGTCCACGCTGCTCACGAAGTTGACCCGGACGCCGCCCTCGTCCAGCCAGCCGGCGGCGTAGTGGGCGTGCAGGTCGACGCCGGCGTCGGTGCTCACCGGCGGCGCGCTCGACGGCGGTTGCGGTGCGGGTAGTAGCAGGCGCATGAGCTCCATCTCAGCACAACCACGGCCATCGCAGGCGCCGCCGGTCCGGTGGGTTGCCGACTCGCCCTCGACCGGCGTGCCGCGCTCAGCCGCATCTCTTCGGTACCGAGTCAGCAATAACTGAATAGATTCCGCCCCGACCGGTAAATATTCTGCTACCACCGCCGATGCTCTCAACGTAGCCAGCACGGTCTTGCTCACGTCGGCCCGGAACGCGGAACCATTTCGGGCCGTGCGGAGTTCCTAGAGATTCCAGCCCGTTTCAGTCGGAGGATTACCCCGTGACGATGATCATGCCGTCCCTGTCCAGCTCGGCACGCACAGCACTGATCGCTCGGCTGGAAGACCTGCAGGCTCAGCGAGTGCAGACTGCGATCGAGTCCATCCCGCCCGGTGGTTCCGGTGACGCCGCCGATCACGCCGGCAACGTCGAGGCATTGATCCGGCTCGGCGAGTTGGACGTCCGGATCGCCGCGCTCCAGGTGCAGTTGCAGGCGCCGGATGCGACCATCGCGAACGCCACCGCGGCCGAGGTCGGCAGCCTGGTCACCATCCAGTTCGATGACGACGGGGAAACCCAGGACTACCTGATCGGACTGGTCGAGCAGGCCGGCTCCGGCGTCGAGGTGATCACCCCGGCCAGCCCGCTCGGCTCGGTGCTGCTTGGCGCCCAGCCCGGTGACCAGCTCAGCTACAAGGTCGCCAGCGGCGCGACCCTGACCGTCAGGCTGGTCGGCATCGCCGCCTGAGCGCCGGCCGGCCGTGCGGCGGGCGAGTCGGTGGTTGAGCTGGCCGCCGGTCGGCCGCTGATCGGTTGAAGCGGAGCGGGTGGCGATCCGACCGCCGCCGGGTCCGCCGGTAGCACCGGCCGCTAGGGTCGGCGCATGGCACGCGCATCCGACCAGGCCGAGAATGCTTCGCTGAGCGCCGCCCTGCGCGCGGCCGACGGGCCGGTCACCCTGCTCGGCTACGACACCGCCGCGACCCCGCTGGCGCCGGGTGGCAAGTCCCGCACGCTCGCCGAGCTCGCCCGCACCGGGCAGTCACTGGCCGAGCAGCAGGAGATGCTCTATGCCCGTGGCGCGACCGGCGACCGGCGACGGGTGCTGCTGGTGTTGCAGGGCACCGACACCTCAGGCAAGGACGGCGTGGTCCGGCACGTGGTCGGTGAGGTCGGACCGGCCGGCGTCAGCATCCGCTCGTTCAAGAAGCCCACGCCGGCCGAGGCGGCCCACCACTTTCTCTGGCGGATCCGGCGGGCGCTGCCGGACGCCGGGATGATCGGGGTGTTCAACCGCTCGCACTACGAGGACGTGCTGGTCACCCGGGTGCACGAGTTGATCGACCAGGACGCCTGGCTCACCCGGATCGAGGAGATCAACGCCTTCGAGCGGGAGCTGGTGACGGCCGGCGACACGACGATCATCAAGTGCTTCCTGCACATCGGCTACGCCGAGCAGCGAGACCGGTTGCTGGCGCGGCTGGACGATCGGACCAAGCTGTGGAAGTTCAACCCCGCCGACATCGACGAGCGCGCCTACTGGTCGGACTACCAGTCGGCCTACGCGGCCGTGATCGCCAGGACCTCCACCGACCTCGCGCCCTGGTACGTCGTGCCCAGCGACCGCAAGTGGTACCGCAACTGGGCGATCGGCCAGTTGCTGGCCGAGGCGCTCGGCGGTCTGGGCCT
This sequence comes from Jatrophihabitans sp., assembly GCA_050999655.1. Lineage (GTDB taxonomy): Bacteria > Actinomycetota > Actinomycetes > Mycobacteriales > Jatrophihabitantaceae > Jatrophihabitans_A. The sequence goes on from JBPCPA010000310.1 coordinate 4,409, forward strand.
GGCCTATCCGGCGGCCGATTTCGACATCGAGGCGGCCCGCGCCAGGTTGCAGCCACCGTACTGACCGTGCCGGTAGCGGGCCGGTAGGCAAGGGCGGAAGCGGGCGGGCCGGTTGTTGTCGGTGGCTGCTCGTACTGTGGTCGCATGCGGGTAGACAGCAACATCGTTCCTAAGAGTGGCAAGTTCGAGGTCATCAGCGACTTCGAGCCGTCCGGGGACCAGCCGACGGCGATCGCCGACCTGGAGAAGCGCATCCGGGCCGGTGAACGTGACGTGGTGCTGCTCGGCGCCACCGGCACCGGCAAGTCGGCCACCTCGGCGTGGTTGATCGAAAAGCTGCAGCGGCCGACCCTGATCATGGCACCCAACAAGACCCTGGCCGCCCAGCTGGCCAACGAGCTGCGTGAGATGCTGCCGAACAACGCGGTGGAGTACTTCGTCAGCTACTACGACTATTACCAGCCTGAGGCCTACGTGCCGCAGACCGACACCTACATCGAGAAGGACTCGGCGATCAACTCCGAGGTGGAGCGGTTGCGGCACTCGGCGACGATGTCGCTGCTCACCCGCCGCGATGTGGTGGTGGTCGCCACCGTCTCGTGCAGCTACGGCCTGGGCACTCCGCAGGAATACGTCGACCGGGCGGTGCGGCTCCGGGTCGGCCAGCGGGTTGAGCGCGAGACGATCCTGCGTGGCCTGGTAGGCGTGCTCTACGCCCGCAACGACCTGGCCTTCACCCGGGGCACCTTCCGGGTCCGCGGCGACACCGTGGAGATCTTTCCGGTCTATGAGGAGCTCGCGATTCGGGTCGAGATGTTCGGCGACGAGACCGAGCGGCTGTACTACCTGCACCCCCTGACCGGTGAGGTGATCCGCGAGGTCGACGAGGTGTTCATCTTCCCGGCCACCCACTACGCGGCCGGTCCGGACAAGATGGAGAAGGCGATCGCTGGCATCGAGGCGGAGCTGGAGCAACGGCTGGAGCAGCTCAACAACCAGACCAAGCTGCTCGAGGCCCAGCGGCTCAAGATGCGCACCAGCTACGACATCGAGATGATGCGGCAGGTGGGGTTCTGTTCCGGTATCGAGAACTACTCGCTGCACATCGACGGTCGCCAGTCCGGCAGCGCGCCGAACTGCCTGCTGGACTACTTCCCCGAGGACTTCCTGCTCATCATCGACGAATCCCACGTGACCGTGCCGCAGACCGGCGGGATGTATGAGGGTGACATGTCCCGCAAGCGGACCCTGGTCGATCACGGCTTCCGGCTGCCCAGCGCAATGGACAACCGGCCGCTGAAGTTCGAGGAATTCGTCGAGCGGGTCGGTCAGACGGTGTACCTGTCGGCGACTCCCGGCAGTTACGAGCTGGGCAAGACCGGCGGTGAGTTCGTCGAGCAGGTGATCCGTCCGACCGGGCTGATCGATCCCGAGGTGGTGGTCAAGCCCACGAAGGGTCAGATCGACGACCTGGTGCACGAGATCCGGATCCGGGCCGAGAAGAACGAGCGGGTGTTGGTCACCACGCTGACCAAGAAGATGTCCGAGGACCTCACCGACTACCTGCTCGAGCTCGGTATCCGGGTGCGCTACCTGCACTCCGAGGTGGACACCCTGCGCCGGGTAGAACTGCTGCGCGAGCTGCGGATGGGCGAGTACGACGTGCTGGTCGGCATCAACCTGCTTCGCGAGGGCCTGGACCTGCCCGAGGTGTCGCTGGTCTCGATCCTCGACGCGGACAAGGAGGGCTTCCTGCGCTCGGGCACCTCGTTGATCCAGACCATCGGGCGGGCCGCTCGCAACGTCTCCGGCCAGGTGCACATGTACGCCGACCGGGTCACCCGCTCGATGGAACAGGCGATCGACGAGACCAATCGGCGCCGGGCCATCCAGGTCGCCTACAACACCGAGCGCGGGATCGACCCGCAGCCGCTGCGCAAGCGGATCTCCGACATCACCGAACTGCTGGCCCGCGAGGCCGAGGACACCGAACAGCTGCTCGCCGGTGGCGCTCCGGTCGGGGGGTCGGGCCGCTCGCAGTCCCGCGGCAAGTCGCCGACGCCGGGCCGCGGCGGTCGCGGGGTGTCGACCGGTGTGGTGGGCGTCGGCGCGCATGCCGGCGGTGGCCTCGACCTTGCGGCGATGCCCCGGGCCGAGCTGGCGGACCTGATCCAGCAGCTCAATGACCAGATGCTGGGCGCCGCCCGCGAGCTGCAGTTCGAAGTCGCGGCGCGGCTACGTGACGAGATCGGCGAATTGAAGAAGGAGCTCCGAGGAATGGATGCGGCGGGCGTGCGATGACGGCGGCGGGTTACCGGTTTCAGGTATCGATCGACTGTGCCGACCCGGCGGCGCAGAGCGTGTTCTGGTGCCGTGCGCTCGGCTATATCGAGCAGCCGCCGCCAGAGGGCTTCGACAGCTGGGACGCCTTCGCCGATACCGTCGACATGCCGGCCGAGGAGCGCACCAAGTTCGGCTCCGCGGTCGACCCGGCCGGGGTCGGCCCTCGACTGCTGTTCCATCGGGTGCCTGAGGGCAAGGTCGTGAAGAACCGGCTGCACTTCGATGTCAGTGTCGGCGGCGGCATGCTGGGCGATGAGCGACTGGCGGCGGTGCGCGAGCATGCCGAGCGGCTGGTCGAGGCCGGGGCCCGGCTGGTCGAGGAGCGTGCGGACAACTTCAGCTGGTGGATCGTGCTGAAGGATCCCGAAGGCAACGAGTTTTGCCTGCAGTGACCGCGCAGACCAGGCATCGGCGATGGCGCGGGCCGCTGATCTTCCTGCTCCTGGTGGCGGTGTTGCTGGTCGTCCTGGACCGGGTGGCGTTGGTGGTGGCCGAGCATCGGATCGCCGCGAAGGTGCAGTCCAGCCAGCAGCTCGACACCCGTCCGTCGGTGTCCATCGAGGGTTTCCCGTTCCTGACCCAGGTCGCCGCCGGCCACTTTCACGCGGCCACCCTGTCAGCCGCCGATCTGGTCGTGGGTGACAGTGGCCGAACGGTCCGCCTCAGCACATTGCACGCGCGGGTCAGCGGGATCAGGACCAGCCGGAATTTCTCCAGCGCCACCGCCGACCAGGTCAACGGAACCGTCACTTTGAGCTACCCGGAACTGTCGCGCGCCGTCGGGGTGAACCTGGCCTACGACGGCGGCACGGTGGACGGCAACGGTCGGGTCAAGGCCATCAAATCGGTCAGCGTGCTGGGCAAGACCGTGTCCGGAGCCGTCAGCGCCGAGGTCAGGGTGGTCGGCGGCAACCAGCTGGTCTTTTCCGCCATTCAGGTTGGCCTGCCCCAGGCGGGGGTTCTGGTGCCTCAGGCGATCACCGATGAGCTGTCTGCGGTGTTCAAGAATCAGCTGTCACTCAAAGGCCTTCCGTTCGGCCTGCAGATCCAGCGCCTGATCGCCGGCCCGGACGGAGTGCAGGTCTCGGCCACCGCCCAGCACGTCACCCTCAGCTGAGCGAGCATCGACCGAGGGACGAGGGAGGAGCGCAGCGACGTGACAGCCAGCTGAGCGAGCATCGACCGAGGGACGAGGGAGGAGCGCAGCGACGTGACAGCCAGCTGAGCGAGCATCGACCGAGGGACGAGGGAGGAGCGCAGCGACGTGACGGCCAGCTGAGCGAGCCGGCTCAGCCCGGTACCAGCACCGAGCCGAGTTCGCAGTCCGGATGCAGGCGGAGCAGCTGGTAGGCGATGCCGCCCGTGCCGGCGATCAGGCCTGGGGTGAAGGAGTCCCGCGCGGCGCTGATGATCGGGCCGTGCTGGGCGATGCTGGCGACGGTCCGCTCCGCGAGCTCCGCCGGATCGGGGGCACCGGTCGCCAAGCCGAGCTGGGTACCGGCGACCAGCAGCTCCCAACAGCCGAGGTCGCCATGGCACAGGGTGTGGTTCCAGTTCAGCCGGCCGCGCAAGCACGATTCGACGGCGCGGCGCACCACGCTCGCATGGTGGTCGGCATTCGGCGGCCGGCCCCGCAGCAGGTCGGCCGAGGCCAGACCGATCCCGGTCGCGCCGTGACACCATGCCGTTGCGACCGCGACATCGTCCAAGCCGCGGATGTCGAGCCAGCCGCCCTGCTCGCCATCCCAGAGCGTTTCCTCGAACGCGAACGCGGCGGCTGCCACCCGCTCGAACTCGCTGTCACCGGTCGCGACCGCCAGCTTCGCCAGCGCCCAGCCGATGCCGGTGGCTCCGTGCGCGTACCCACCGATGCCGCTACCGCCGCGTGGCGACGGCCACATCGCGATGTCACTGCCGTCGGGCGCGATGTCCCAGCGCGCGGCCGCGGTTGCCTGTTCGGCCACCGAGCGGGCCAGTGCCAACCACCGCGGATCGCCAGCTGCTGCGGCCAGTTCAAGCAACGCCACCATCGCGCCGCTGGTGCCCACCAGCAGGTCGTGCTCGGCTGTCGCCGCCACTGCGGCCGGCAACTGGTCGGCCAGCGCCGTGGCCCGGGCCAGCCCCTCCTCGCCGACCGCGCCGAGCTCGCGCAGCCTCAGCCAAGACCAGATCCGGGAACCCAGTCCGACCCAGCGGCCCGGTGCCTCGGGTCGCATCTCGGTTCTACCGTCCAGGTCGCGCTGCCGCCTCGCCTCAGCCAGCCGCATGGTGTGCAGCGTCGCCCGCAAGGTCTCGGCCACCCCGTCCACCGGAGTGGCTCGGCCAGCCTCGGCCTCACGCAACCAGCCTGCCAGCAGCACCGCAACCCCAGGCAATCCGGAGTAAGCATCCGCGCCGAGCGGTTGCACCGACCAGCCGGTGACGGCTAGTGACGGCGCGGCCCAGGTCACCGTCCCGTCGTCACCGGCGATCGCGGTGCTGACCAGCCGTCCGACAATGGCGGCGGCCAACTGCCGCCGCTGCCGGTCGACCTGCTGCCACCCGGCGCTGCCCGTCCGCGCCGGTTCCGCGACCGCCAGTGGCCGGACCTGCCGTGACGAGTCGTCGTTCAGGTACGCCGACGCCAGGGTGGACCGGATGACCTGGCGCTCGACGTCATGCTCGGCCTGCCGCCACCGGAGCAGTGCGTCGGCCACCAGATCCTGCCGGTCACCGACGCTGGTGCCGCGCGGCCCCTCCAGCCTGCCAATGCTCGGCCGTGTCCAGAAGAACGGCACGTCGCCATCCAGCAGCTCGGCGACCTCGGCGGCCACCACCGCCGGGTCGACCGGTGCCGACGGCGAGGCAGCCGCCTGTTTCAGCAGCAGCTCGCTGGCGCGCTGGATCGCGGCTGCCTCATCGTGCAGGGACACCGGGTGCCACAGCATCCGGCCGAGCTCGGCATAGGCCTCGGTTGCCCGCAGCACCCGGCGCATCTCCACATCGGCGAACCGGATCAACGGCTCCTCCAACCGGCCGGCGGCATCCAGGCGATGCAGGCGGTCGGTCAACTCGTCGAACCCGGCCACCACCCGCGGCCAGAACCGGTGCAGCTGTGGTTCGTCGCTGGGTTGGTTGGCCGCCTGCATCGGTGGCAGCGGCCCGCTGCCGAGCCGGGCCAGGTCGGTGCCGGCATCGATGATCTGCGGGGCCTGCCCGAGCGGCTGCTGGCCGGGCAGTGCGCCAGCAGCGGACACGTCCACGCCTCGCCAGCCCAGTGCGCTGCCCCGTCCGGGAAGCAGACCGGAGCTCAGCACCGTGTGGCCCAGCAGCGCGGCGGCGCGGTCGACGGCGGCGCCGTAGCCACTGGCCGGTGCCGGCGCTCGCGGGCTGAACAGCGTCTCGCAGTCGATGACGACCGGTACCGGCCCGCAGGCGATCAGGTTCTCCGCATGCAGATCGGTGGCGCTGAGCAGGGCGGCCATCGCCAGCCAGTGGCCCAGGCCGGTGTAGTAGCGCTCCAGTTCGGCGACGGATTCGCAGCGCCAGTGTGCCGTGAACTCCGCCCAGCCCCAGCTGCCCCGATCCTGCACCCGTGGCACCGAGATCCGGGATGTACACGGCTCCCCGGCAAACACGGTGTCCAGCAAGTGCGCCAGCGCCCGGTCGATGGCCAGTGACCGAGGCTTGTAGACAACGGTGCCACCGCTCAGTTCGAGCAGCGCCACCGTCCGGCCGCCACGGTGGCTGTCACCCTGGCCGAACCGCACGGACCGCAGTTCAGCGCCGTGGCGCCGGGTCAGCGAGGCGGCTACGGCGCGGTCGGTGTCGAACCGGCGAGCCGGTTCGAGCGCGGCCTGGCAGCGGTTGCCGATCACCCGGTCCAACCGGGGCAGCAGGCTCGGGTAGTGCGGGGCAAGGGACTGCCAGAAGGCCAGATCTGAGGCCCGATTGATGAACTCGTCCCAGCGCGACTCGCTGTCCGGTGCGCTGAGCGATCCGTTCAGCCGGGCCGCATTGAGTTCTAGCAGCAACATCCGGCTGACCTTTCGGCGCACCGCCTCGGCCAGCGTGGCGGCGGTTCCGGCCAGCAGCGCGGCCCGTTCGGGCTGGCCGAGAGAACTGTTCGCAGCCAGCTCGGTTGCCATGACCTGCAAGGCCGGCGCGGTGAGGCAGTCGAAGCTTCTGTCGAGGTCAGCCCTCTCGGCGGTCGTCATCCGATCGATCAAGGCCTAGCAGCAGTCGATGGTGTGGGAGCCGGAACAGCTGGAGATCCTCGTGGCCAGCGGGCCGCAAGTGGACAGCTCGGCCCCCGGTGTATCGGCTGCTGAACAGCGGGCCAGCCGGATTGTCGATGCCTGCGTTTGTGCGCCACGAGTTGGCGAGTTCGTCCAGAGCGTCCATGAGGCAGTGGGCATCGGCAACTCCGTCGAGCGCGACGCCGAGGCACCGCTGCGGGATGGGGGTGGTGCAACCGGGAGGTCGGACGGGCCGCGCTCGACTGATGGAAGCCGCCCGGTACTGCGGAGCGCGAGCGGTTGCGCAGGCAGAGCCGCCGAGCGGACGGCGGCACATGGGCAGGCGTTCGGCGAACTCAGGCGCAGCAGTTGATGGTGTGTGACCCGGTGTTCAGCGAGCAGTTGACGAACGGGTCATGTGTGCTCAGGTCGGCCTCGGCGTACCGACTGCTGAACAGCGGGCCGGCCGGGCTGTCGTCGGCCGCGGAATTCGACCGCCATTCGGCGGCGGCATCGACGGTGAGTCCGAGGGACGGACGATTCATGATGGCTCCTGACATGCGACGGGGGATGTGAGTTCAGAATCGGTGATGACGATCTGTTCGTCAATGGGCGTTTGATACTGAATATGCGATTGCGCCCGGCCGCCGGTCGCCCAGAAACTGGCCAGCTCCGCGGTTTCGTCGGCCTCGCCGTGAGCGAACGGGATGGAACCGCAAAGAGCTACAAACGGGCCGTGCAGAATGAGGTTCTCTTTCGCGCATCCCGCCCGCTGGCGCGGCCATCGACGTCCCGTTCTGGTCTAGCCGTCCGCTCCGCCGTAGGCGCCCACTACCCCGGCTGATCGGTGGGCCGGCCGCCAACCGTGGCCAGTGCCAGCGCCCCCGTCCGGTTGCCCTGCGCGACCGCGCTATCCAGCGTCAGGCCGTCGTGCAGGGCGGCCAGGAGGCCGGCGGCGAAGGCATCGCCGGCACCGGTTGAATCGAGCACGTCGACTGCTTCGGTCCGCACCGTCCGGACACCGTGACAGTCAGCCAGCCGCGCGCCGTGCATGCCATCCTTGATCACCACCGTCAACCCTGCCCCGGCGAGCTCGCTCAGCCGGTCCGGCCGGTCACCGGTCAGCGCGGCCAGCTCGTCGGTGTTCGCGATCAACAGTGTGCCCGCCGGCAACCAGCCCAGGAATGCCTCGGCGCCGACAGTACGCAGCGGACCTGCCGACGCGGCATCGACCGAGACGCTTGCACCTACCGCGACGGCTGCCGCCAAGGCGGCCTGCGCGGCCGGCCGACTGCCTGCGGACAGCAGCGAATACCCCGACAGATGCAGGTGATCCTCAGCTTCAGTCAGGCCGAGCAGGTCATCAGCCGACAATGCGGCGTTGGCGCCGGCCGAGGGCACCATGGTCCGTTCGCCGTCCGGGCCGACCAGCACCAGGCATACCCCGGTGGGACGCTCGAAGTCGATCGTCACCCGGGTCAGCACCCCCAGCCCCCGCAGCGAGGACACCGCCTGCGCGCCGAGCGGATCGTCGCCGATCCGGCCGGCGAAGCTGGCCGGCGTGCCCAGCCAGGCAAGCCAGGCGGCGGTGTTGGCCGCGGATCCGCCCGGCTGGAAGCTGATCGGGGCGGGCACGTCCGAGCCGATCGCCAGCGGGCCGGGCAGCAACGCCACGATGTCGATCATCAGATCGCCCAGGCACACCACCCGGCCGGCCGACGCCGGCATCCCTCACGCTCCCGCTGCGTACGCCGCCGCGATCTCGGCGGCCACCCGGGCATTGTTGAGCACCAGCTGGACGTTGGCGGTGAGCGAGGCACCGTGCGTGTGCCGGTGGAAGAACTCCAGCAGGAACGGGGTCACCTGCTTGCCAGTGACCCCAGCGCGGCCCAGCTCGGCCAAGCCGGCCACCAGGGTCTGATCGTGCAGGCTCCGGTCGAGCTCGTCGGCCGGCCGGATCGGGTTGGCTACCACCAGGCCGTAGCGGTCGGTGCCCAGCTCGGCCCGGGCGCGCATCACAGCCGCAACCTCGGCCGCCGAGTCGACCCGCCAGTCCAGCGGATGGCCCGAGTCGGCCAGGTAGAAGCCCGGAAAGGCGCTGGTGCGGTAGCCGAGCACCGCGATGTTGAGGGTTTCCAGCCGCTCCAGGGTGGCGGCCACGTCGAGAATGGACTTCACCCCGGCACAGACCACGGTGATCGGGGTTCGCGACAGGGTGGTCAGGTCGGCCGATTCGTCCCAGGAGTCGCGGGCCTGCCGATGAACGCCGCCCAGACCACCGGTGGCGAACACGCTGATGCCGGCCAGCGCCGCCAGGTGTGCGGTCGAGGCCACCGTGGTGGCGCCGAGGCCACGTCGGGCCGCGATGGTGGCGAGGTCGCGGACGCTGACCTTGACCACCTCGTCCGAACCGGCGATGGCCTGCAGCGCGTCGTCGTCCAGACCGACCCGCGCCACCCCGTCGACGATCGCCACGGTTGCCGGCACCGCACCGGCCTCGCGCACCGCCCGTTCGATGTCGCGGGCGATGGCCAGGTTGTCGGGCCGGGGCAGACCATGGCTGATGATGGTGCTCTCCAGAGCGACGACCGGGCGTCCGTCGGCGAGCGCGGCGGTCACTTCGGGGTCCAGCTGCACGGCAGGTCCTCTCGATCCGGTAGGCATGTGTCATGCCGCTCAGCACGACTCTGGATCACATCACGATCGTCACCGACGACTTCGAGGCCAGTCGGGCAGTATATGACGCCGTGCTGGCCGGTCTCGGCGTCCTGCCCACGGTGGACTACATCGATCCCGAGGCCGACGATGACGACACCGGGACGGTGGCCGCGATGGGCTACGCGGCGGCCGATGGGGCACCGCTGCTGTGGCTGGTTGCCGGGCCACTGGCCACCCGGGGCGGGCACCTGGCGCTGGCGGTGCCCGAACGCTCGCTGGTGCTGAGCGCGCACCGGGCCGCGCAGGCCGTCGGGGCCCGGATCGTCCAACCGCCCCGGGACTGGGAGGAGCGGCAGCTGAACTACTTCGGCGCCCAGTTCGCCGATCCGGCCGGCAACGTCATCGAGGTGCTGTGCCGGCTCGACCCCTGACCCGTCGGCCGGGCCGGAACTAGCCGACGTCGGCGAAATGCTCGACGTGCGGCGGCTGGGCGAAATGCGAGCCGATACCGCCACGCCAGATCGCGAACCGCTCGGATTGTCGAAAGCCCTCGTGCGCTTGGATGGAATCCCATTCGACCAGCAGTACGAACCGGGTCGGCGTCTCGATTCCATGCGTCATCCGGATGCTGCGGCAACCCGGCGAATCGGCCAGCGCCCAGCGCACCTCTGTGAAGCCGGCCTCGAAGACCGCCTCCGCGCCTGGCTGGACGTCGATCAACGCTACTTCGAGAACCATGGCTGCCGATCCTGGCAGACCGGCGGTCAGCGCTGGCGACCGGGGGACCAAGCCGGCCCGGATCGGCAGGCAGCGCAGGCGACCGGGGGACCAAGCCGGCCCGGATCGGCAGGCAGCGCCGGCGACTGTGATTAGCCGGCCCGGATCGGCCGGCAGCGTCGGCGACCAGCAGTCGGCCCGGGGATCAGCCGGCCGGGATGGCCGGCAGGACCCGGCCGGTCACCTCGGCGATGCCGATCCGGCTGCCATCCGGGCCGGGTGCGGTGGCGGTCATCGTCACCTCGTCGCCGTCGAGCAAGAAGCTGCGGCTGCTGCCGTCGGCCAGCACGATCGGTTCGGCACCGGACCAGCTCAGTTCCAGCAGGCTGCCACGCTGGTCGCGATTCGGGCCGCTGACCGTCCCCGAGCCGTAGAGGTCCCCGGTCCGCACCGACGCGCCATTGACGGTCAGGTGTGCCAGCATCTGCGCCGGCGTCCAGTACATGGTGGCGAAGGGTGGGCGGGACAGCAGATCACCGTTGAGCCGGACCTCCAGGCTCAGGTCGAGGTTCCAGGAGTCACCGGCGTCATCGAGGTAGGGCAGCGGCCGCGGGTCGCGAGGCACTGCCGGCACCCGGGCGGCGTACAGCGCGCCCAGCGGGGTGATCCAGCCGGAGATCGAGGTGGCGAAGGACTTGCCCAAAAATGGTCCGAGTGGCACGTACTCCCAGGCCTGGATGTCGCGGGCGGACCAGTCGTTGAGCAGCACCGCGCCGAAGACGTGCTCGTCGAAATCGCCGATCGGCACCGGGGTGCCGGGTTCGGAGGCCGCCCCCACCACGAAGCCGACCTCGGCTTCGATATCCAGCCGCAGCGAGGGCCCGAACTCGATCGCCTCGCCGACCTTGCGCTGGCCCTGCGGCCGGCGCACCTCGGTGCCCGACACCACCACGGTGCCGGACCGGCCGTGATAGCCGATCGGCAGGTGCTTCCAGTTGGGCGTCAACGGCGGCGATCCGGGCCGGAAGAGCTGCCCGACGTTGCCGGCATGGTGCTCTGAGGCGTAGAAGTCGACGTAGTCGGCGACCGTGAACGGCATCGCCATGCCCAGCTCGGCCAGTGGCACCAGCCGAGGTTCGATCTGGGACCGGTAACGGTCATCGGTGAACCACTCGGTGATCGCGGCACGTACCTCGGCCCACACCTCGGGGCCGGTGGCCAGAAAGGCGTCCAGGCTGCCGTTGGCGAACAGCCTGGCCCGCTCGCCGAGCAGGCTCTGGGTGATCGGGCCGAGCATCAGGGCCCGATCACCGATCCGGACGGCGGTCTGCGGGCCGATGCCGGCCACGATCACCACCCCGTAGGGCAGCGTGTCGACGCCGAACGGGTCGTCATCGGCGAGGTCCAGCCAGGTGCGGGTCACGGGACGGCCACTACTCCAAGGTCGGTCAGGTCGGTCAGGGGTTCGATGATGCTGCAGCTGCCGATGGACCGGAACCGATCGCGCAACTGGACGACCTGTGCGGCCGGCAACGCGCCAGCCTGCCGGGCGATCAGCGCCGAGTCCCGCTCGGCCAGGGCCGCGGCCGGATCGCCGCCGCTGCCGGCCGCATGGACGGCCAGCAGGACGTTGAGAAAGCCATGCTGGGCGAAGCCGGTGGCCGGATCGGTGTGGGCCACCGGATGGTGCAGGCCGGCGGTGCACTTGAACCGGACGCCGGCCGCCACCGCGGCGGCGATGGCGCTGCCCAGCCCGGCCACGCTGGGAAAGGCGGCGGCGGTGAGGCCGCCGGTGCGCAGCTTCAGTCCAACCCCCGCAGCGGCCAGCGCTGTGGCAACCGGAAGCGTCAACTGGTCGAGGGCCACCTCGGCATAGCTGGTCAGCCGCGGGCCGACGGCCTGTTGTAGTTGCTCGGTCCAGGACGCCAGCGCGGCGGGTGAGATCAGCGGGTCCGGTGCGTCCGGCGTGCGAACCGGCAGCTCGACCGCGCGCACGTGTATGCCGGGCAGCGAGCCGGCCAGCCGCAGCGCACCGGGCAGTTCGGCCAGCCCGCCCGGCACTGTCATCGACACCGCCAGCGGGTCGCTTCGATGCTGCCGAATGGTGGCATCGAGCTCAGCCAGCCGGGCACTCGGGCAGACGAACAGGCCGAGCAGCTCGGCATACCAGGCCTGCCGGTACGCCAGGTGCCCGGTGACCGCGTCCGGCATCGCGGCATTGCCGGGCGGAAACAGCGCGGCGTCGTCGAACAGGCCGTGGCACAGGGCCGGAACGCTCACGCCGAACCGCCCGACCAGCTCCAGGCGTACCTGCCGTCGTCGGCCGCCCGGCCGGCCTCGCCGAGTTCCAACGGCCGGAAGGTGTCGACCATCACAGCCAATTCGTCGAAGTAGTGCATGCCGATGCTCGCCTCGTAGGCACCCGGCTGCGGGCCGTGCGAGTGGCCGCCCGGGTGCAGCGAGATCGAACCGGGCCCGATGCCCGAGCCCTTGCGGGCCTCGTAGTTGCCGGCGACGTAGAACATCACCTCGTCGGAGTCCACGTTCGAGTGGTAGTACGGCACCGGTATCGACAGCGGGTGGTAGTCCACCTTGCGCGGCACGAAGTTGCAGATCACGAAGTTGGTGCCTTCGAAGACCTGG
>JBPCPA010000036.1:0-14027 GCA_050999655.1 Jatrophihabitans sp.
GTAGCGCCAGATCGAGTGCGGCCCGGCAGCGATCGCCTCGCGGCTGACCTGGGCCAACCGATCGGGGTCATAGCCGATCTCCAGCGGGCCGAAGCATTCGAAGCAGGCGTGCTGCGCGCCGAGCGGGTACTGCGCGCCGCAGTTGCGACACAGCAGCGCCGAGGCCGGGGTGAGCGGGACCTGGTCGGTGGGACGGTCGATCACGTCAGTCATCAGGAGCCTTTCTCCTCATCTTTCCCAGCACGCGACAACGCGCGCTGAGCCGGAGTTGGCACCTACCTCGCGAACCCGCAGCATGGCGCTGCGTCAAGGTTGTCGCGGTGGTTGCCGGGGCTTCTACGGGCCGGTCCCTCTGCCCCTCTGGATGAGCGGAACTATGAAGTTGTTGGGATCAATTGTAGTCGCTGGCCAGCACTACCACGATCGGCCCCTCGGGCAGGCCGTCGAACTTCTGCTTCACCCTCTTGATCGCGGGGAATTGCTGTTGCAGGGCAGCTGCGGCCGCCTGCGCGCCAGCCACATTCGGGTCGTAATAGACGGCGGTGGACAGAATCGCGCCCGAAAAGGTGCTGGTGTCGGTGACCGTCCAGCCACCCTGCCGGAACCGGTCGGCGGCGTCGGTGGAGCTGACCGGGCTGGTGTTGTTGAGCACGATCAGAGGCAGTCGGCCGCTGCCGGCGGTGGAGCTGACCGGGCTGGTCCGCGACGGGGTGGGGCTGAGCGCCGGACTGGAGGTGGCCGACGAGCTGCTGGATCTGCTGGTGCTGGCCGAGGTGCTGGGGGCCGGGCCGGAACTGGTGGTGCGGGTGCTGTTGGCGACGAGATGGCCCTTGGGATGGTTCAGCGCCAACACCGCGACGAACGCGACCGCGGCGCCCACCAGCAGCAGCAGGACGCCGAAGATCCGTTCGAGGTGCCGGTGCGAACCGGACGGGGGGGCAGTGTGGGCCATGGAGGTACAGAGTAGGAGCTAGACCTCGATACCCAGCCGGCGGGCCGAACGCTGACGTTGCCGGCTGGCGCGCAATCGCCGCAGCCGCTTGACCAGCATCGGGTCGGCGACCAGCGCCTCCGGGGTGTCGATGAGGCCGTTGAGCACCTGGTAGTAGCGGGTGGCCGACATGTCGAACAGCTCCCGGATGGCCTGTTCCTTGGCGCCGGCGTACTTCCACCACTGCCGCTCGAAGGCCAGGATCTCGCGATCGCGCCGGTTCAGGCCGGCGGCCTCCGATCCACTGGCGCCGTCGGCGTCCTCTGACGCCGGGACGGCGGCGGGGGCGGAATCCATGCGGCCTCCGATCGGGGCGGACATCATCGAGCAACTGCTCCGGGCTGGTGAATTGCACCGTTGTGATTCGGCGACCTATTCAACCACGGCCGCCGAGCGGCACCCCTCGCCCGAGAGCCTAGCGGCGTGCGTGTCGGCCACCTAGGCGATCCGCACCACGGCAACGGTTGCCGAAAGTGCGCGCGTGCAGCACGATCACGAAATGCTGGGCTTGATGCAGGACTACCCGTTGACCATCGAATCAATCCTGCGGCACGGTGAGCAGCTCTTTCACAGCCGGACGATCCGGACCCAGCGGGTCGATGACCAGGAACGGATCACCTTCGCCGAGCTGGGCGTCCGGGCTCGTCAGGTGGCCGGGGTGTTGGACACCCTGGGGGTCAGCGAGGGCGGCCGGGTCGGCTCGTTCGGCTGGAACACCGCCAATCACACCGCCCTGTACTTCGGGGTGCCCTGTACCGGTCGGGTGCTGCACACCCTCAACATCCGGCTATTCGCCGAGCAGTTGATCTACACCGTCGAGCACGCCGAGGACGAGGTGATCTTCGTCGACCGGTCGCTGATGCCGCTGCTGGCCCAGTTCCTGCCCAAGCTCAACACCGTCCGGCACGTGGTGATCTTCGACGACGGCGCGGCCGGCGAGCTGCCCGAGGACCCGCGGCTGGTGCACTGGGCCGACGTGGTCGGCGACGAACTCGACTTCAGCGGCCGGGTCACCGACGAGAACACCGCGGCGGCAATCTGCTACACCACCGGGACCACCGGCAATCCCAAGGGCGTGCTGTACTCCCACCGCTCGGGCTACCTGCACTCGCTGATCATCCAGACCCCGGCCACCTTCGGCGTGAGCACCAGCGACACGGTGCTGCCGGTCGTCCCGATGTTTCACGCGATGGCCTGGGGGCTGCCCTACGCCTGCGTGATGGCCGGCGCCAGCCTGGTGATGCCCGGTCCGGGCATGACGCCGCCGGCACTGCTGGACCTGCTGGAATCCGAGCGGGTCACCCTCACCGCGGGCGTGCCGACGATCTGGATGGGCATGCTGCCACTGCTGGAGGGGCGCGACCTGTCATCGCTGCGCCGGGTGGTCGCCGGCGGCTCGGCCGTACCGAAGGCGCTGTCGGAGGGTTGGCGCACGGCAATCGGCCTGCCGATCACCCAGGCCTGGGGGATGACCGAGCTGTCGCCGCTGGGCACGGTGTGCACCATGCGGCCGGAGTTCGATGACGCCTCCGAGGATGAGAAGGCCGACATCCGGGCCACCGCCGGCCTGCCCCCGATCGGGGTGGAGATGCGGATCGTGGACAGCGAGACCCGGGCCGAGCTGCCCTGGGACAACGAGGCGGCCGGCGAGCTGGAGACCCGCGGGCCCTGGATCGCGCGGCAGTACTACCGCACCGACGCCCCGGGCGAGCAGTTCTCACCCGACGGCTGGCTGCGCACCGGCGATGTCGCCTCGATCTCCGAACTGGGTTACCTGCGGCTGGTGGATCGGACCAAGGACCTGATCAAGTCCGGCGGTGAGTGGATCTCATCGGTGGACCTGGAGAACCACATCATGGCGCATCCGGCGGTGTCCGAGGCAGCCGTCATCGCGCTGCCGCATCCGCGCTGGATGGAGCGGCCCTTCGCCTGCGTGGTGGTCCGGGACGGCCAGTCGCTGACCAAGCAGGAGTTGTTGGCGTTCCTGTCCGAGCGGGTGGAGAAGTGGGGCCTGCCCGACGACGTGGAATTCATCGACGAGATTCCCAAGACCAGCGTCGGGAAGTTCTCCAAGAAGACGCTGCGGGAACGCTTCGCCGAGCGCCAGCTGGGCGGCACGGACAGCGCTGACACCGCCTGAGGCAGTCAAGGACACCGCCTGAAGCGCTGCTGGCGGCTTCGGCCTCACGCCACCGGCCGGTCGGACGATAGGTCTGGGTGACGCCCGGGCAACCCGCGGATCCGCCCCGGTCGTGTCGCTTGCTGGTTCGAATATCAGCTCCAAGGTATCCGGATGGGCAGCGACACGGCATTCATAGGTAACGATTCGTGTTCGATCCGTAGGTAATTGACTACGGATAGTTACTGTGCGTTGTGGCGGGTGTGGCCAGAGTGGTCCTTGTGACTAGCTGGCGGGCCGGCCACCGGCGAACTGCCAGTTTCGCCGGACGCATCGCAGAACCGCACAGTCAGGACGAAGACACATGCGCCCCGCCCCTGCCAACCCGGCCCGGAACAGCTCGTTCGCTGGATCGGCCGCTGGCCGACGGCCCAGTCGCCGGACCACGCTGGCCGCGGCGCTCGGGGTGCTCGCCCTGGTGGCGGGCCTCGTCCCGGCCCTGCTGCAGGCTCAGGCCGCCGGTGCGACCGCGACCAACCCGATCGGCTCGCTGGACTCGGTGGCCATCGGCGCCGATGGCGCGATCGCTGCCCTCGGCTGGGCCGCCGACGCCGACGCCCCGACCACCGCGCTGCGGGTCGACCTCAGCGACAACGGCGTGCAGAAGACCTGGGTGCGGGCCAGCACCGCCCGCGCCGATGTTGCCAGCGCGCACCCGTCCTTCGGGGCCGCGCACGGGTTCAGTTTTCGGTTGGTGGCCGGCGAGGGCAGCCACCAGCTCTGCGCGACCGCCGAGAACCTGGGCGGTGGCGCCAGCACCCAGCTCGGCTGCCGAACGGTCACCGTGCACAACAACCCGTCCGGAACCATGAGCGCCCCCGCGCTGACTGCCAACACGGTCACCTTCACCGGTACCGCGGTGGATGCCAACTCCACCAACCCGGTGATCGTCAGCGGTTATGTCGACGGCCGCCGGACGCTGGACACCACTGCCGCCGGAACGAGCCACTCCTACAGCCTCGCGCTGCCGGTCAGCGAGGGCAGCCACTCGATCTGCCTGTATGCGATCAACATCGGCGCCGGGGCCAACATCCGGCTGGGCTGCCAGGCCGTCGTGGTGCACAACAACCCGTTGGGCGCGCTCGAATCGGCCGGTCAGGTACCCACCGGAGTGAGCGTCACCGGTTACGCGATCGACCTGAACACCACCAGCCCGGTCAGTGTCTGGGCCTTCGTGGACGGCGTGCTGACCGCCCGGACACTCGCCTCCGCACCCCGGCCGGACCTGGCCACCAGCTACCCGAGCTCTGGTCCCGACCACGGTTACTCGATGCTGCTGGCGCTGGCCTCGGGCAGCCACACCGTGTGCGCCTGGGCCATCAACATCGGCCCCGGCGCCAACACCCAGCTCGGCTGCTCGCGGGTGACGGTGCAGAACAACCCGATCGGCAATGTGGAATCGGTGCGCCAGCTACCGTCCGGAGTGCAGGTGGCCGGCTGGGCGATGGACCTCAACAGCACCGGCCCGGTGACGGTCAGCATCTTCGTCGACGGCAAGGCGGTGACCTCGGCCAGCGCCTCGGCGGCCAGGCCGGACCTGACCGCGCACTACCCGACGATGGGCGCCAACCACGGTTACGCGGTGCTGGTGGCCGTCCCGGCCGGCAACCACACGGTGTGCGTCGACGCCGTCAATATCGGCGCCGGGGCCAACAGCAGGCTGCGCTGCCTGCCCGTCACGGTGCAGAACAACCCGATCGGATCGATAGATACCGCTCGTCAGGTGCCCGGGGGCGCCGAGCTGGCCGGCTGGGCGTTGGACCTGAACAGCATCGCGCCGGTGAGCGTGTTCGTCTACGTCGACGGCAGGTACACCACCCGGGTCACCGCCTCGACGTCCCGCTCGGACCTGGCCAGCCACTACCCCACCGTCGGTGGCGGCCACGGCTACTCGCTGCTGGTGCCGATGGGGCCGGGCAAGCACACCGTGTGCGGCTACGCCATCAACACCGGCCCCGGGGTCAACTCGATGCTGCCGTGCAAGGTGTTGACCCTCAAGGACGTGCCGCTGGGCAACCTCGAGGTCGTCCAGCTGCGACCCGGTGGCGTCAGCCTGGCCGGTTGGGCGATGGACGCCTTCAGCACCGCGGCCAGCGCCGTCCGGGTGTACGTCGATTCCCGGCCGGCCGCCGGCGGGGCGGCCTCAGCCAGTCGACCGGACCTGCTGGCAAGCTTTCCGAACATGGGCGCCGGGCACGGCTTCACCATCTTCACCCCGCTGTCGGTGGGTATCCACCGGGTCTGCACGTACGTGATCAACCCCCGGCATGCCACCAACCTCGGACTGCGCTGCGTCAGCGTCAGCCGGCTCGCCAACCCGGTCGGCTCGTCCACCAGCATCACCCGGACCGGCACCACGAACACGGTCACGGTCACCGGCTGGGCCCTGGATCCTGACAGCCTCGGACCGATCGTGGTGCACGTGTTCAGCGACGGGGTCGACAAGCAGACCGTCACCGCCAACGCCGCGGTGGCCTCGGTCGGCGCGGCCTGGCCGGCCTACGGCACCGGCCACGGCTACTCGGCAGGCATCGCGCTGGACGCCAACGAGCACACCGTCTGCGTGACTGCCTACAACGTCGGCGAGGGCCGTAGCACGGTGCTGGGTTGCACCCTGATCACCACCTCGGGTGAGGCCGCACCGGCGGTGCCGGTCACGGTGACCGCCTGGGCCGGCAGCAAGTCGGTGACCCTGGGTTGGACCGCGCCGCGGTCAGACAACGCCCCGATCACCAGCTACCAGATCACCAACAACCAGCGCGGCACCGTGACCACGGTGGGCGCCACGTCCATCGGGGCCGTGGTGGGCGGGCTGACCAACGGGTTGCACTACACCTTCTCGGTGCGAGCGCTCAACTCCTTCGGCCGCGGTTCGGCGGCCACTGTCGGCGCCACCCCGACCAACATCCCGCCGCAGATCACCCCGGCCCCGGTCTCGACCAGCCACTATCTGCGCAACCTGACCGGCAACCTGACCAGCGATGCCGCGCTGATGCGCGCGATGGGCGCCGCCGATGCCAGCCGCAACCCGTCCGGGCACACCTACCTGGTGTTGCTGCAGATCGGCGGCCAGGACGAGGCCGACCACGGCGTGCTGCTGTCGGCCATCGCGCGCTATGTCAGCTACGCCAGCGTGGTCAGCGCGATGAAGGCCTACCTGGACGGCTATGCCACCAGGCAGCAGCCTTATGCCCCGCTGACCCTGGCCATCGGCACCAACAACGACGTCGACGTCAGCACCGCCTCGGGCCTGACCTGGGCCCGGACGGTGGTCAGCCCGGTGCAGGTGTTCGCCGCGGCCCACCACCCGGGCGTCATCATCGCCGGCGCCAACGACATGGAGCCGGGCTTCTCGGCCACGGTGGGCCAGACCCGGGCCTGGCTGTCCGGTTACCTGGCCGGCACCAGCGCCGCGTTCGTCTTCAACGGCTCGGCCGACGGCTGTTCCACCGCGACGGCCGGGGGCGGCTGCAACAACCACTGGACGATGGCCGACCTGCAGTGGCTGTCCGGTGGCGCCGCGCCGACCCGGACGATCAGCCTGCCCCAGATCTACAACTACGCGATGCCCCTGCAATGGAAGTACATCTCGCTGACCGGCACCAACGGTGGCCGGCCGCGGATCAACTTCGGTGGCCCGCTCACCGAGCGCACCGCCTGCGATCAGGCCGGTTCCTGCGGCAGCATCACCAACACCGACGCCTGGACCAAGCTGTGGAGTGCCATCTCCTCCACCGCAGCGACCAAGCAGTCCCAGTTGCCGCACGGCACCGACCTGCGGATCAACTGAGATGCGCCGACGCCAGCTGGCCGCCGCGATCGTGCTGCTCGGCCTCGGCCTGAGCGCCGGCTGCACCCGGGCGCCCCAGCCGAAGGCGGACGACCCGGCGGTAGCGATCTCGACGTCGCCGAGCGGCCCGGTCAGCTCGCCGGCCGGCAGCCCGGTGGCCAGCAGCACCGCGCCGAGCACGCCGGCCGCCTCGTCCACGCCCACTGCCAAGGCCTCGAGGACGCCGGCCGGTCCGGTCGAGGCCGCCGGCGGCTGCCCGACCGCGGCCCTGAAGCTCACCGCGCTGCGTGCCTCTGGCGCGGCCGGTCACCAGTACGCCTTCCTGCAGTTCACCAACACCGGCGCCACCGCCTGCTCGCTGACCGGCTTTCCCGGCGTCCAGCTGCTCCGGGCCGGCGCACCGCTCGGCCAGCCCGCGCAGCGCTCGGCCAAGGCGGTGCACACCGTCCGGATCGCGCCGGGCGGGTCGGTGACCGCGCAGGTGGTGGACGACTCGACGTGCAATGCCGACAACTCCGACTCGGTGCAGGTCATCGCGCCCAACCGTACCGAGCGGGTCGTGCTGCGGCTGGCGGTGCGCGGCTGCCCGCTGCACGTCGATCCGGTCATCGCAAGCTAGCCGGTACAGCTAGCCGGTGCAGCTAGCCGGACCGGCGCCTACTCAGGCTCTGCGACAATGAGGCCATGACCTACGTTGCCGCCGAAGAGCGCTATGACCAGATGACCTACCGCCGGGTCGGCCGTAGCGGGATCCAACTTCCCCTTATTTCGTTGGGACTCTGGCACAACTTCGGCGACGACCGGCAGCTGCAGACCCAGCGTGGCATCCTGCGCCGGGCCTTCGACCTCGGTATCACCCATTTCGACCTGGCCAACAACTACGGCCCGCCCTACGGTTCGGCCGAGCTGAACTTCGGCAAGCTCTACGCCCAGGACTTCCGGCCATACCGCGACGAGCTGTTCCTGTCCACCAAGGCGGGCTGGGATATGTGGCCCGGCCCGTACGGCGATCACGGCTCGCGCAAGTACCTGCTGTCCAGCCTGGACCAGTCGCTGGCCCGGATGGGGGTGGACTACGTCGACGTGTTCTACCACCACCGCAACGACCCGGACACCCCGTTGGAAGAGACCATGGGGGCGCTGGACCAGGCGGTGCGCTCGGGCCGGGCGCTGTATGCGGGCATCTCCTCCTACTCGCCGGAACGGACCCGGCAGGCGGCGGCGATCCTGCAGCAACTCGGCACCCCGCTGTTCATCCACCAGCCCTCGTACTCGATGCTCAACCGCTGGGTCGAGGGCGGCCTGCTCGACACGGCGGCCGAGGTGGGCGCTGGCGTGATCGCGTTCTCCCCGCTGGCGCAGGGGATGCTGACCGACCGCTACCTGGACGGGGTGCCCGCCGACTCCCGGATGGCGGAGAACTCATCGCTGTCGCACGAGTTGCTCACCGAGCAGAACCTCGCCCACATCCGGGCCCTGCACGAGCTGGCCGGCCGTCGTGGCCAGTCGCTGGCCCAGCTGGCCCTGGCCTGGGTGGCCCGCGACGAGCGGGTCAGCTCGGTGCTGATCGGAGCGTCCTCGGTGCACCAACTGGAGCAGAACGTGGCCGCGCTGGACAACCGGGACTTCTCCGAGACCGAGCTCGCCGAGATCGACCAGCACGCGGTCGATGGGGGCATCGACCTCTGGCGCGAAGCCGCCACCAGCTGAGACGCACATCCGGCGTGAACTCGACAACCTCCCCGCTGCCGGCACCCGCCGGCGACCGCGGTGGCAGCGACGGCAGCGCGAACCGGCACGGCTGGCTGATCGTGGCCGCGATCGTGCTGACCGGCCTGACCATGCGGGTGGCGGTGCTCAGCGTCGGCGCGGTGCTCGATGACCTCGAACGTGGCCTGGGAGTCTCCAGCGGGGTCGCCGGCATCATCACCAGCCTGCCGGTGATCGCCTTCGCCGGCATTGGGGTGCTCGGCCCCCGGCTGGCGCACCGGTTCGGCGAGCACCGGTTGCTGGCCGCCGCGCTGCTGGCCGCCACCGCCGGCATCCTGCTGCGGTCGGTGGCCGGCGACATCTGGCTGTTCGCGGTGCTGAGCATGCTCGCCCTGACCGGCGGCGCGATGGCGAACGTGCTGATGCCGGCGGTGGTGAAGAAGCACTTTCCGGACCGGATCGGCTCGATGACCGCGGTGTACACCACAGCACTGGCGGTCGGCGCCACCGCGGCCGCCGGGCTGACCGTCCCGGTGTCGGATCTGGCCGGCGGTAGCTGGCGATTCGGGATCGGCTCGTGGTCGGTGCTGACCGCGCTGGCGATCCTGCCGTGGCTGCCGACCCTGGCCGGTGACCGGCCCGATCACGACCTGCGGCCGCGCCGGGTGCCGATCAGCCGGCTGGCCCGCTCGAAGCTGGCCTGGGCGCTGGCGCTGATGTTCGGCACCCAGTCGTTTCAGGCCTACATCGCCTTCGGCTGGTTCACCAACTTCTTTCGGCACAATCACCTCGCCGCCACCGAGGCCGGCCTGCTGGTCGCCTTCTACTCCGGGCTGTCCATCCCTATCTCGATGGTGATTCCGGCGCTGGCGGTGCGCGGCCAGCGGACGATGGTGGCCGGCCTGGCGCTGGCCTCGGCGGTGTCCTACCTCGGCATGTTGCTGGCCCCGGTGGGTGGTGCCTGGGTCTGGATGCTGCTGGGCGGGATCGGTAGCGGGATGTTCCCGCTGGTGCTCACCATGATCGGCCTGCGCTCCCGCGAGATCGCCACCACCGCGACGCTGTCGGCCTTCGTGCAGGGAATCGGCTACCTGGTCGCCGGCACCGGACCGCTACTGGTCGGGTTTCTGCTCGGCATCACCGACGACAACTGGACCTGGCCGCTGGCGATCCTGCTGCTGGCCGTTGCGCTGTCCGGCTCGTTCGGCTGGTACGCCGCCCGCCCGGTGTTCGTCGAGGACGAGCTGGCAGGTCAGTAGGCCTGCACCGCCAGCCTGATCGCGATCGCCACGCCGGCCAGCGCGATCGCCACTCGCAGCGGTCCGCTCGGCAGCCGGCGTACCAGCCTCGGACCGAGCCAGCCGCCGAGGAAGAAGCCGATGGCCAGCGGTAGCACCGCCGACCAGTGGACATCACCGAAGATCACGAAGCCGAGCGCGGCGATCACGTTGGCGCCGAACAGCACCACGTTCTTGACCGCGTTGCTCTGTGGCAACGTCTCGGCGGTGGCAGCCAGCAGCAGGGCGAGCAGCACGACGCCGGCCGCCGCGCCGAAGTAGCCGCCGTAGATCGAGATCAGGAAGACCGAGAACACCACCGCGTTGCGATCCCTGGTGCCCGGCTCGGGATGCGCGGTGGGGCGCGGGATCAGCACGCACAGTGAAGCCAGCCCGATCAGCCACGGCACGACCAGGGCGAACGCCGAGGACGGGGTGGCCAGCAGCAGCACCGCCCCGACCGCGCCGCCCAGCACGCCGGCCACGCACAGCACCCGCACCCGCCGGGCCTGCCCGCGCAGTTCCGGCTGGCTGCCGATCGTGCAGCCGATGCCGCTGAACACCAGCGCGACGGTGTTGGTCACGTTGGCGGTGACCGGTGCCAGCCCGGCCGCCAGCAGGGCCGGATAGCTGATCACCGAGGCCAGCCCGGTCACCACTCCTGCCAGGCCGGCGCCGACACCGGCCAGCAACAGCAGGCCGAACTCAGCGCTGGACATCACCGCCCAGCCTCTCACGAGCCGTCATACTGCAGGCATGGTGGCCAAGCAGAGTGCGGGAATCCTGCTGTTTCGCCGGCACACCGTGCCCGAGGTGCTGCTGGGACGCCTCGGCGGCCCGCTGTGGCAACGTCGCCGCGCGCAGAACTGGTCGATCCCGAAAGGCGAATACCTGCCGGACGAGCCACCGCTGGCGGCGGCGCGGCGGGAGTTCGCCGAGGAGCTCGGGCTACCGGTGCCCGACGTGCCGCTGCTCGATCTCGGCACGGTCCGCCAAGGCGGCGGCAAGCAGGTGTGGGTATGGGCCGGCGAGGCCGAGATCGACCTCGACCAGGTCGTGTTGGGCACCTTCGAGCTGCAGTGGCCGCCCCGGTCCGGCCGGCTGCAGACCTTCGAGGAGCTGGCCGAGGTCGGCTGGTGTGACTTCGAGCAGGCCCGGCACCGGCTGGTCGCCGCGCAGGTGGAGTTTCTGGACCGGCTGACCGCTCAGCTCGGCTGAACGTTCAGGCCGGGCCGCCCGGGCGGCTACTTGATGACCGCGTCGATCGTCTTCTTCAGCGCGCTCGGCTGCGCCGGGCTGTGCGGGGCCTTCTTCTTGGCCGCGAGCAGTTGCTCACCCAGTTCGGACAGTTGCTTACGACCGAGGCCGGCGCGGACCTTGGGGAACCAGTCCTGCTCCTCCTCGTCGATGTGGTGGGTGACGTTCTCGATGAGGACGGTGGTTTTGGCATCGAAGCGCTCGGCGTCCGGGCTCAGCGCGACCAGCTCGGTCACCAGCAGGTCGGCGACGTGGTGCTCCTCGTAGGACTCCAGTACGTCGTCCTCAAGATCGGGCAGCAGCCGGCGAACCGCGGGATACAGGATCTCGTTCTCGATGTAGGTGTGGACGGTCAGCAGCTCGATCATCCGGGAGACGAGTTCGCCCTTGGTCTTGGTGGCGTTCTCACCGGCCTGCTGGAATTTCTTGAAGACCGCCTTGATCTCCTTGTGGTCAGCCTTCAACAACACGATCGCGTCAGTGGACATGCGGGGCTCCCTGCTGGGATGGACCGGCGTCCTGCTCACGCCTGCCTTCGACCTTACGCGGGCAGTGTCCCCTGCTCAGCGATGGGGCTCCTACCGGCCGCGGCAATCGATCAGCCGGCAGTGCCCTCTCGCCGCAGCCAGAGTGGCCGGTAGCTCAGTGGGGTGCGGGGGCCGGCGGCGCGGCAGGTCAGCAGCTCGGCCGCGCCTGCCTGCCGCAGCACCGCAACGGTGAGCTCGCCGAGCGGGCTGCTGAGCCGGACCAGCTGGCTGCCGTCCTCGCCGTTGCCGACGCTGAGCACCCGCAACTGGTCGGCGCTCACGTCGAGTTCGCGCTGAGCTTGCACGACGGCCGCCTGGGCCGGCGGGGCCAGACCCACCTGGCCGCGCAACAGATCAGGCACCGTGCGGCCGGCCTCGGTCGCCGCCACCAACTCGGCCGCCTCGCTGACCCGGCCGTACTGCTGCCCGGTCGGCAGCACCAGCACGTTCGCGGCGAACCGGTCGCCACCGACATGGCTGCATTCCCAGGCGCGACCGGGCACCAGCCGTTGCAGGGCGGCGGCGACCGGGCGTCCCTCGATAGCGCAGCACATGTCATGGGTGCCGTGCGCGCACACCGCGTAGACCGGCCGATCATCGCGCACCGCACCGGCCGGCAGCACGTCGAAGTCCGGTTGCAGGTCGAGCAGCTCGGCGTCGGCCCCGAAGCTGCCCCAGACCAGCTGCTGCCGCCCGAGCCGGCAGTCGGCCAGCCCCCAGCTGCGGCGTCGGGATTCCGGTTGGCGACCGGGCCGGCGCACCGCCAGCACCCGGATCCCCTGCCGGCCCAGGCCTTCGATCAGCCGGGCCGCGGTGGGCCCGTCGAACTGCGAGGCCGCCAGCCCGGCCGGTCCCCAGCCACCGGGCTGCTCCACCAGCAGGATCCGGGCGGCCGGAAAGGCGGTGCCGAGCATCGGGTCGCCTCGCTCGCTCGCGCGCAGCCGGCAGCGCTCGGGACGCTCAGCCACGGTCGGCCGGCACCAGCACCGCCGCGCTCAGCAGCCTGCGCACCAGCTCCAGCAGCTCGTCCGGATTCTCGCCGGGCAGCATGGCGGCGCTCACCGGGTCGCCCGTCAGCAGCACCTTCATCGCCGGATCCATCGACGGGGAAAGGACGATCCGGTGATCCAGGGCGAGCAGCACGATCTCCTCCGGCCGGTGCTCCAGCCGGACCCGCAGGCCCGGACGCAGCCGCAGCGCGGTGTCGCGGCTCAGCCCGTCCAGCACCGCCAGCTGGGCCAGCGGCGCGATCGGCGCGGGCCGGGTGGCCTCGGCCAGCTCGGCCGCCAGCCGCTGTCCGACCGCCAACGCGCCGGTCCGCTCGGTGAATCCGGTCAGCGCCCGGACGGTGGCGCCGAGCTCATCGGCGAGCGCCGCGGGGTCGGCCAGGTCCAGGCCCATCGGCAGCGAGGCGCGCAGCTGCTCGTCCTCGCGGGCCAAAGCCAGCAGCTGCCGGATCAGCGAGTACCGGGTCAGCGGATGGCAACCCACCGTCAAATGGATCGAGGTTTCGCCTTGCGCCACCGCTGAGTGCAGGAATCCGCGGGGCAGGTAGAGCGCGTCGCCGGGTTGCAGCACCGCCTCGATCAGCGGCGGCTCGCCGGCCCGTGCGGCGACCTCGGCCCGGTGCTTCTCCCAGTCCCGACCGGGCAACGGGTCGATGAGCACCGGCCGGTGGATGAGCCATCGCTTGGTGCCGCTGACCTGCAGCACGAACACGTCGTGGGTGTCGTAGTGCGCTGCGAAACCCTGGCTCTGGCGCGGTGTCAGGTAGGCATTGATCTGCACCGGATGGCCGAGGTCGGTGGCCAGCACGCTGCCGAAGTCGATCAGCGGCGGCCAGTTGCGGTGCAGCGCCTGCAGGACCAGTGTGGCACCGTCGGCGATCAGGCCCAGCACCTTGTCGTCGGCGACCTGGTCGGCGATGCCGGCACCGGCGCCCCCCGGCCGGGTATAGGCGCTGGCGGCGATCACCTTGCCCTGCTTGGCCATTCTGATGAACGGGGTGCGCAGGCCGCGCCGGGACAACAACTCATCGACCGCGGCCTCGTCGAGCAGGTCGGTGAAATCCGCGCCGGTGGCAGTGGCCGGGCTGAAGAGGGCCTGCCGTGACCAGTAGCTACCGGCGAACTCGTCGAGGGCCACTCCGATGCAACGGGCCAGCGCGCTACCGGGCGGCGCAGGGACGGGGACGGCCAAGCAAGCCCCATCCACGAGGTGGGCAACGACTCCACGCCAACGTCCGCGCCGCCGTCCCCGCCACCACCCGCGCCACCAGCGGCAGCAACATCACCGC
>JBPCPA010000045.1:0-8526 GCA_050999655.1 Jatrophihabitans sp.
AGCAGCGCCGCCCGGGCCGACCTGACCGAGTTGTCAGACGGCGTCTTCATCCCGTTCGCCCGTCCGCACCCGGACCACGGCGTCGATGTCGGTGACCCACACCTTGCCGTCCCCGATCTTGCCGGTGCGGGCGGCCTCGACCACCGCCTCGACCACCTTCACCGCCTCGCTGGCGCTGACCAGCACCTCGACCTTGACCTTGGGCACCAGGTCGACGGTGTACTCCGCACCGCGATAGACCTCGGTGTGCCCGCGCTGCCGGCCGAAACCGGACACCTCGCTCACCGTCAGGCCCTGAATCCCCAGGTTTTCCAAGGCAACCTTGACTTCTTCCAGCTTGAACGGCTTGATGATCGCGGTCACCAGCTTCATGCCTGCACACTCTCCTTCGCACTTGCCGCGGCCGGAACGAAGTGGCCGCCGCCGGAGCCGGCCAGCGGACCGAAGTCGTAGGCCGACTCACCGTGGATCGAGACGTCCAGGCCGTTGATCTCGTCCTCCTCGGTTACCCGGGTCTGCATCACGAAGCCGATGACCTTGGCAATGATGAAGGTACCCACGAAGGAGAAGACCGTCACCACCCCGGCCGCCTCGAACTGATGCAGCAACAGGTTCCAGCCGGCGTACTTGCCATGGCCGCCGTAGAAGATGCCGTTGTTGGCAAAGGAGTTCGTCACGTCGGTGGAGAAGAACCCGATGGACAGCGTGCCGATCCAGCCGCCGACGAAGTGCACGCCGACCACGTCGAGGGAGTCATCGAAGCCGAACTTGTTCTTCAGGCCGATGGCGAACGCGCAGCCCACGCCGGCCAGCACCCCGATGATCAGAGCGCCGCTGACGCTGACGAAACCCGCGCAGGGCGTGATGGCCACCAGGCCGGCCACCGCACCCGAGGCGGCGCCGAGCGCCGTCGGCTTGCCGTAGCGCAGCTTCTCCACGACCAACCAGCCGAGCATCGCGGTGGCGGTCGCGGTGTTGGTGTTCATCCAGGCGTAGCCGGCCAGGTTGCTTGCCGACAGAGCCGAACCCGCGTTGAAGCCGAACCAGCCGAACCACAGCAGGCCGGCACCCAGCATCACGAACGGGATGTTGTGCCCGCGCATGTTCTCCCGCGGCCAACCGCGCCGCTTGCCGAGCACGAAGGCCATCGCCAGGCCGGCCGCTCCGGCGTTGATGTGTACCACGGTGCCACCGGCGAAATCCTCGGCGAAGAACTTGCCGGCCGGCCGCAGCGACTGGTTGAGAAAGCCGTAGCCGTTGAAGACCCAGTGCGCGACCGGCGCGTAGATCAGGATCGACCAGGCCGAGACGAAGGCGATGAACGCACCGAACTTCCAGCGATCGGCTGTCGAACCGGTGATCAGCGCAGGGGTGATGATGGCGAAGGTGAGTTGGAAGGCGACAAAGACCATGGTCGGCGTGGTCTGTGCCGCGCCCAGGGTCGGCACCACGTCGGTGACGTGGTGCAGCAGGATGTAGTGGCTGTCGCCCAGGAACTTGTTGGTGCCACCGAAGGCCCAGGCGAATCCGATGACCACCCAGGTCACGCTGACGATCGCGATCGCCGCGAAGTTCTGCATCAGCATTGCCAGGGTGTGCTTGGCGCGGACCATGCCGCCGTAGAAGAACGCCAGGGCCGGAGTCATCAGCAGCACGAGCGAGGCCGAGGCCAGCACCCACGCGGTATCGCCGGCGCTGAGGTTCTTGATGTCGAACGGTACGTAGGTCGGGTCTGCGAGGACGACTAAGGACACTAGGTCTCCCCTTCTTCGTTGGGTGGGTTGGCGAGCGGAGAGCGCGCTTGGGACGAGAATCGGGTCACGCTGTTACGCCAAGGCCCCGGGGATGTTTCACGGAGGTGAACGAGACGGCCGGGTGAACACCGCCACAGCTGATGCTGCCGGTACCTTTCGAGGTATGCCCAGCCTTGCCCGGATCGAGGCCGCAGAGCGTGCCGCTTTGCTTACCGTCAGCAATTACCGGCTCATTCTCGATCTGCCGGAGAACGGGCCGGAGTTCCACTGCGACACCACCATCAGCTTCGGCTGCGCGGTGCCCGGTTCGGCCACCTTCGTGGACCTGCGTCCGGCGGCGATCGAGTCGATCGAGTTGAATGGCGCCCCGGTGGACCCGGCCGGCCTGCTCGACGGCCGGCTGCCGCTGTCTGACCTGTTGGCCGACAACGTGCTGCGGGTCCGGGCCAGGATGAGCTACTCCAGTGACGGTGAGGGCCTGCACCGGCACGTCGATCCGACCGACGGGCGAAGCTACCTGTACGCGATGTCGTTCCTGGACGCGGCCCCGCGCTGGTTCGCCTGCTTCGACCAGCCCGACCTCAAGGCCCGCTTCGACCTGGAGGTGCGCTGCCCACCCGGCTGGACAGTGCTCGGCAACTCAGCGGCCACGCAGTTCGCGCCCGGGCACTGGCGGCTGGCCACCACCGAGCCGCTGGCCAGCTACTTCGTCACCCTGGTGGCCGGCCCGTACCACTCGGTGCTGGCCGAGCACGACGGCATCCGGCTCGGCCTGCATGCCCGGGCGTCGTTGGCCGAGCACCTGGACGCCGAGGCCGCCGAGATGCTCTCGATCACCCGGGCCTGCTTCGACCGCTACCACGAGCTGTTCGGCGTCCGGTACCCGTTCGGCGAGTACCACCAGGCGTTCGTGGCCGACTTCAACGCCGGGGCGATGGAGAATCCCGGCTGCGTGACCCTGCGCGACCAGTACGTCTTTCGCTCGGCCGCCACCAGCGGTGAGCGGTGTGTGCGGGCTGCCGTGATCGCCCACGAGATGGCGCACATGTGGTTCGGCGACCTGGTCACCATGCGCTGGTGGGACGACCTGTGGCTCAACGAGTCCTTCGCCGAGTACCTGGGCTACCGGGTCTGTTCGGAGATCGGCCAGCCGCGGGCCGAGCTGTTCTGGACCGAGTTCGGCATTCAGCGCAAGGACTGGGGCTACGTCGCCGACCAGGCCTCCTCCAGCCATCCGGTTGCGGGAAACGGCTCGGAGACCGCAGCCCTGGCGCTGGCCGACTTCGACGGGATCTCCTATGCCAAGGGTGCCGCGGTGCTCAAGCAGCTGGCCGGCCACCTGGGCGATGAGGTGTTCCTGGCCGGCCTGCGCGCGCACTTCGAGCAACACCGGTTCGGCAATGCCGACTTCGCCGACCTGATCGGGGCCTGGACGGCGGCCGGCGCGCAGGATCTGGACGACTGGGCCCGGCAGTGGCTGCAGACCAGCGGCCTGGACACCATCGAGGCCAGCGCGGCCGACGGCTCGGTGCTGATCCGGCGCACCGCGCCGGACGTCTCGCGGCGGCCGCACTCGATCCGGGTGGCCGGCTACGACGCCGACGGGCGGCAGGTGCTGGACCGGCCTGTCCGGTTGTTGGAGGACAGCGCCACCCTGCCGCCCCGCAGCCGGACCGCGCCGATCCGGTTGGTGATCACCGACAGCCTGGACGAGACCTGGGCCAAGGTGCGCTTCGGCCCGGACGGCTGGGCGGCGCTGGCCGAGCTGCTGCCCCGGATCGGTCCGCCGTCGGCCCGGGTGATCGCCTACAACGCGATCCGGGACGCGGTGCGCGACGGCGGCCTGGCGCCGGCCCAGGCGCTGGACCTGCTGCTGGGCGCCATCGCCGCCGAGCCGATCGAGCTGGTCACCGGCCAACTGCTGCGCTTTGCCACCGATCAGCTGGCCGGCAGCTTTGCCGCCCCGGCCGAACGACCGGCCCGGCGGCAGCGCATCCTGCGAACCTGCCAGCAGCTGCTGCGGCACGCGCCGCCGGCCTCGGACGCCCAGCTCGAGGCTGCCCGGGCGCTGATCGAGGTGTGCGACGACCCGGGCTGGCTGCAGGCCTGGCGATCCGGCAGCCGGCTACCTGCCGGGTTGCGCCTCGATGCCGAGCTGCGCTGGTCGCTGGTCAACCGGCTGGCCGCGCTCGGTCAGCTGACCGGGCCCGAGATCGGCCACGAGCTGGGCCCGCGACCAGAGCACGGCCGGCGTGATGCACGCGGCCCGGGCCCGGTCGCTGCGGCCCGATCCGGCCGCCAAGCGGGCGGCCTGGAAGCTGCTGGTCGAGCCCAGCACGCTGTCGGCCTACGAGTTGTACGCAACCGCCGAGGGCTTCTTCGACCCGTCCCAGCACGAGCTCACCGCCGAGTACCTGCCCCGGTACTTCGCCGAGATGCCCGCCACCGCGGGCCACCGCCGTGGTTGGGCGCTGACCAAGGTGATCCTGTCCGCCTTCCCGGTCGCGGCCGCGTCCCCGCACGCCCTGGAGCTGGCCGAGTCGACCCTGGACCGGCACGGCCTGGACCCGGTCGTCCGGCGATCCCTGAGCGACGGGACGGACGCGCTGCGCCGGTCGGTCAGATCCCTGCAGCGCTATCCGGGGGCGTGAGCACGGCGCTGTCGTGCTCGCCAGCTAGGGTCTGGCCATGACCGAGATGAGCGTGCGGGGTATGACCGTTGCCGTCCATGCCGGAGACCGGGATGAAGCGCTGGCCTTCTACTGCGCGCTGATCGGCCGCGACCCCGACCTCGGCCCCGACCCCGATTTCTACGAGTGGGAGATCTCCCCCGGTGCCTGGCTGCAGCTGGCCACCTCGCGCGAGGACATCAAGCCGGCCTCGTTCCGGCTCCGGCTGCAGGTAGAGGACGTCAACGCCTCGGTGGCGATCCTGACCAAGAAGGGCTTCGAGCCCGGCGTCGTCAAGCGGCTGCCCGGCCTGGTCGCCTTCGCCAACCTGACCGACCCCTGGGGCAACCCGCTGGGCGTCTACCAGGACCTGGGCGTCGTCCCAGGCGTCTGAGCCACGGTCCGCCACCACCCTGCGCGTTGTAACCCCGCGCTGTAACCCCCGCGCTACCCGCGCGCGGCCATTCCACCCGCCGGCACACAGCGGCCGGCACACAGCGGCCGGCCAACAGCGGCCGGCACACGCCGAGCCGGTCGCCAGTAACCCGATGACAGTGCCACGCCGTAGGCTGAGGCAACCGGCGCCCGAGCGAGATCGCCGGCACCGCTGGTCGACGAACACCGGCGAGCGATCGGCAGGCCGGTTGTCGGCCCCCGATCAGGTGATCACGAAGCGAAACCATGACCCGACAGGAATGGCTGTGACTGACCAACCCACATCAGCTGACAAGCCGGCCACCGCACGGCCGGCCAAGCAGGCCGGCCCGGTCTTCTCCGCTCCGGTGACCCAGACCTCGGCGCCGCGTGCCGACCGGCCGGTCACGCCCGCCTTCGGCGTCGGTGCCCAGCACCCGGCACCGAGCACCGCTCCCAGCCAGGGGCCCGACCGGCAGTCGCTGCAGCTGGCCGAGCAACTCACCGAGCAGACCGCGACGGTGGAGCAGGACCAGGAGTGGATCGACGCCGGCCTGGGCCGCCACTATGCCTACCTGATCGAGCAGTGCAAGCGGCACGGCCTCACCCCGCAAGATCTGCGGACCCGGGTGGACGGGCAGAGCCTGGCCAGCCGCCTGAAGAACGGCGAGTCGGTGTCCTCGGTCCGATCCCGGATCAGCTGAGCCGCATCAGGGATTGACGACCAGCGCGCTACCACCACCGAGCCGGACCGGTTCGGCCGCGGCCTGGAACCGGTTGCCCGGCAGGAACTGGATGCCGGTGGCGTTTCCGATATAGCTGTCTCGCGGCATCACCGGTCCGGACAGCTCGTTGAACACCTCGCCGTACTGGCTGGTCAACTGCTTGGCCAGGTCGCTGTCATAGAACGCCGGCTCAGCATCGGTCTTGGCCCCGTTGCGCTGGCTGGCCCGGGGCGCGGCGATCGCGTCCGGCAGGCTCATCCCGAAGTCGATGTGGTTGACCAGCACCTGCAGCACAGTGGTGATGATCGTCGAACCACCCGGCGAGCCGGCCGCGAAGTACGGCGCACCGTCCTTCAACACGATGGTCGGGCTCATGCTGGACCGCGGCCGCTTGCCCGGCGCCGGCAGGTTCGGGTCATAGACACCCGGCGCGGACGCCGCGAAGTCGAAGTCGGTCATCTCGTTGTTCAGCAGGAAGCCCCGGCCCGGCACGGTGATCCCGCTACCGGCGATCTGCTCGATGGTGTTGGTGTAGCTGACCACGTTGCCCCACTTGTCGGCGACCACCAGATGGTTGGTCGAGTCACCCTCGTGCACCGGGTTCTGGCTGGCGGTGCTCGCCGCGCAACCGCCGTAGGGCGGGTACGGGTTGCCGGGCGCTGCCGGCGAGGTCAGCGCGGTGTTCTTGATCAGGCAGCTCCGGGTGGCCGCGAACGCCGGGTCGAGCAGGCCGGCCTGCGGCACCGGCTGGTAGTCGGAGTCACCGATGTAGGCATTGCGGTCGGCGAAGGCCAGCCGGGACGCCTCCAGGTACTGGAACAGCGCCTGGGCCCGGGGCTCGGTGGACAGGTTCCAGCTGCTCAGGATGTTTAGCGCCTCGCCGACGGTGATCCCGCCACTGGACGGCGTCGACATGCCGTAGACGTCCAAGCCGCGGTACTGGACATGGGTCGGCTGGCGCAGCTTGGCGGTGTAGTTGGCGATGTCGGCCGCCGTCAGCACACCCGGCCGGACCACGAAGCTGCCGCCCGGATACACCGGAGGGTGCTGCACGGTGTTGGCGATCTCCTTGCCCAACGCGCCCTGGTACAGGAAGTCCGGGCCCTGGCTGGCCAGCTTCTGGTAGGTCTTGGCCAGGTCCGGGTTGCGGAACGTGCTGCCGACCGGCAGCGGCTGGCCGTCCGGGGTTAGGAACAGCTTGCGGCTCGAGGTGAAGTTCTGCAGGTCCGGCAGCGACTTCTGCTCCTGCTGGTTGAAGTCCGCGGTGACCGGGAAGCCATGCTGGGCCACCGATATGGCCGACTTGAGGTCGGCGCCGAAACTCTTGCTGCCGTAGAGCGAAACCGCCTTAGCCCAGGTGGCCACCATGCCGGGC
Source organism: Jatrophihabitans sp. (assembly GCA_050999655.1). Taxonomy (GTDB): domain Bacteria; phylum Actinomycetota; class Actinomycetes; order Mycobacteriales; family Jatrophihabitantaceae; genus Jatrophihabitans_A. The sequence continues at coordinate 6,938 of JBPCPA010000045.1, forward strand.
ACGCCGACCGACAGCCCGGACCGGCGGGCGTCCTCGAAGGCCAGCGGCTTGCCGGTGTTCGGGTCGATGAAGAAGTTCGGGTTGCAGGCCGCCGGGCACATCTCCCGGCCGTCGATGGTCACCACCTGGTGGGTCTTGGCCAGGTAGATCGCCATGAAGCCGCCGCCGCCCGGACCGGCCACGAAGGGTTCGGTGACCCCGAGCGTGCTGGCCACCGCGACCGCGGCGTCGATGGCGTTGCCGCCGGACTTCAGCACCTGGATGCCGGCCTTGCTGGCGTTGAACTCCGCCGAGGCCACCGCGCCACCGCTGCCGGTGGCGACCGGCATCTTGCGGTAGTCGGGCTGGTGCTGGCCGGAGTGCGCGAACGCCGACGGCGCGGCTGCGGCGAAGCCGCCAGCGGCCAGGACGGTGACGGCCAGCGCTGCGGTGGACCGACGGATATTCACAGAACACCCCCAGGGGATAAATGGCTTCTCCCTAGCCGTACTCGGCCCGGGCGGCAGGTGTCAATGATCGGCCGAGCTGGCTTCAACTCGCCCTTACGGCCGGCGCCGGGGCCACGCACGCGACACCGCGCCACTGCCCGCGGTGGGCGGGCTCACGCCTGCTTGACGGTCCTCACGGGCGGATGGGACGGTGTGGCGGTGGACGAACCCCGCAGGATCGCGCTGGTCACCGGCGCCGGACGGGGCATCGGCCGCGCAGTGGCCCACCGGCTGAGCGCGCAGGGTTTCGCCGTGGCGCTGACCGCGCGCACCGCGGCCGAGTTGGCAGCCACCGCCGGCGGCTGTGCCGGTCCGACCCTGCAACTGCCGGCCGACATCACCGACGCCGGTGAGCTGGAGCGGCTGTTCGCAGAGATCGAGACCGGCTGGGGCCCGGTCGCGGTGCTGGTCGCCAACGCCGGGGCCGGCCACTCGGCGCGGGTGGAGCAGACCACGGACGAGGACTGGGCCCGGATGCTGGAGCTGAACCTGACCGCGCCGTTCCGCTGCATCCGGCGAGCCGTGCCGGCCATGCGTGCCGCCGGCTACGGTCGGATCGTGGTGATCGCCTCCAGCGCCGCCAAGGTCGGTGAGCCCTACCTGGCCGCCTACACCGCGAGCAAGCACGGCGTGCTGGGCCTGGTCCGGTCGGTGGCCGCCGAGCTGGCTCGATCGGGAGTCACGGTGAACGCGGTCTGTCCCGGCTACGTCGACACCCCGATGACCGACGCGAGCGTGGCCGGCATCCAGGCCCGTACCGGACGGGGCGCCGAGCAGGTCCGCGAGCTGCTGGCGGCCAAGCAACCGATCGGACGGCTGATCAGCGCCGACGAGGTCGCCGACACGGTCTGGTTCTGCGTCCAGAGTGCCGCGGTCACCGGCCAGGGCCTCGGCGTCGACGGCGGGGCGGTGCAATCGTGAGCCTGCGCAGGGTGAATCCGGAATCGCTGGACCAGCCCAACAGGTTCAGCCCCACGGTACTCGGTTCGGGCACGGTGGTCTTTCTGTCCGGTCCGACCACGCTGGACGGGCCAGGCCGGCTGGTCGGCGACGGTGTCGTCGAGCAGTTCGAGCTCGCGCTGAGCAACCTGCTCGAGGCGT
>JBPCPA010000049.1:0-9583 GCA_050999655.1 Jatrophihabitans sp.
GACCTAGACTCGGGCGCCAGCGACCGGGTTGGCCTCGCGCTGGCTGCCGGTGTTTCGCTGGGCCCCTGCTTTCATGGAGCGACACGAGCGGGGCCTGTGGCACCGTCCACGTTCCCAGCTCGTGTCACAGGCTGTCGCAGACGCTAACCGCCTGCGGGTTTCGGCTTACTGCAGCGAGAGAACGGTCGCCCAGACCGTCTCGGCCAGGTAGTCCTGGCTGCGGGTCACCCCGCCGAGGATGTATGCCTTACCGGCATACATCTGGCCGGTCTGACCCCACTGCGGTTGCGGCAGGTAGGCCGTGCTGGCCGACTGCGTCCACGGTCCGTTGCTGGCGCCGGGCTGCACGATGGCGTGCTCGACCTGGTTGAGGTAGACACCGCCACCGGCATTGCCACCGACCACGATGAACTCCACCCCGTGCAACAGCGGCCGGGGCACCACGAACAGCGCCGCGCCGTAGCGGACGTTGTGCATCGAGTTCGGGCTGGTCGTCCACGGGCCCAGGGTGCCGTCCGCGCGCAGGCAGCTGTACTGGACGTCGGAGAAGATGTCTTCGAGCAGGTCACCGAAACCGCCGAGGATGTAGAGGCAGCTACCGACGAAGGTGGCATCGAGTGCTGACCGCGGTCGGTTGAAGGTGTTGGCCATCAGCGCCCACGGCCCGATCGTGCCGTCGGCGTTGACCTTGGCGTACTCGACGTTGGCGTAGTGGATCGTGTTGCCGTTCGCGTCGTTGCCCACCCCGCCGGCCACGTAGAGGTAGGTGTTGCCGTTCGCCTGGTAGGTGCCGGTGGCGAACGAGGACCGCGGAATGACCAGGTGATTCGGGCTGGCGTGCCAACCGCCGGCGGCTATGTTGCCGGAGCTGTCGACGCTGGCGTACTGGACGTCGTCCAGATAGCCGTTGCCGCCGTCACCGCCGCCGATCACGTAGATCCGGTTGCCGACCGAGGCCACGCCGGCCCCGAGCCGCGGCGTGTTGAACGGCGTGGTGGCATGCCAGCTACCGACCACACCGCCGGACAGGCTCAGCTGCGCCGACTGCACGTCGGTGTAGAGGTTGAGCTGCTGGGCGACCGAGTCGTAGGAGTAGCCGCCCACGACATAGAGCCGGTTGCCGATCCTGGCGCTGCCGGCCGACGTCCGGCCGTTGACGAAGGTGGCCGTGCTGTGCCAGGCGTTGGTGGCCGTGGCCGGCTGCGCAGGTCCGGACGCTGCTTGCGCGGCGGTCAGCGGGCTGGCGGCCAGCGTGACCGCGGCCAGCGCCGCGAAAATCAGTGATGTACGACGAACCATCATTCCTCCCCGAATGTGAATGTGGATCTATTCCGGAGAGAATACTGACAAACGTCCAATTGTGTCAGGGGTAATCCGTAGGCAATTGCTCGAAGGTCGACCGAGCCCAACTATGTACTCAGTACTCGATTCCCTTACGGGCCCTGATTCCTTGCTGGTAGGCGTGCTTGACCATGGTCATCTCGGTGACCGTGTCGGCGAGGTCGACGAGTTCGGCCGGCGCGTCCCGGCCGGTGATCACCACGTTGGTCTTCGGCCACCGCGCGGTGATCCCGGCGACCACGCAGTCGAGGTCCACCCAGCCGAAGTTGATGACGTAGGTCAGCTCGTCCAGGATCAGCAGGTCGTAGTCGCCACTGGAAAGCTTGGCCCGCGCGACCTGCCAGGCGTCGCGGTTTCTGGCGGCGGATTCGGCCAGGTCTTCCGAATCCCAGGTGAACCCATCACCCAGGGTCCACCAGTCGATGCCGAGATGCTCGGCGAGCTTGCGCTCGCCGGCGTTCCACTCGCTGCCCTTCATGAACTGCAGCACGCCGACCCGCCAGCCTCGCGCCCAACCCCGGCCCATCACCCCGAAGGCGGCCGAGGACTTTCCCTTGCCGTCGCCGGTGTTGACCAGCACCACCGAGTCGACCCGCCGCGGGGTCGGCCTGGTGAAGTGTCGCGGCACCTGCTGGCCGGGCTCGGTCATGGCTGCCTCCTCGGGTTTCGACACCCCGGTGAAGTGTCGCGGCGGCTGACCGGTGCGGGCTGTGACCCGGCAGAGGCGGCCGGGACCTCAGGCGAAGGTCACGGCCGAATCCATCAGGCTGAGCGCGCCGTTGGACAGCCGGAGCCGGTCATTAGCGTAGTTCAACGAGGCCGACCGCAGATCCCGCAGTGCCCGCTCCAGGCCCAGCGGTGATCCGGTGAGGTAGCCATGCCGCAGGCCGACCAGCTCGATCAGCTCGTCCACCACACGCACACACTCGTCGGCCGCGACCACCTTCACCGTGTTGACCAGCAACTGGATCGGGGTCGCGCCGACCTCGCCGGCGCCCCCCAGCACCGAGATCGTGTGTTGCAGCAGGGCGTGCACGACCTCCAGTCGCTGTCGCGCCGTCGCCAGCCGGATCAACAGCAGCTCTGAGCGGGGGTCGACCTGGGCCCGCCGAGCCGGTTCGCGAAGGTGACACACCACCCGGCTGTAGGCGCCCGCCGCGGTACCCAGCCAACTGGCCGCCCAGCCGACATGAGCCAACGGCGCGAAGCAGCTGGTAGCGATGTCGCGGAAGCTGCCGGCCGCTCCGATCACCTGCCAGCTCGGAATCGAACCGTGCAACCGCATCGGCAGGCTCTCGGTGGCGCGCATGCCCAACGGCTGCCAGTCACCGGTCACCTCCAGCCGAAGCTGATCGCGCCAGGCGTAGATCAGGTCCACCTGGGCCGGCGAGCTGGCGCCCGGAGTGCCCATCGTCACCAGGAACGCATCGGCATGAGCACCACCAGTGACGATGGGCGCGGTCCGATCGATGAGCAGGTTCGCACCGTCCTGCCGGGTGGCCGAGTCCGCGCTCAGCAGGTGGCCACCGGCTGCCGCGGTGGTGGTGACCGAACCGAGGTAGACCTTGCCGGCGGCGATCGCCGGCAGCACCTCGGCCCGCAACTGCTCGCCACCGAAGCGGTCCAGGGCCACCACCTGCTGGCAGTGCATCGCAAAGATCAGTGCCACCGACAGGTCCACCCGACCGAGTTCGGTTGCTGCCTCGACCAGATCCGCCAGCGTGCCGGCGCCACCGCCGAAGCCGGCCGGCACCATCAGGCCGAGCAGGCCGCTGCGCCGCATCTCGTGCACCGCCGCGTCCGGGAATTGCGCTTCGGCATCGCAGTGTTCTGCATGCTCGGCGGCAACAGCACTGCTGGAGCGCACCGCGGCCCGTAGCTCCTCGTTCATGAATCCTCCCGGGATAGGTGCGGTTCCGGTGCCGGCCCGGCCGGTCGCCGGGTCCATTCGAGTCGGGACAGTTCCACCAACCGATCGCCGTCGATGACCGCCTCGACCGGCGCCGGGTGACCGAGAAAGGCAAGCAGGCTCGCGGTCAGGCCGTAGGCGCCGACGTTGGGTACCCCGACCAGGTCGCCACGGTGCAGCTCGGGCAGCTCGGCCGATCGCGCCCAGGTGTCCAGCGGCGTGCACAGCGGACCGGTGACGATGGTGTTGCTGTGCCGGGCACGGTCCTGCGCCAGGATCAGCTCCGGCACCATCTGCGGGATCCGGCGCAGGCCGGACATCCCGCCGAGATGATGGATGCCCGACTCCAGCACCACCACCTGCTGGCCGTGCGAGTGCTTGGCATCAGCCACCCGGGTGAGCAGCATGCCGCAGGAGCCGGCCAGGTAACGCCCGGATTCGAACACGATTCTCGGCCGGCCCGCTGCCCAGCCCGGAAAGTTCTGCTCCAGCAGCAGCGCCAACCGCGACGCCAGGGTGGTGAAGCTGGGGAGCTGGCCGGAGCGGGCGAACGGTGCACCGAAACCGCCGCCAAGATCGAGCACGCGAGGTCGGACACCCAGGCCATCTGCCACTCGCCGGCAGGCTGCGATGGCCACTTCGAACTGCGCCAGCACGGCGTCCTCGCGGTCGAGGTTGCTGCCTTGGTAGACATGAAAACCGGCCAGCTCTGCGCCGGCGTCGACGACCGGCGGCAGCGTGAAGGCAGCCGGCTCAGCGCAGATCCAGTCGGTGTCGGAACCGAACTGCGAGGCGCTGCCGGTCATCGCCAGGCCCTGACCGGGGACGGTGGCCGCGTCGTTGATCCGCAGCAGGCACTGAGCACGCACGCCGAGCCTGCGGGCCGTGCTGTCGACCTGGCGCAGCCCGCTCGGCGAGTCCACCGAGAACCAGCGGACGCCGGCCTTGACCGCCTCCACCACCTCGATGTCTCGCTTGCCAGGGCCGGTGTAGAGCAACCGCCGCGATGCCAGGCCGGCATCCAGGGCCGCGACAAGTTCGCCGGTGGAGCAGATCTCCGCGCCGCAACCCTGCTCGGCCAGCGTCCGGACCAGAGCGGGATGCGGGTTCGCCTTGAGCGAGTACAGCAGCGTGCTGGGCTGGGGCAGGGCCGAGCGCAACAGCCGGTACGCCGTCCGGACCTCGTCGAGTTGGTAGACGTAGGCCGGCGGATCGATCAGGTCGAGCGCCGGCCAACGGTCAGCCACCGGTGCCGTCCCGAGCCAGCTCGCTGAGCAACCTGCGCTCGACTTTTCCGTTCGCGTTCAACGGGAACTCCCCCACCACCAGGCACCGGGGCGGGATCTTGTACTCCTCGATCTCGTGTCGCAGCGCGTCCAGCACCTCGGCGCCGGTCAGGGTGCCCTGAACCAGCAGCACCGCCTCGCCGACCGGGCCCGGCGGCACCACGACCGCCACCCGGACGCCCGGCACCCGGTGCGCGGCGGCCTCCACCTCGGTGGTGCTGACCCGGTAACCGCCCTGCTTGTACACGTCATCGTCCCGGCCGGCGAAGTGCCGGAAGCCCTCGCCATCCCGCCAACCCCGGTCGCCGGTGCGCAACTGCGGGAACAGACCGTGCTCGGCGACGAATCGCTGGTCGGTCAAGGCCGGCTGCTTCCAGTAACCGGCCATCACGTGCGGGCCGCGAACCACGATCTCACCCACCTCGCCGGCCGGCAGTCGAGCTCCGTTGTCGTCAATGGCGAAGATTTCCGTTCCTGGCAAAGCCAATCCGCAGGCTCCCGGGTGGTCGAGGTCAGCGTCCGGTGGCATGATCGCGGCCCTTTTGCACTCGGTCAGGCCGTACATCAACTGCACCCGAAGGCTCGGTAGCCGGGCGCGCAGTGCCGCCAGCACGCCAGCGGGCATCGCCGCTCCGGTGTTGGTCAGCAGCCGGAGCCGGCCGAGTTCGACCGGCTGGCGGGCCAGCAGCCGTTCCAGGTTGGCGGCCAAGGACGGCACCGCCGCGAGCACGGTGGCACCGGAGTCATCCAGTGCCGCGAGCAGTCGATGACCCGCGACGCTCTGATCGGCCAGCTGCAGCTGAGCACCGGAATTCACGCACAGGAACAGCTGGTAGAGACCGTAGTCAAACGATGGCGGCAACGCGCAGAACACCACGTCATCGTCGCGGTAACCGAGCCTGGACTGGATCGCCCCGACCACGAAGCTCACCTGCAGGTGGGTCGACACGACCGCCTTCGGCATCGAGGTACTGCCCGAGGTGTAGACGAAGCACACCGGATCGACCAAGACCGGACCGCCCGGACCGCCACCGGCCGGTCCAGCGTCCGGCGCCCCCGCTGACTGCTCCAGCTCGGCGGGATCCAGGCTGCGGATGCCGCGCGCACCCGCCGCCGCGGCCAGCTCGGCGACCGGCGTGATCACCAGCGCCGGTTCGGCATCGCCCAGCACATGGTCGACGACCGGGGCCGGAGTGCCCACGCCCATCACCACGAACACCGCCCCGAGCCTGGAGCAGCCGAACAGCAGCGCCGGTAACCGGAGGTCGGCGGGTGTCGCGACCAGCACCCGGTCACCGCGCCGCACACCGAGCCGGGTCAGAGCGCTGGCCACCCGCAGGCTGGCCGAGCGCAGCTGGTGGTAGCTGAGGACGTCCCGGCCGTGTCCGACTGCCGGTGCCGACGGCCGCCGGGCAGCGGTGGTGTCGAGCAACTCGTGCAGCAGCGCCACACCCGTCATCTGTCGAACCTCCGCGGCATCGGGCTCGGGTCCGGCCGGCCCGAGGACCCCAACCTGGACCGGTCCCATACACACCAGCTACAGCGCGGGTGCGCCGCGGTGCCTGGCGTTTGCGGCCCACCCGCCACCGAATCCGGCTTTGTATGACCGATGTAGCGGGGGCATAGGACGCGCCCAGAGGCTGGACGAGCGGCCTCGGACGGTGTCGGCACACCCGCCCGGGCCGGATCGAGCCGGACCACAGCGAGGGAGCAGGGCATGCCGCAGTTCCAGCCAGCAGCCGCGTCGCCGGTGTTCCATCACCTCGGCATTCAGACGACTGACATCGACAACGCTGCCCGCTGGTATGAGGACTTTCTCGGCTGCCGCTGCGCCTGGTCGCTGACGACGTTCTCCGAGCTGACCACGAACCGCCTCGCCGGTATCACCGAGCTGCGCGAACTCGTCGTCGGCGGCGTCCGGATCCACCTGTTCGAACGTCCCGGCGAGCCGGCGCTGCCGCCCACCCGCAGCATCACCCAGTTCCAGCACGTGTGCCTGGCGGCGGCCAGCCCGCGCGAGCTGGTCGAACTGCGCGAGCGCTGGCTCGAGCTGTATCACTCCGGCCGCTACAGCTACGCGCTGGACGTCCAGCCGACCGAGGTGGTGGTCGACGCCGACGGCGTCCAGAGCGTCTACCTCTACGACGTCAACGGCCTGGAGTTCGAGTTCAGCTACCTGCCTGGCCGACGCTGATGCGCGCGCCCTATGACCACACGCTGGTACTCGCCGACCTGCCCGCTGACCCACGGTGGCACTTCGGTGGGTTCCCGGGCGGGCTGGAGCCGCTGACCCTGCCGTTTCCGGACGAGCCAGATCGGCGGGCCGGTCGGGCCCCGGAACGGTTCGCCGAGACCTGCCGCGAGATCGCGCGGCTCAGCCGTGCGCGGTTACCGGACTGGCAGCAGTCGGCCACCGAGGACGACAGCCTGTTCTGGTTTCGCTGGATCACCGGGCACCAGGTCAGTTTCGTCGTCTGGCGGTTGGCCGGCCAACTGCTCGCCGGCGGCGGCGACCCGGCCACCGCGCTGCCCCGGTTGCAGCTCTACGTCGACGTCTACAGCGCGATGCTGCTGTACAGCGGCTCCTGCCCACGATCGGTCTATCACCGCACCATCCGACCCAGCATGCAGCTGCGCCATCCTGGCTTCAGCGGGGCCTGGGCACCGGACTACGCCCCGGTCCGGCACCTGTTGCGCGGCCGGTCGTTCGGGCTGGCCGGCTCGTCCTCGGCGTCCGAGCTGGACCGGCGGGTGGAGTTCAACCTGCACGTGCACGAGTACGTCGCGGCCAAGCTCGTACCGGACGGGGTGTCCCTGCTGCGCGGCTCCGAACCCGGTAGCCGCCGGCAGGACGGTCGGTTGCTCAACATGATCTTCGACAACTACTTCCTGACCATGCGCGCGCCGGTGTCACGGGCCGAGGTGATCGCCCAGCTGCTCCGGCGGATCGTGGCGATCCTCGACGACCTGGGCAGCAACGGCTACCGCGTCGAAGCCGTCGGGGAAGGCGTCCCCGCCGTTCTGGCCGCGCAGCTGCGGCGGTGCGAGCAGACCATCCCGCAGATCCTCGACGAGCTGGCCCGGACCGCGGTGTCGGCCGAGCTGGGCACCCCGCGCCGGCGCGAGTTGCCGGTCGCCGTACCGCTGTAACCATCCTCGGTGGGCGAACCACCGACCACCACCCAGTGCAGGAGGAACGCCCGGCATGCCCACCACCAGACCCGAGATCGTCGGTAGCTTCGGCACCGTCGCGAGCACCCACTGGCTCGCCTCCGGCGCCGCCATGGCGATGCTGGAGCGGGGCGGCAATGCCTTCGACGCCGCCGTCGCGGCCGGCTTCGTACTGCAGGTGGTCGAGCCCCAGTCCAACGGGCTGGGTGGTGATCTGTGCGCGGTCCTGCACACCGGTGGCACCGGTGCCGCCGGTGTCCAGGTGCTGTGCGGCCAGGGACCGACCCCGGCCGCCGCGACACCGCAGCTGTTCGCCGATCTCGGGCTGGCCCTGATTCCCGGCTCGGGCCTGTTGCCGGCCTGCGTGCCCGGCGCGTTCGGCGGTTGGCTGCGGATGCTGGCCGAATTCGGCACCATGAGACTGTCCGACGTGCTGGAGCCGGCCATCGGCTATGCCGAAGCCGGCTACCCGCTGCTGCCGGAGGCGGCCCAGGTGATCGCCACCCTGGCGCCGCTGTTCGAGGCCCACTGGCCGGGCTCGGCCGAGGTCTACCTGGCCGGCGGCGTGCCGGTCGCCGGGGCCCGGCAGCGCAACCGGCCGCTTGCCGCCACCCTGCGCCGGTTACTGGAGCAGGCCGAGTCGGCCTCCGCCGACCGGTTGGCGCAGCTCGAGGCCGCACACCAGGCCTTCTACGCCGGCTTCGTCGCCGAGGAGATCGACGCCTTCGTCCGGACCACCCCGGTACTGGACGCAACCGGGCGACGCCAGCTGGGCCTGTTGCGGGCGACGGACCTGGCCGGCTGGCGACCGAGGATCGAACCGGCCGCCACGATCGAGCACCGCGACTACACGGTGTGCAAGCCCGGCGCGTGGACCCAGGGCCCGGTGTTCCTGCAGCAGCTGGCGCTGCTGGCCGACACCGACCTGGCCGGTGTCGGACTGGGCAGCGGCGAGTACGTCCACCTGCTGACCGAGGCCGCCAAGCTGGCTACCGCGGACCGGGAGGCGTGGTACGGCGACCCAGACTTCGGCCTCGATCCGCTGCCCCACCTGCTCAGCCCCGACTACACCAAGACCCGCCGGGCGCTGATCGGCCAGCGCGCCCTGGCCGACCCCCGGCCGGGCCAGCCCGGTGGCCGGCAGCCGGTGCCGGTGCAGCGGCCGGTCGCCGCCGCGCCGGACGGCCCCGACTGGTTGGGGCAACTGTCAGAGGGCGTGCCCAATCTCGTCCTGGCCGCCACCGCCCGAGCGGGCGACACCTGCACGGTGGTGGTCATCGACCGCTGGCACAACCTGGTTGCGGCCGTCCCCAGCGGTGGTTGGCTCAAGAGTTCACCGGTGATCCCCGGACTGGGCATCAGCCTGGGTACTCGCGCTCAGGCCATGTGGCTCAACGCGCCCGGGCATCCGAACGCGCTGGCGCCCGGCAAGCGGCCGCGCACGACCTTGAGCCCCACCGTGGTACTGCGCGATGACCAGCCCTACCTGGCCTTCGGCACACCCGGTGGCGACCGCCAGGACCAGTGGACGATCGAGGCGATGCTGGCCGTCACCGAGTTCGGGCTGGGGTTGCAGGCGGCCACCGAGACGGTGATGTTTCAGACCGAGCACTTCCCGTCCTCGTTCGCGCCTCGCTCGTGCCGTCCCGGCGTGCTCACCATCGAGCAGGACGCGCCGGCCGCGACCATCGCGGACCTGCAGGGCCGTGGCCACCAGATCGCGCTGGCGCCGGCCCGATCGCTGGGCAAGGTCTGCATGGTCGGGCTCGAGCCCCGAACCGGGTTCCTGCGGGTCGGCGCCGGCCCGCGACCAGAGGAGGACTCTGCGGGGGGAGGCCGGGGGGGGGGGCCGAAACAATGCTCACCGAGGCGGGGG
>JBPCPA010000058.1:0-7385 GCA_050999655.1 Jatrophihabitans sp.
GCCGCGCAGTGCACCACGGTGGCGCCGGCCGGCTCGGCGATCGCCCGCAGCGCCGCCAGAATCGAGTCCGGTCGCCGCTGCAGGTACCGCAGGTAGGAGGCCACCGTCCGCCCGTGCGGGCCGACGGGCTGCTCGCGCCGCCATGGCAGCACCGGCTCCGGGGTCACCGCCTGGTCCGGGCCGGTTCCCGGTTCGGGGGTCAGCGCCTGCGCCGGGTCCAGCGCCTGATCCGCCTCGAACTCGCCGTCCCCGTCGGGGTAGAGCGACAGGTGGTGGACCACCACGTCCGGCTCGCTGTGTATCGGCCCCGGTCGGTCGCTGCGAACCTCCACGTCGGTGCGCAGATCGACCACCCGGCGCACGCCGAGTTCGCGCACCAGACGGGTCACATCGGCTCCGGTCAGATGCTGCAGGTTCGCCGAGCGAATCAGCACACCGGAGCGGATCCGATGCCCGTCAGCGGTGGGCAGGCCACCGACATCGCGGACGTTGACCGCGCCCTGCAGCTGGATCCACTGGGTGGCCTGGGTGGTCATCCGACCAGCCTAACCAGCCGGCCGAAGGGCGCCGGCCCAGCTGCCGTGGCGCAACCCTCAGAACGCCGACTCGGCCACGTCCATGATCGCGTTGTCGGTGGCCTCGATGATCTTGCGCCGGGAGACCAGCTCGGGCAGCACCGCGGTGGCGAAGAACTTCGCGACCGCGAGCTTGCCCTCGTAGAAGGCCTTGTCGGCGGCGGACAGGCCACCGGAGGCGACATCGTCCAGCTTGGCCAGGGCCACCGCGGCCTGCCGCAGCAGCAGCCAGCCGATCGCCAGATCACCGCAGGACATCAGCAGCCGGGTGGTGTTCAGGCCGACCTTGTAGACGTTGCGCACGTCGTCCTGGGCCGAGGTGAGGTGACCGACCATCGCGGCGACCATCTGGCCGACCTCGGCCAACGCCTTGCCCACCGACTCCCGCTCCACCTTGAGCCGGCCCTCGTCGGAGATCGAGTCGAGAAAGCTCTGGATCTCACCCGACAGCGCGGCCAGGCCGACGCCCTTGTCCCGGACGATCTTGCGGAAGAAGAAGTCCTGACCCTGGATGGCGGTGGTGCCCTCGTAGAGCGAGTCGATCTTGTTGTCGCGGATGTACTGCTCCAGCGGGTAGTCCTGCAGGAAACCCGAGCCACCGAACACCTGCAGTGCCTGGCCCAGCTGCTCGTAGGACCGCTCGGAGCCGACGCCCTTGACGATCGGCAGCAGCAGGTCGTTGAGTCGCTCATCGGTCGAGGCCTCGCGGCGGACATTCGGGGTGCCATCCTGCAGGCCGGCCGGACCGTCGGCCAGACCACCGGCCGGCACCTCGGCGGTCGACCCGTCGGCACGCTTGTGAAACTCGGCTAGCTGGATCCGGTCCTGCACGCTGGCGGCGTACAGCGCGACCGCGCGCAGGCCCTCGGCGTAGGCCTTCTGGGTCATCAACTGCCGCCGGACGTCGGGGTGGTGGATGATCGTCACCCGCGGCGCGGTCTTGTCGGCGGCCTGGGTGAGGTCGGCCGACTGCACCCGGGTCTTGGCGAAGTCCAGCGCTGCCAGGTAGCCGGCCGACAGCTCGGAATAGGCCTTGGTGCCGACCATCATCCGGGCGTGTTCGATCACCTTGAACATCTGGGCGATGCCATCGTGTACCTCACCGAGCAGCCAGCCCCTGGCCGGGATCGTCTCGCCGAAACGCACCTCGCAGGTGGTGGACGCCTTGAGGCCCATCTTGTGCTCGACCCCTGTGACGAAGGCGCCGTTACGTTCGCCGAGCTCACCGCTGTGCCAGTCGAAGTCGTACTTGGGCACCAAGAACAGCGACAGCCCTTTGGTGCCCGGGCCGGCACCCTCGGGGCGGGCCAGTACGTAGTGCACGATGTTCTCGCTCATGTCGTGCTCGGCCGAGGTGATGAAGCGCTTGACGCCCTCGATGTGCCAGCTGCCATCCTCCTGCCGGATGGCCTTGGTGCGACCGGCCCCGACGTCGGAGCCGGCGTCCGGCTCGGTCAGCACCATCGTCGCGCCCCAACGCTTGTCGATCAGCAACTGCCCGATCTGGCGCTGCTGCTCGGTGCCGAGCTCGTAGATGATGTTGGCGAAGGCCGGCCCGCAGTCATACATCCAGATCGCCGGGTTGGCGCCGAGCACCATCTCAGCCATCGACCAGACCAGCGAGCGGGGTGCCAGGGTGCCGCCGTAATCGGGGTTGCTTTCCAGCCGCCACCACTCGGCGTCCTGCCAGGCACGGTAGGACTTCTTGAACGACTCCGGCATCGCGACGGAGTGGGTGGCCGGGTCGAACACCGGCGGGTTGCGGTCGGCGTCGACGTAGGAGTCGGCGAGCGGGCCCTCGGCCAGCGCGCGCACCTCGGCCAGGATCCCGCGGGTGGTGTCGGCGTCGAGTTCGGCGAACGGCGCGACGCCCAGCAACTCGCCGGTGCCGAGCACCTCGAACAGGTTGAACTCGATGTCACGCAGGTTGCTTCGGTAATGGCCCATCGCAGCGAACTCCTTGTTACTCGTCAGTAGATGAAGGATATTACTGACGAGTAACACTTGCAAGCGAAACCCGATACTGAGCAATAAGGACGCCTGCGGCTACCGGGTGCAGATGATGGTGACGGTTTCGTCCTCGTAACTCTCCAAGCTGCACTGACTGGAGGTGTAGCCGGCCGCCTGGGCCGAGGACATCGCAATCCGGAAGTCAGCGCCAAAGGGGGCGCCCGAGCCGGAGAACTCCTGGGTCTCGGCTGCCGCGATCGCCGGTACTACGAAGCTGCCGCCGAGCAGGCCGATCAAGGCTGCCGAGCCGAGCAGGGTATTGCGAAAATGAGATGACATTTGCACTCCTCGGTAGGTAAGTGCGGTTATTGAACCATTTTCATCTTTAGGATAAAAGCCTCTTTTGAGCCATGAGATAGCGACGTTCGGCGGCGTTGGCTCCCAGCGCGATCGCCCGGTCGTACTCGGTGGCTGCCTCCGCATCGCGGCCCAGTCGGCACAGCAGCTCGGCCCGGGCTGCCGGCAGGTAGTGGTAGCCGGCCAGCGCACCGGCATCGATGGCGTCGATGGCCGCCAGCCCGGCGCCCGGCCCGGCGACCATGCCCACCGCAACCGCTCGGTTGAGTTCGACCACCGGGGACGGCCAGGCCAGCCGCAGCAGGTCATACAGGCCCAGGATCTGGCCCCAGTCGGTCTCGGCGTAGTCGGGCGCCTCGGCGTGCAGCGCGGCGATCGCCGCCTGCAGCACGAACCGGCCCGGCCGGCCGCCACGCAGCGCGTCCACCAACACCCGCGCGCCCTCGGCGATCAGCTGGGCGTCCCAGCGCGAGCGGTCCTGCTCGGCCAGCAGCACCAGGGCGCCGGTCTCGTCGCACCGGGTCGCGCGGCGGGCGTCGGTGACCAGCATCAGCGCCAGCAGCCCGCCCACCTCGCGCTCGTCGGGCATCAGGACGCGCAGCAACCGGCCGAGCCCGATCGCCCGGTCCACCAGGTCCGAACGCACCAGCTGATCGCCCGACGGCGCCGCGTGGCCGGCGGTGAAGACCAGGTGCAGCACCGTCAGCACCGCGTCCAGCCGCTCGGTGAGTTCGTGCCCGGCCGGCACCCGGTACGGGATCCGGGCTGCGGCGATCTTCTTCTTGGCCCGGGTGACCCGGGCAGCCATGGTGGCCTCGCTCACCAAAAAGGCCCGGGAGATGTCGGCGGTGCTGAGTCCGCACACCAGGCGCAGCGTCAGAGCAACCTGGGCCTCCCGGGCAAGCGCCGGGTGGCAGCAGGTGAAGATCAGCCGCAGTCGGTCATCGCCGAAGGCGGCCGGGTCCAGGCCGTCCGGGTCCTCGGGATGGTCGGGATCGGCGCCGGCCAGCTCAGCCGGGTCCTCACCGAGGCTGGCCGGTCGGGTCATCGCCTCGCCGGCCAGCAGCGGCAGCTTGGCCCGCAGCAGCTGGTTGCGCCGGTGGGCATCGAGGACCTTGCGGCGGGCGGCGGTGGTCAGCCACGCGCCGGGGTTGCGCGGAATGCCGTCGCGCAGCCAGGCGACGAACGCCGAGACGAAAGCGTCCTGCGCGCAGTCCTCAGCCAGGCCGAGGTCACCGGCCAGGCGCACCGACGCGGCGAGCACAGCGGCCCACTCGTGCCGGTGCGCCTCGGCGACCGCGGCGCGTACCTCGGACGCCGACGGGCTCACCCGCCGTCGAACACCATGATGGGACGGACCTCCACCCCGACGCTGCTGGGACAGAGCTTGCCGATCGCCAGCGCCTGGTCCAGGTCGGCAGCCTCGATCAGGTAGTAGCCGCCGAGTGCCTCCTTGGTCTCGGCGAACGGGCCGTCGGTGACCACGTCGCCGCGGATGCTGGTCGCGGTGGTGGTCGGTTGCAGGGCGTTGCCGCCGACGAGGCTGGCGCCGAGTTCGGGGAACTGCTCGGCGAAGCGGTTGTGTGCCGCCATCACCTCGGCGAGCAGTTCCGGGGTGGCGTCGGCGTAGCTCGACTCGTCCTCGTACAGCAGGATCAGGTACTGGGCCATCGATGGGCTCCTTCGTTCGGCTGTCTGAACTGTGACATCCCTACGACGAACGGCACAGCCCCGATTCGACAGCCGCGCCCGCGGCGCCGGCCCAGACATCACACCTAGACGATGACCCGCAGCCGGATGGTCTCCGGCATGGCCCGGATCTGGTCCACGATGGCCTGGGTGGTGCCGCTGATGCTGTCGGTCACCAGGTAGCCGACCTCGCCCCGGGTGCCCAGCAGCTGGGCCTCGACGTTGACCGCGTGCTCGGCCAGGATGCCGTTGACCCGGGCCAGCACGCCCGGGACGTTGCGGTGCAGGTGCACCAGCCGCAGCGTGTCGGTCCGGCGCGGTAGTCCCAGGCCGGGCAGGTTCACCGACAGCGCGGTCGATCCCTCGCGGACGAAGTCCAGGAACTTGTGCGCCACGAACTGGCCGATGTCGTACTGGGCCTCTTCGGTGGAGCCGCCGATGTGCGGGGTCAGGACCACGTTGGACAGCCCGCGCAGCTCGGAGACGAACTCGTCGCCGCGGCCCTTCGGCTCGACCGGGAAGACGTCCACCGCGGCGCCCCCGATGTGGCCGCTCTGGATCTGCGAGCGCAGCGCGGCGTAGTCCACCACGAAGCCCCGGGACAGGTTCAGAAACAGGCTGCCGGGCCGCATCGCGGCGAACTCGGCGTCGCCGAAGATGTTCTTGTTCTCCGGCCTGCCGTCCACGTGCAGGGTGACGATGTCGGCCTCGTGCAGCAGCTCGGCGAGGCTCTCGCGGCGCTGGGCGTTGCCCAGAGCCAATCGATCGGCGGTGTCGAAGAACAGCACCCGCATGCCCAGGTTCTCGGCCAGCACCGACAGCTGGGTGCCGATGTTGCCGTAACCCACGATGCCCAGCGTCCGGCCCCGCACCTCGTGCGCGCCGGCGGCGGACTTGTCCCAGATGCCGGCGTGCATCGAGGTGTTCTTCTCGAACAGCCGGCGGGTCAGTGAGATCAGCTCGGCGATGGCCATCTCGACCACACTGCGGGTGTTGGAGAACGGGGCGTTGAACACTGTCACGCCGTGCGCGGTGGCGGCCGCCAGGTCGATCTGGTTGGTGCCGATGCAGAAGGCGCCGACGGCCAGCAGCTGCGGCGCGGCAGCCAGTACCCGCGCGCTGACCTGGGTCTTGGACCGGATGCCGAGCAGCGCCACCGAGCCGAGCGCCTCGATCAGCTCGTCCTCGTCCAGCGCTCGATCCACCGCGCTGACCTCGAAGCCGGCCGAGCGCAGCAGCTGCGCCGCGTCCGGGTGGATCTGCTCGAGCAGCAGGACGCGCAGCGGGCTGGCTTGCACTTGAAGATCTCCTCGCCGGTTCGGACAGGACGGTCGTCGGCGGCCACGCTGCCCCGGCTCCCGAGTCTAGTGCGCGCCGTTCTCGGGGATCGACGGCATTGCCGCCCACCCGGGGCGGTATCCGGCATACCCTGGACCACTGTGCCCGGCTCGATGGTTGCCGGGACGTCCGGTTCGTTCATCGATCCGGCCAGATCGAAATGGACTCCCGGACATGACCGAACCGCGTTGGTTGAGCCAGCAGGAACAGCGGGCCTGGCGCAGCTTCATCGACGGCTCGCGCGCGCTGGTGGATGTGCTGGACCGGCAATTGCAGGTGGACAGCAAGCTGTCCCACACCTACTACGAGGTGCTGGTGCCACTGTCGGAGGAGCCCGGCCGGGCACTGCGGATGAGCGAGCTGGCCCAGCGGGCACGATCCTCGCGCAGCAGGCTCTCGCATGCGGTGGCCAGACTGGAGGAGCGTGGTTGGGTGCGCCGGATCGAGTGCCCGACCGACAAGCGCGGCCAGGTGGCCCAGCTCACCGACGAGGGTTTCGCGGTGGTGCAGGCCGCGGCCCCGGGCCACGTCGCGGCCGTCCGGCAGTACCTGATCGACCGGCTGACTCCGGAACAGCTGCAGGCCCTCGGCCAGATCGGTGAGCTGATGCTGAGCAGCACCGCCGAGGCCGAGCTGCCACCCCGGCCGTCCTGACCGTCGTCGGCGACACGCTCGCGCTCTATCGGGATGTCTGCGCTCAACGCTAGAGAGCGCGATACGGTCCGATCATGGATCCGGTCCGCAATCCCTACGCGCCGGGCGCCGGTCAGCGGCCGCCCGAGCTGGCCGGCCGGGACGGCGAGCTGGCCGCCTTCGATGTGGTGCTGGAACGGGTGGTGCGCGGTCGTGCCGAGCGCTCGGTGATGCTCACCGGGCTGCGCGGGGTGGGCAAGACCGTGCTGCTCAACGCGCTGCGTTCGGCCGCGGTGCGGGCCGGCTGGGGCACCGGCAAGCTGGAGGCCCGACCGGAACAGTCGCTGCGCCGGCCACTGGCCGCCGCGCTGCACGTGGCGATCCGCGAACTCGGGCCGGTGCCGTCGGCCGAGCATCCGGGCGGCGCCGATCACGTGCTCGGGGTGCTGCGGTCCTTCGCCCAGAAGGGTCCGGCCGAGGCGAAGCTACGCGAGCGGTGGCAGCCGGGGATCGAGGTGCCCGCGGTGCCCGGACGGGCCGACTCCGGCGACATCGAGATCGACCTGGTGGAGCTGTTCGCCGACGCCGCCGGGCTGGCCGCCGACGCCGGCCGGGGCCTGGCGCTGTTCGTCGACGAGCTGCAGGATCTCGGGCCGGCCGATGTCTCGGCGCTGTGCGCGGCCTGCCACGGGCTGAGCCAGCACCGGTTGCCGCTGATCGTGGTCGGCGCCGGCCTGCCGCACCTGCCCGCGGTGCTGTCGGCGAGCAAGTCCTACAGCGAACGGCTGTTTCGGTACTCCCGGATCGACCGGCTCGATCGCGTGGCCGCCGACCGGGCGCTGC
>JBPCPA010000094.1:0-21837 GCA_050999655.1 Jatrophihabitans sp.
TAGGACATGAAGCCCTGCCCGGCCGCGGCGATCAGCTTCGTCAGCGCAGCCTGGTCGCCGCGGTCGACCGCACTCACGAACGAGTGGACCAGGTCGTCCACCTGCTGCTCGGTGCACGAGATCACCACCTGGTTGGCCGAGACCGGCCACTGCGCGCCGGCCGGCTCCAGGCTCGACACGGCCGCCCGCGATGCTGCCGCCTGGGAGGCCGTTGCTTGCGATGCTGCGGGCGGCTGCGCTGGCGCGGCCGGCCGGGCCAGCCGGGCCGCAACGAAGCAGACCAGCAGCACCAGCACCACCAGGCCGGCAGCACGTGGCCGGCCGGTCCGGGCCTGCGGACCGGGCGCCGGCTCGACCAGCCTGATCCCGGTCGGGCCGGCCAGCCAGGTCACGGCCGGTTCGCCCCCGGCTAACTCGGTGCTGACAGGCTCGGTCCCGACCGGCTCGTTCATGACGCGGCAGGCTCGTCGGCGCTCTGGGCGAACTGGGTGCGATACAGCTCGGCGTACAGGCCGCCGGCGCGCAGCAGCTCCTCGTGGCTGCCGGACTGGACGATCCGGCCGCCGTCGACCACCAGCACCAGGTCGGCAGCCCGGATGGTGGACAGCCGGTGGGCGATCACCAGCGACGTCCGCCCCTGCAGGGCGGCGGCCAGCGCATGCTGCACCAGCCGCTCGCTCTCGCTGTCCAGGTGCGCGGTGGCCTCGTCCAGGATCATGATCGGCGGGGCCTTGAGCAACAGCCGCGCGATCGCGATCCGCTGCTTCTCGCCGCCGGAGAGCCGGTAGCCACGATCGCCGACCACGGTCTGCAGCCGGTCGGGCAGCTCGGCGACCTTGTCGGCGATGTTGGCGGCCTCCAGGGCCTGCCACAGCTGCTGCTCGGAGGCGGCCGGCCGGGCGTAGCGCAGGTTGGCCTCGATGGTGTCGTGAAACAGGTGGGCGTCCTGGCTGACCACGCCGATCACGTCCCGCAGCGATTGCTGGGTGACCGCGCGGACGTCCTGGCCGCCGACCCGCACCACCCCGGACCGGACGTCATAGATCCGGGGCAGCAGCTGGCTGATGGTGGTCTTGCCGGCCCCGGACGGCCCGACCAGGGCCACCATCTGGCCGGCCTGGGCAGTGAAGCTGACCCCGCGCAGCACGTCCTGGCTCGCGGTCTGGTCCAGCACCGCCACGTCCTCCAGCGAGGCCAGCGACACCTCGGCCGCGGTGGGATAGGAGAACCAGACATCCTCGAAGGCGATGGTCGCCGCGCGCGGATCGATCGGCACCGCGTCCGGTGCGTCGTCGATCAGCGGGGCCAGGTCGAGCACCTCGAACACCCGGTCGAAGCTGACCAGCGCGCTCATCACGTCGACCCGGGCGTTGGACAGCGCGGTCAGCGGACCGTAGAGCCGCGACAGCAGCAACGCCAGGGTCACCACGGTGCCGGCCGACAGCTGGCCGGTGAGCGCGTAGTAGCCGCCCAGGCCGTACACCAGAGCCTGGGCGAGGCTGGCCACCAGGCTCAGCGCGGCGAACAGCGTCCTGCCGTACATCGCCGAGCGGACCCCGACGTCGCGCACCCGGGCCGCCCGGGAGCTGAAAGACAGCGACTCCTCGCTGGCCTTGCCGAACAGCTTCACCAGCAGCGCCCCGGCGACGTTGAAGCGTTCGGTCATGCTCGAGTTCATCGACGCGTTGAGGGTGTAGGACTCGCGGGTGATGGTCTGCAGCTGGCTGCCCAGCCGGCGCACCGGCAGCACGAAGACCGGCAGCAGCACCAGGGCCAGCGCGGTGATCTGCCAGGACAGCGTGAACATCACGGTGGCGGTGAACACCAGGCTGACCACGTTGCTGACCAGTCCGGACAGGGTCGAGGTGAAGGCCTGCTGGGCGCCCAGGACGTCGGAATTCAGCCGGCTGACCAGCGCACCGGTCTGGGTTCGGGTGGAGAAGGCCAGCGGCATCCGCTGGACGTGATCGAACACCGCGGTCCGCAGGTCATAGATCAGGCCCTCACCGATCCGCGCGGAGTACCACCGCTGGGCCAGCGACAGCGCGGCGTCGATCACTGCCAGGCCCGCGATGATCAACGCCAGCCGCACGACGGTGTGCACCGCGCCGTGCGCAGTGATCTGGTTGATCACCCGACCGGCCAGCACCGGGGTGGCCACCCCGATCAGCGCGTCGAGCACCACCACGACCAGGAACAGCAGCAGCACCAGCCGGTAGGGCCTGGCGAAGGCGGCCACCCGCTTGCCGGTGCCGGCCCGCAATGGCCGGCTGGACAGCGCGGAGTCCCGGCGCATCGATCGCAACATGGTCCAGCTACCGCCGGGATGGGTCATCGCGTCATCACGGCCTCGATTATCCGCCGCCCGAGCCGTCCCGGTGACCCGGTCGTGCTCAGGCCTCGACGTCCAGGCCCGCGAGGCCACGCAGCTGGCGGTACTGCGCGGCGCGCTCGGCGACCTCCTGCTGCTGCTGATCGCGATCAGCGGCGGCCAGCAGCAGCGCCTTGATCTCGATCACGGCCGTCCGCGGCAGTGCCAGGAGCTGGCTGAGGTAGCGCTCGGCGGCGGCGGCGAGCTGCTCGACCGGGACCACTTCGGTGACCAGCCCGATACCCATCGCCTCGGCGGCCGGCACCCGGCGACCGGTCAGGCAGATGCCCGCCGCGCGCGAGTAGCCGACCAGCTCGACCAGCCGCTTGGTGCCACCGAGGTCGGGCACCAGGCCGAGACTGACCTCGGCCATGGTGAACTGGGCGTCCTCGGCGGCGATCCGCAGGTCACAGGCCAGCGCCAGCTGGAAGCCCGCACCGACCGCATGCCCCTGCACCAGCGCGATGCTGACCAGGCCAGGACGGGCCAACACCCCGAATGCCTGCTGGTAGCCGGCTATCTCGCGATCGGCCTGATCGGCCGGCATGGCGGCCAACTCCAGCGGGCCAGGTTGGCCGTCGATGCCGTCCGGGGTGAGCAGCCGACGGTCCAGGCCGGCGGAGAAGGACGAACCCTCGCCGCGCACCAACAACACCTGGACGGTGCCGGGCAGCGCGTTGACGGCGGCCAGCATCGAGGTCCAGGTGAGCGGATTCTGGGCGTTGCGGCGGGCCGGTTGGTTCAGGCTCAGGACGGCGACCGCGTCGTCGTACGACAGGGCAAGGCTGAACCCCGCGGCTGCTGGGATCGGGTGAGCCGCGGGGTGCGCGTCGGCAGACAGGTCTAGTTCTTCCTTCCTCGGGTGGCGCCACCGCGGCCTCGCAGTGACACCTCGTTCTCGCTGAGCAACCGGTGGATGAAGCCGTAGGAGCGATGGTGGCTGTCCGCGAGCTCGCGGATGCTGCGACCCTTCTCGTACTGTTTCTTCACCTCGGTGGCGAGCTTGCTACGGTCGGACCCCGTGATGCGGGCGCCCTTTCTCAGATCGGTCACCGTCATTCCTCTCTTCGGACAACGCGGCTCCTGTTACTGATGTGATGTGCTCGGCTGGTTGCGGGGTCAACTCGGCTCGAGCGGGCGGGGTGTAGGACACCTTGCTAGCAGGTGCGAACCCCTACCGCAATGGGTTGTTGATCATTGATCTCAGGCGAGCGCGATGAGATCGGCGAGGTCGGCGCTCCAGGTATCTTCGACCCCGTCCGGGAGCAGAATCACCTTGTCCGGATTGAGTGCTTCGACCGCGCCCTCGTCGTGGGTGACCAGCACGATGGCGCCACCGTAGCCGCGCAGCGCGTCCAGCACCTGCTCCCGGCTGGCCGGGTCGAGGTTGTTGGTCGGCTCGTCCAGCAGCAGCACGTTCGCGGCGCTGGTGACCAGCATCGCCAGTGCCAGCCTGGTCTTCTCCCCACCGGACAGCACGCCGGCCGGCTTGTCCACGTCATCTCCGGAGAACAGGAACGCGCCGAGCACGCTGCGTAACTGCAGGTCGGCAGGATCCGGCGCCGAGCTGCGCATGTTCTCCAGCACGGTGCGCTCGGTGTCCAGGGTCTCGTGCTCCTGGGCGTAGTAGCCCAGCCGCAGGCCATGGCCGGGCAGCACCTCGCCGGTGTCGGCGGTCTCCGCGCCGGCCAGCAGCCGCAGCAGGGTGGTCTTGCCCGCGCCGTTCAGCCCCAGCACCACCACCCGGGTGCCCCGGTCGACGGCCAGATCGACGTCGGTGAACACCTCCAGGGAGCCGTAGGACTTCGACAGCCCCTCGGCGGTGAGCGGGGTGCGCCCGCACGGTGCCGGATCCGGAAAGCGCAGCCTGGCAACCTTGTCGCTGACCCGCACCGCATCCAGGCCGGCATTGAGCACGTCGGCCCGGCGCAGCATCTGCTGGGCGGCCCGGGCTTTGGTGGCCTTGGCGCGCATCTTGTCGGCCTGGCCGCGCAGCTGATCGATCTTGCGCTCGGCGTTGGCCCGCTCGCGGTGCCGGCGGCGCTCGTCGGCCTCGCGCTGCTTGAGGTAGGTCTTCCAGCCGACGTTGTACACATCGACGTTGGCCCGGTTCGCATCCAGGTACCAGACCTTGTTGACCACCGCGTCGAGCAGTTCCACGTCGTGGCTGATCACGATCAGGCCGCCGCGGTGACCCTTGAGAAAGTCGCGCAACCAGCCGATCGAGTCCGCGTCGAGGTGGTTGGTGGGCTCGTCGAGCAGCAGCGTGGTCGGCTCGCCGGCCGAGTCGGCGAACAGGATCCGGGCCAGCTCGATGCGCCGGCGCTGGCCGCCGGACAGGGTGCCCAACGGCTGGGCGAGCACCCGCTCGGGCAACCCCAGGTGGGAGCAGACCCGGGCCGCCTCGGCCTCGGCCGCGTAGCCGCCGAGCGAGGAGAACCGCTCCTCGAGCTGGCCGTAGCGGCGCACCAGACTCTCATCGGAGTGCTCGTCGGCCAGCCGGTGACCGACCGCGGTGAGCTCGCGCAGGATCACGTCCAGGCCGCGGGCCGACAGCACCCGGTCGCCGGCGGTCTGGTCCAGGTCACCGGTGCGCGGGTCCTGGGGCAGGTAGCCGACCGGCGAGTTGCTGGTCACCGTCCCGCTGTGTGGCAGCGTCTCGGCGGCGAGCACCTTCAGGCTGGTGGTCTTACCGGCGCCGTTGCGTCCGACCAGGCCGATCCGGTCACCGGGTTGGACCCGCAAGGTGGTGGGTTGCAGCAGGATCCGCGCGCCAGCACGGAGTTCCAGATCAGTTGCGGTAATCATCGGGGCACTAACACTTTCGCGATATCGATGCGTTGGCTAAGCGGGCTGGCCTGTGCGATCTGCTCGGTCAGTCCCGGACGGTGCCCATACCCGCAAGGTTACCGTACGGTCTTGAGCGAAACCGCCGTGCGAGCTTGCTGGGGAGATGGCATGCAGTACAACGACGATGCGCAACTGGACACCTCGGTGGTCGAAGATGCCCGATCCGGTGGCGGCTCAGGCGGCCTCGGCGGCCTCGGGGTCGGCGGCCTGGCAGCCGGTGGCGGCGGCCTGGGCATCGTCGGGCTGATCGTGGTGGTGCTGATCAACGTGCTGGGCGGCGGCGGTAGCTCCGGGCTGCCGACCGGCCTGGGTGGGCTGGACGGCGTCGGCTCGGGCTCGAACGTCAGCTCGGTGGACAACTCGCAGCTGCAGACATCCTGCAAGAGCGGCAAGGACGCCAACACCCGCACCGACTGCGCCCTGGTCGCCGACATCGAATCCATCGAGGACTACTGGACGGCCACCCTGCCCGACCTGGGCACCAGCTACCGGCACGCGCCGACCCGCTACTTCCGCGGCCAGACCTCGACCGGCTGCGGAGCGGCCGACTCCGGCGTCGGCCCGTTCTACTGCCCCGCCGATAAGAAGGTCTACATCGACCTGTCCTTCCTGGACGATCTCAAGACCCAGTTCGGCGCCACCGGCGGCGCGTTCGTCAACGCCTACGTGCTGGCGCACGAGTACGGCCATCACGTCCAGGACCTGCTCGGCACCGAGGCGAAGATCAACCACACCGCCACCGGCGCCACGTCGGACTCGGTACGCCTGGAGTTGCAGGCCGACTGCTTCGCCGGCGTGTGGGCCAACCACGCCACGACGGTGGCCGGCCCGGACGGCCGACCGTTCATCTCCGACATCAGCCAGGCCGACATCAGCGCCGCGCTGGACACCGCCAGCCGGATCGGCGACGACTGGATCCAGACCCACCTGGGCAGCGGGCACCCCGACCAGAACACCTTCACCCACGGCACGTCCGCCCAGCGGGAGAAGTGGTTCAGCACCGGTTACACCGGCGGCAACCCGACCCGCTGCGACACCTTCTCGGCCAGCAAGCTGGGCTGAGGCCGCACGCGCGAGGACCGAGGATCGTCGGCTCGGCTCAGACGTTGAAGCCCAGCGCCCGCAACTGCTCGCGGCCGTCGTCGGTGATCTTATCCGGACCCCACGGCGGCATCCACACCCAGTTGATCTTCACCCCGCTGGCCAGTGGCTTGGGACCGCCGGTCAACGCGTTGTGCGCCTGCTCCTCGATCTCATCGGTGAGCGGGCAGGCGGCCGAGGTGAGCGTCATGTCGACGGTGACCGTGGCGTCCTCGGCGATGTCCAGGCCGTAGATCAGGCCGAGATCCACGACATTGATGCCCAGTTCCGGATCGACCACATCGCGCAACGCCTCTTCGACGTCATCGTGGGACGGCTTGGGAATGGTGCTCGCTTCGGTCATGTCTGAACTCCCTGCTCGGTGGCGTTGGTCGCCTGCGCGACGGCTGACTTCATGGCCATCCAGCCCAGCAGCGCGCACTTCACGCGGGCCGGGTATTTCGATACGCCCTCGAAGGCAACCGCGTCCTCGAGCGCTTCGGCATCGTCCTCGCTGAGCGTGGCCCGGCCCTGGGACTGCATCAGCTCCAGGAACCTCTCCTGCAGTTGCAGGGCATCGACGATCGGTACGCCGATCACCAGCTCGCTCATCACCGAGGTGGATGCCTGGCTGATCGAGCAGCCCTCCCCCACCCAGCCGAGTTCGGCGATCTCGCCGTCGGCCACCCGGACCCGCAGCGTGACCTCGTCACCGCAGGTGGGGTTGACGTGGTGCACCTCGGCGTCGAACGGGCTGATCTCACCGCGGTGCTGCGGGTGCTTGTAGTGATCGAGAATGATCTGCTGGTACATCGAGTCCATCGACAGGCTCATCCGAACATCTCCTGCACCCGGGCCAGGCCGGCGATCAGGGCATCGATCTCGCCGGTGGTGGTGTAGATGCCGAACGAGGCCCGGGTGGTGGCCGCGATGCCGTAGCGCACGCACACCGGTCGCGCGCAGTGGTGCCCGGCCCGTACCGCGATGCCCTGCTCGTCCAGCAGCTGGCTGACGTCGTGCGGGTGAATGCCCTTCATGGTGAACGAGATCGTCGCCCCGCGCTGATCGGGCGTGGCCGGCCCGATGATCTTGAGGCCGGGCACCGCCGCCATCGCCTCCAGCGCGTAACGGGTCAGCGCGTCCTCATGTGCCTGGATCTTTGCCATCCCGATCGCGCTGACGTAGTCAATGGCGGCCCCGAGCCCGATCGCCTCGGCGATCATGGGGGTGCCGGCCTCGAAGCGATGCGGCGGCGCGGCATAGGTGGTGCCGGCCATATCCACCGTCTCGATCATCTCGCCGCCACCCATGAACGGCGGCAACTCCGCGAGCAGTTCGTAACGGCCCCACAGCACGCCGACCCCGGTCGGGCCGTAGAGCTTGTGCCCGGTGAAACCGAGAAAATCCACCCCGAGGGCCTGGACGTCGATCGGCCGGTGCGGCGCCGACTGGGCGGCGTCCAGGATGGTCAGCGCACCGACCTGCCGGGCTCGTGCCACGATCCGCTCGACCGGGTTGACGGTGCCCAGCGCGTTGGACTGGTGGACGAAGGACACCACCTTGGTGTGCTCGTCGATCCGCTCGTCGATCGCCGATTCGACCAGCCGGCCGTCGGCGTCGATCGGGATGTAGCGGAACTCAGCGCCGGTGCGTTGGGCCAGCAGTTGCCAGGGCACCAGGTTGGATTGATGCTCCATCTCGGTGACCACGATGTTGTCGCCCGGGCCGAGCCGAAACCGCTCGGCGCCCGGGAAGGTGCTGGCATTGGACAGCGAGTAGGCCAGCAGGTTCAGTGACTCGGAGATGTTCTTGGTGAAGATGACCTCATCGCGGCGCGGGGCGTTGATGAACCGGGCCACCTTGTCGCGAGCGGCTTCGAACAGCGTGGTGGCCTCCGAGCCCAGAGTGTGCACCGCACGCGCCACGTTGGCGTTGTGCAGCCGGTAGTAGTCATCGATCGTGTCCAGCACCAGCTGCGGCTTCTGCGAGGTGTTGGCCGAGTCCAGGTAGACCAGGGCCTTGCCGTGCACCTGCCGGGTGAGGATCGGAAAGTCCTTGCGGACGGCCTGCACGTCGAAACCGTCGAGGACCTCGGTGCTAGCGGTCATCGCCACCCCTGCCTGAATTCGTAGCTGCCCGGACCGGTCAGACCGCGGCCGGCTCGTTGGCGCCGTAGCGGGCATAGCCGTGCGCCTCGAGCTCGTCGGCCAGTTCGGCCCCGCCCGACTCGACGATCCGGCCGTCGAAGAAGACGTGCACGAAATCCGGCTGGATGTAGCGCAGGATGCGGGTGTAGTGGGTGATCAGCAGCGTCCCGATGCCGGTCTCCCGCACCCGGTTGACGCCCTCGCTGACGGTGCGCAGCGCGTCGACGTCCAGGCCCGAGTCGGTCTCGTCCAGGATCGCGATCTTGGGCTTGAGCAGGGCCATCTGCAGGATCTCGTGGCGCTTCTTCTCCCCGCCGGAGAAACCCTCGTTGACGTTGCGCTCGGCGAAGGCCTTGTCCATCTCCAGTTCGGCCATCGCGGCGTTGACCTCCTTGACCCAGGTGCGCAGCTTCGGCGCCTCGCCCCGCACCGCGGTCGCCGCGGTGCGGAGGAAGTTCGACACCGAGACGCCGGGCACCTCGACCGGGTACTGCATGGCCAGGAACAGCCCGGCCCGGGCACGTTGGTCCACCGCCATCTCCAGCACGTTCTCACCGTCCAGCAGCACCTCGCCGGAGGTCACGGTGTACTTGGGGTGGCCGGCGATCGAGTACGCCAGGGTCGACTTGCCCGAGCCGTTCGGTCCCATGATGGCGTGCGTCTGACCGGACGACACGCTCAGGTTCACCCCTGTGAGGATGGGCGTGTCGTCCACGGCGACGTGCAGGTCACGGATCTCGAGCTTGGACATCAGTTGGTGTTCCCCTCTGTGGCGGCATCGAGGTCGGCAAAGACCTCGCCGTCGATCACGGATGTTTCGAAAACCGGCACCGGCCGGGTGGCCGGCGGACCGGTGGGCTTGCCGCTGCGCAGGTCGAAGCGCGAACCATGCAACTCGCATTCGATGGTGCAGCCGTCCACCTCGCCGTCGGACAGCGGGATCTCGGCATGCGAGCAGACGTCCTCGATCGCGAAGACCTCGGTGCCGACCCGCACCACGGCCACGTCGAGCTCGGCCAACTCGACCCGCAGCGCCGCCCCGTCGGCCAGCTCGGACAGCGCGCACAGCCGGGTGTTCATTCGGCGCCGCTGTCATCTGCCAGGGCCGGGCTGCCGCCGAGCCGGGCGTCGATGCTGGCCATCAGCCGGTCGTGCAACTGCGGCACGGCGATGTGGTCGATCACGTCGGCCAGAAAGCCCCGGACCACCAGCCGGCGGGCCTCATCGGCGGTGATGCCCCGGGACTGCAGGTAGAACAGCTGCAGATCATCGAACCGGCCGGTGGCGCTGGCGTGTCCGGCACCGGCGATCTCGCCGGTCTCGATCTCCAGGTTGGGCACCGAGTCGGCCCGGGCGCCGTCGGACAGCAACAGTTTGCGGTTGAGCTCGTAGGTGCTGGTGCCGACCGCGGTCGGCCGGATCCGGACGTCGCCGATCCAGACCGTCCGGGCGCTGTCGCCGTCGAGCACCGACTTGTACACCACGTGCGAGCTGCACTGCGGCACCGAATGGTCGACGTACAAACGAGATTCCTGGTGCTGGCCGTCACCGCAGAAGGACAGGCCGTACAGCTCGGCCGAACCACCGGGACCACCGAAGCGGACCGTAGGGTTGATCCGGATGACCGCTCCACCGAGGTTCACCGAGACATGCCGGTACGTGGCATCGCGGCCGATCAGCGCGCCGTGCGCGGCCAGGTGGATCGCGCCGGGGTCCCAGTCCTGCACGCTGACCAGGCTCAGGTTCGCGCCGTCGCCGACCACCACCTCGACGTTGGCGGCGACCGTCGCCTCGCCGAGGTGATCCATCACCACCGTTGCCGTGCTGTTCGGCTGGGCGTCGATGATGAAGTGGCCGTAGTTCAGGCCGGGCTTGCCGGTCGAGGTGAGCGTGATCGGCTTCTCGGCCTGCGCACCGGCCTCGATGCGCACCAGCACCACCCGCTCGACGTTGGCCGCGGCCAGCGCGCTCACCCGGTCGGCCGGCCGGACGCCGGTGCCGAACAGCGGATGATCCCTGCCGACCAGCTCCAGCGTGACGCCGCTGGGTAATTCGCTGGTGAAGGCGAAGGAATCCTGCGAGGTGAACGGGTCGAAGATCGGCCGCAGCCTACGTAGCGGGGTGAATCGCCACTCCTCCTCGCGCCCGGTCGGCACCGCGAAGTCAGCTGGGTCACTCGAGGTGAACCGTTCGGCCGGCGAACCGGTCTTGAGCACAGTCGTCATGTTATGTCTCTATTGCCTTTCGGGCACGGCCAACCCGGCCGTACCTTCTCCTCAGCCTTGCCCGACAAGTTTTCGAAGGTTCTATGCAGATGTAGCTTGCACACAACCGGGTGGATGGCTAGCCGACCGCGCTTTCCCTCTGCAGTTCGATGCGTCGATTGAGCTCCAGGGCATATTCCATCGGCAGTTCCCGGGCGATCGGCTCGACGAAGCCGCGCACGATCATCGCCATCGCCTCGTCCTCGGACAGGCCGCGGCTCATCAGGTAGAACAGTTGGTCATCGCTCACCTTGGACACGGTGGCCTCGTGCCCCATCGACACGTCGTCCTCGCGGACGTCGACATAGGGGTAGGTGTCCGAGCGGCTGATCGTGTCCACCAGCAGCGCATCGCACTTGACGGTGGACTTGCTGTGGTGCGCGCCCGGCTCGACCTGGACCAGGCCACGGTAGGACGTGCGGCCACCGCCCCGGGCCACCGACTTGGAGATGATCGTCGAGGACGTGTAGGGCGCGGCGTGCACCATCTTGGCGCCGGCGTCCTGGTGCTGGCCCTCGCCCGCGAACGCGATCGAGAGCACCTCGCCCTTGGCGTGCTCGCCGGTCATCCAGACCGCCGGGTACTTCATGGTGACCTTGGAGCCGATGTTGCCGTCCACCCACTCCATGGTGGCGCCCCGCTGGGCCACGGCGCGCTTGGTCACCAGGTTGTAGACGTTGTTCGACCAGTTCTGGATCGTGGTGTAGCGGCAGCGGCCACCGGGCTTGACGATGATCTCCACGACCGCCGAGTGCAGCGAGTCCGAGGAGTAGATCGGCGCGGTGCAGCCCTCGACGTAGTGCACGTAGGCGTCCTCGTCGATGATCATCAGGGTTCGCTCGAACTGGCCCATGTTCTCGGTGTTGATCCGGAAGTAGGCCTGCAGGGGGATGTCGACGTGCACGCCCTTGGGGACGTAGATGAACGAGCCACCCGACCACACGGCGGTGTTCAGCGCGGCGAACTTGTTGTCACCGGACGGGATCACCGTGCCGAAGTACTCCCGGAACAGCTCCTCGTGCTCGCGCAACGCGGTGTCGGTGTCCAGGAACAGCACGCCCTGCTGCTCGAGATCCTCGCGGATCTTGTGATAGACCACCTCGGACTCGTACTGGGCGGCCACGCCCGACACCAGCCGCTGCTTCTCGGCCTCCGGGATGCCCAGCTTGTCGTAGGTGTTCTTGATGTCGGCGGGCAGGTCGTCCCAGGTCGCCGCCTGCTTCTCGGTCGAGCGCACGAAGTACTTGATGTTGTCGAAGTCGATCCCGGACAGGTCCGAGCCCCAGTTGGGCATCGGCTTCTTGAAGAAGATGTCCAGCGCCTTGAGGCGGCGTTCCAGCATCCACTCGGGCTCGTTCTTCAGCATCGAGATGTTGCGCACCACGTCGGCGTTGATGCCACGCTTGGCGGTCGAGCCGGCGACGTCGGTGTCTGACCAGCCGAACTTGTAGGTGGACAGCGAGTCGATCTGCTCGCCCTGGATGAGCTGGCGTTCTGCTGCGGTGGTCACGCTAATTGCCTCCCGTGCTGGGAACTGTGTGGCTATCGGGTCGGAGTGACCGGCTGGTCCGGCCGTGCGGTCTGGCTGTCGAGGCGATGTGGGTGGTGCACACCCCGTCACCGTGGGCGATGGTGGCCAGCCGCTGCACGTTGGTGCCCATCGCCTCGGCCAGCGCCCGGGTCTCGGCCTCGCACAGTTGCGGGAACTCCGCCGCGACATGGGCCACCGGGCAGTGGTGCTGGCAGATCTGGATGCCCTGGCCGGCCGGTTCGGTGGTCGCGGCGTAGCCCTCTTCGGTCAGCACCTGAGCCACCAGGCCGGCCCGCCGCTCGGGTGCCGCGGCCGGCTCGCGGGACAGCCGGCCGGTGATCCGCTCGGTGAGCACGCTGGCGCGATGCTCGGCGAAGGCCACCACGGCTGCGTCGCCACCGGCCTCGCGCAGGTAGCGCAGCGCGGTCGAGGCCAGGTCGTCGTAGGCGTGGCCGAAGCTCGCGCGGCAGGAGTCGGTGAGCGCATAGGCCCGGGCCGGCAGGCCCCGGCAGCGCGGACGCAAGGGTGAGACCCGGGGCTCCACCTCGGCCAGGATGCCGTCGGTGACCAGCGCGTCCAGGTGTCGACGGACTGCCGCCGCCGACAGCGCCAGCCGCTGGGCCAGGGCCGCGGCGGTCAGCGGACCGGACTGCTGCACCAACCGGGCCACCTCGTCGCGGGTACGACCCTCGCTGGACGGGCCCGACAGGCCGTCCGGCGCGTTGTCGCAACCGGCCCGACCGGGCACGGTGCTGACGTGGTCGAATTTCACAAGACAAGTATGACGTATTTCGGCCGACGATCACAGCCCGGGGCACTGGTGATCACGGCCCGGCCGCTGATGATCACGGCCCGGACCGCTGATGGCCGGCTGCGGTAGGTTCTGCCGGTGTTGTATCGCGCCGCCGAGCTGATCGTGTCACCGGGCCTTCGCGCCTACTTCCGGCCGGCAGCCACCGGCGTCCAGCACGTGCCGCGGACCGGTCCGGCCATCATCGCCGCCAATCACCTGTCCGCCGCCGATGAGGTGTTCACCCCGATCACCGCCGGCCGCCAGGTGGTCTACTTCGCCAAGGCGGAGTACTTCACCGGCACCGGCATCCGGGGCCGGTTCATCGCCTGGGTGTTCACCGAGTTCGGCCTGGTCCCGGTGGATCGCACCAACCCGCGCGCCGCCGCTTCGACCATCGACGTCGGCACCGAGTTGCTGGCCGCGGGCAAGGTGCTGGGGATCTACCCCGAAGGCACCCGGTCCCCGGACGGCCGGTTGCACAAGTTCCGTACCGGCGTGGCCAGGTTGGCGCTGCGTTCGGGCGCGCCGGTGGTTCCGGTCGGCCTGGTCGGCACCGATCGGGTGCTGCCGGCCGGCCAGCAGCGCTGGCGGCGCGCGCCGGTGCAGGTGCACTACGGTCCGGCGCTGGACTTCTCCGGCCGGGCCGAGGACGAGCGTTCGGCACGGGCGCTGCGCGAGGTCACCGAGACCATCCGGCAGGCCGTCCAGCAGCTGTCGGGCCAGCAGTATCTCGACAGTTACGGCAGCTCGGTCAAATCCGGCGAGTGAGCCGGAGTTGAGCCGGTCACCTCGAGGTGACCGGCTGCGCTCGTCCGGTACCGGACGAACCTAGACTCGCGGTGTGCCCCTACCCGCCGTCCAGCTCGACGGCCTCGTCAAGCGCTACGGCAGCCGCACTGCCCTCGACGGGGTCAGCCTGACGGTGCAGCCGGGTCAGCTGCTGGCGCTGCTGGGCACCAACGGCGCCGGCAAGACCACCGCCATCGAGATCTGCGAGGGTTTCCGGGCCGCCGATGCGGGCACCGTGCGAGTGCTCGGGCTCGACCCGATCGCCGACGCCAGGCAGCTGCGACCCCAGGTCGGGGTGATGCTGCAGGGCGGCGTCGGCGGCTATACCGGCGCCCGGGCGCTGGAACTGTTGCAGCTGTTCGGCAGCTACGCCGCCCGGCCGCTGGACGCCGGTGAACTGCTGGAACTGGTCGGGCTGACCGGATCGGCCGGCACGCCGGTCAAACGGCTGTCCGGCGGGCAGCAGCAGCGACTGTCCCTGGCGATGGCGCTGATCGGACGGCCGGAGCTGCTGTTTCTGGACGAGCCCACCACCGGGATGGATCCGCAGGCGCGCCGGGGTACCTGGGCGCTGATCCGCCGGCTGCGGGCCGATGGGGTCAGCGTGGTGCTCACCACCCACTACCTCGACGAGGCCGAGGAGCTGGCCGACAACGTGGTGGTGCTGCACGCCGGCCGGGTGGTTGCCGAGGGCAGCCCGGCCGAGCTGACCCGGGCCGACTCGGCGGGCCAGGTTCGTTTCGCCGCCCGACCCGGCCTGCCGGTCGAGGAGCTACAGGCGGCGCTGCCGGCCGGCGCGCAGGTCAGCGAGCCGGCGCCCGGCAGCTACCTGGTCAGCGCCGCGCTGACCCCGGAACTGCTGGCCGCGGTGACCTCGTGGTGCGCCTCCCGCGCGGTGTTCGCCGAGGGGCTCAGTGTGGAGCGGCGCCGGCTGGAGGATGTGTTCCTGGCCCTGACCGGCGACCTGGACGCGCGAGCGCTGAGCGCCCCGGTGTGCCGATGATCGACTTCGCGCCGGCCCCCGGTGCCGCGCCCGCCCGCGCCATGCTGGCCGCGCAGATCCGGATGGAGCTGCGGCTGCTGCTGCGCAACGGCGAGCAGGTGGGGCTGACCCTGGTGATCCCGCTGCTGCTGGAGTTCTTCTTCAACCTGCCGCTGCTGTACTCGCTGGACACGCCCCGGCGGATCGATTTCGTGGTGCCGTCGGTGCTGGCGCTGGCGGTGATGAGCGCCTCGTTCACCGGCCTGGCCATCGGCATCGGCTTCGAGCGCAAGTACGCGGTGCTCAAACGACTCGGCGCGACCGCGCTGTCGCGGCCGGTGCTGCTGCTCGGCAAGACCGGCGCGGTGCTGATCCTGCAGGTATTGCAGGCAGTTCTGATCTGCCTGTTCGGCCTCGTCCTGGGCTGGCGGCCGTCCGGCACCGGCCTGTGGGCGGTGTTGCTGATCGTGCTCGGGACGGGCGCCTTCGGCGGCTTGGGCCTGTTGCTGGCCGGCACCGTCCGGGCCGAGATCACCCTGGCCGCGGCGAACCTGGCCTGGCTGGTGCTGCTGTTCGCCGGCGGCATCGCCATCCCGCTCTCGCGCTACCCGGCCGCGGCCGACGACGTGCTGCGCTACCTGCCCTCGGCCGCGCTGTCCGACGGCCTGCACCAGGTGCTGCAGCACGGCGGCGGCCTACCACTGCGCCCGGCGCTGACCCTGCTGGCCTGGGCCCTGCTGGCGTTGCCGGCGGCCGGGCGGTGGTTCAGATGGGAGTGAGGTGGCCTGGCTGGACCCGGGCACCGGCCACCCTGCCCCGGCTGGCGCTGGCCTCGGTCATCGTCAATGTGGTCATCGTGGTGACCGGCGGCGCGGTCCGGCTGACCGGCTCCGGGTTGGGTTGCCCGACCTGGCCGTCCTGCACCGACGGTTCACTGACGCCGACGAAGTCCTATGCCCTGCACGGCATCATCGAGTTCACCAACCGGCAGCTGACGTTCG
This sequence comes from Jatrophihabitans sp., assembly GCA_050999655.1. Taxonomy (GTDB): domain Bacteria; phylum Actinomycetota; class Actinomycetes; order Mycobacteriales; family Jatrophihabitantaceae; genus Jatrophihabitans_A. Next base: position 15,809 of record JBPCPA010000094.1, read on the forward strand.
TGCTGAGCGTTGTCGTGCTGGCGACGCTGGTGGCAGCGTTGCTGGTCAGGCGCGAGCGAGCGCTGGCGGTGCTGCTGGCCACCAGCATTCCGGCTCAGGCCGTCCTCGGCGGGATCACCGTGCTGACCAAGCTCAATCCGTGGAGCGTGGCCGCGCACTTCATGCTGTCGATCGCGATCATCGCGGTCGCCTTCGCGCTCTGGTGGCGGGTTCGCCCGGCGCCGGTTCCGGCTGGCGAATCGGTGGCCCCGGCAGCGCTGCGCGGCGCCGGCTGGGTGATGCTGGCGATCACGGCAGCGGTGCTGGCGGTCGGCACGGTCGTCAACGGCAGCGGACCGCACGCCGGCGCGAGTGCTGACAGTGGTGCCACGCATCGGATCCAGCTGGCGCCGGCCTCGGTGGCGCAGTTGCACGCCGATCTGGTGATGCTGCTGATCGGGGTCAGCCTGGGCTTCGTGCTGCTGGCTCGGGCCACCGGCGCGTCCGGCGAGCTACAACGGGCCGGCTACCGGCTGCTCGGCGTCGAACTCGGCCAGGGCGTGATCGGGTTCGTGCAGTACTTCACGCATGTTCCGGCACTGCTGGTCGGTCTTCACATGGTCGGCGCGTGCCTGGTCTGGCTGGCCGCCCTGCTGGTGCTGGCACGGCTCGGCGCCGGCGTCTTCCGGCCGGCATCCGCAGCCGTGGCCACGCCGGGGCCGGTCGATTCCGCCCAGGCCGCCGAAGCCCATGGGATCGCTCTCATCCAGTGATTACGGCACTTTGGGGTTGCGCCAAGTAACGATTCGGTTTACGGTCGATGACGTCCGGATAAAGCAACTCGACCGTTATGTTGCTTGTGCCCAGACGACAACGACGTCGCCCGGCCGCTGCAGTGATCGACTCCCGGCCGAGAAGCACGCACCACCCGATCTGGCCGCGAACCTTGCCTGTTCGCGGCCCGGACGGCCCTGCCCCGGCTCGTCCGAACGGCCCGTCGTACCGGACCGCTCGCGCCGCACGAGCCCACCTGCTGTCTCACCCCCAGGAGGCACCATGATCTCCCGACGCACCTTTCTAGGCTCCACCGCCACCGTCCTCGCCGCCCCCGTCCTGCTCGATCTCGGCGTGGGTGCCCGGCGACCGGCCGGCGCCAACACCCCCGCCACGCTTGCGGTCAACCTGGTCAACAACACCGGTTCGGGCACCGTCTACGGCTACGTCACCGGCATGGCGCCGGACAACGGCGGTGCCTGGATGTTCCTGCAGGCCGACGGCCACACGCCCTACTACCCGCCCTCACCCAGCGCACCGCAGACGCCGCTGGGCGCCAACTGTTCGATCCCGCTCGGCGGGCCGGGTAGCAGCACCGCCATCACCGTGCCGCACCTGGTCGGCGGCCGGATCTGGTTCTCGATCGGCGCGCCGCTGCAGTTCTTCGTCAATCCCGGACCGGGCATCGTGATGCCATCGGTGGCCAACCCCAGCGACCCGAACATCAACATCCAATGGGGATTCTGCGAACTCACCTATGACAGCAGCCAGCTGTACGCCAATATCAGCTTCGTCGACTTCGTCTCGTTGCCGATCGCGCTGTCCCTGCAGACCTCGGGCGGTACCCAGACCGTCAACGGCCTGCCCAACGGTGGTCTGGACCGGGTCTGCACCGCCCTGCGCGGCCAGGCCGCCGCCGACGGCAGCGACTGGGCCCGACTCATCCAGACCGACGGCAACGGCCAGAACCTGCGCGCGGTCAGCCCGAACACCGGTGGATCCCCTTTGTTCGCAGGCTATCTGGACGACTACGTGAACCAGTGCTGGTCGAAGTACACCAGCACCGACCTGACCATCGACACCCAGTACGCCGGATATCCAACGGGACAGACGGTCACCGGCAGGGTCAGCGGCGACACCCTGACCTTTCCGGGCGTGGGCAGCTTCGGCAAGCCGTCCACCTACGCGATCTTCAACTGCAGCACCGCGCCGTTCACCACCGCCAACGACGAGATGGGCAATCTGAGCGCCCGGCTGGCCGCGGCCCTGAACCGAACCACCTTGCTGAACAACGCCAACCAGCCCGACGGCGAGAATGCGGCCAACTTCTATACTCAGCCCCGGACCAACCACTACGCCCGGATCCTGCACCAGAACACCGCTGGTGGCCTGGGCTATGCCTTCCCCTACGACGATGTGCACGCAAGCGGTGGCACCGACGTCGAGGGCAAGGTGCAGGACGGCAACCCCGGCACCTTCACCATCGCCGTCGGCTCCCCACACTGACCTGGCCGGCAGCAGAACTCCCGTTTCTCCACGATGCCCAGAGAAGACTTCGCGAAAGGTTGCAGTGATGCACACGTTCAGTCGACAATCACAGGGGATCCTCCTTCTGGCCGCAACAGCGGTCGGCCTCAGCCTGGTCGCCGCGATCAGCCCGGTCGGCGCTCACCAGGCGCGCGCGGCAACGCCATCGGACTTCACCACGCTCTGGCAGGACAACTTCGACGGTCCGGCCGGCAGCGCGCCGTCCTCGGGCAACTGGCAGTACGACCTCGGACCGGGCAGCAACTACGGCACCGGCGAGATCGAGACCACCACCAGCGACCCGTCCAATGTCAGCCTGGACGGTGCCGGTGACCTGCTACTCACCCCGCAGCGCGACGGCAACGGCAACTGGACGTCCGGTCGGATCGAGACCGTGCGCGCTGACTTCCAGCCTTCGGCAACAGGGATATTGAAGGTCGAGGCACGGATCCAGCTGCCCGACGTGACCGGTGCCGCGGCGGCCGGTTACTGGCCGGCGTTCTGGATGCTGGGCTCGACCCTGCGCAACGGCGGCAGCTGGCCCAGCGTCGGCGAGTTCGACGCGCTGGAGGACGTCAATGGCCAGAACTTGGTGTACGGAACGCTGCATTGCGGGGTCAGCCCCGGCGGCCCGTGCAACGAGGGCAACGGTCTGGGTGGCAACGTGGCCTGTCCGGGCAGCCCATGTACCGGCAACTTTCACACCTACACCTTCGAACTGGATCGCAGCACCTCGCCGCAGCAGCTGCGCTGGTACGTCGATGGCCAGCAGTACTGGCAGATCAGCTCGGACCAGTTCGACTCGACCACCTGGAACAACGCCACCAACCACGGCGTGTACGTCATCCTCGATCTGGCGATGGGCGGTGCGTTCCCGAACGGCGTGGCGGGCAGCACCACACCGACCGGCGCGACCCAGCCGGGCAGCTCGATGAAGATCGACTACGTGAGCGTGCAGACCCAGGGCTGAGCCGGCAGCCGCTGGAAACTCAGCCGGTCGTCGGAAAGCTCAGCCGGTGGTCGGACTGCCGGTCTGGCTGCCGGTGCCGACCGTCCCTCCGGCGGCCGCGGTACTGCTGCCGGCACCCGGGCTGCCTGACCCACTCGGGCTGGCTGACCCACTCGGGCTGGCTGCCGGGCTGCTGGCCGGCGGGCTGCTCGACTGGCTGGCGCTGGTAGCCGGACTGCTGGCGGCCGAGGTGCTCGGCGCGCTCGTGGTGGGCGCCGCGCTGCTGGTCGGTGCGGTGCTGGTCGGTGCGGTGCTGGTCGGTGCCGTCGAGCTCACCGGGTTCGAGGCAGAGGTGGGCGGCCGGCTGCTGACCGAGACCGCCGGCAGGTTCGGCTGAATCACCGGGTTGTCCGAGCCACCGCGATGGCCGAGCAGCACCAGGCCACCCACCACCGCCACGACCAGCAGCACCAGCAGGGCCGCGAGCCACCAGCCCCGGCCGGTGCCCGAGGGAACCTGGCGACCCGATCCGGCCACGACTGCCGGGCCCGCGCTCGGCACCGTCGCGGTGGGCGGGTCGGTCCGGGTGGGCGACCAGGCCGGGGCGGACGCGGCCAGGCCGAGCGGAGCCAGCTGGGCGGTCTCGGCCCCTGCCAGGACGTCCGGCAACACGCCGCCGGGTAGCCCGGCCCGCAGCAACCGGGCGACCTCGGCCAGGTCTGGACGGTCGGCTGGCTCCAGCGCGGTCATCGCCGGCAGCAAGCTCGGCCACGGCTGCGGCAGGCCCTGGGGTAACTCCGGTGGCCGTTCCAGCCGAGCCAGCACCGCCGCCATCGGCGCGCCCGGGTAGGCGCGCACCCCGGTCATCGCCTCGCTCAGCACCAGGCCGAGCGCGTAGCAGTCGGCGGCCGGGCCCACCTCGGCGCCCCGGGCCTGCTCGGGTGCCAGGTAGGACGCGGTGCCCACCATGAAGTTCACGCTGGTGAGGTGGTCACTGCCCAGCAACCGGACGATCCCGAAGTCCGACAGCCTGGCCCGGACCTCGGCCTCGCCAGTGGTCGCGTCGGCACCGAGCAGGATGTTGGCCGGCTTGACGTCTCGATGCACCATTCCCCGCGCGTGCACGTAGGCCAGCGCCTCGGCGATCTGGACGGCCACCTCGCGGGCCTGCGGCTCGGTCAGCGGCGACTGCTCGATCCGGGCGGCCAGGCTGGGGCCGTCGATCAGCTCCATCACCAGGTAGGCCGGCCCGTCCGAACCGTCCGAGCTGCCCACGGCACCGTCGTACAGGGCGATCAGGTTCGGGTGGCTGAGCTGAGCCAGCGCCTGCAGTTCGATCTGCTGGCGTTGCAGGCCACCGACGCTGTCGGCCGGGTCGAGCTGGCTACGAAACACCTCCACCGCGACGTCGCGGGCCAGCAACTCGTCCCGGGCCTGGAACACCTCGGCCATGCCGCCAGCGCCGATCCCGGCCTGCAACCGGTACCGTCCGCCCAGCAGCACCCCCGGTCCCGGTGACACCGGCATCGCCTGGGTCTCGGGCCCGGCATCCTGCTCGTCGGTAATGGCTCCCCCACCCGATCGCGCACGCGCTGTCGGTTCAGCCGGCTGGCACCAGGCTAGCCGAGTGGGCCACCGGCGAGGCGCCTCACAGCAGCCGGCCGAGCGAGTAGATGACCAGACCGACCAGCGAGCCGACCACGGTGCCGTTGATCCGGATGAACTGCAGGTCCCGGCCCACCTGCAGCTCCAGCCGGCGGGCAGTCGACTCGGCGTCCCAGCGCGCCACCGTGTAGGTGATCACGCCGGTCAGCTCGCCGGAATAGTGGGCCAGCACGTGGTTCATCACACCGAGCACCCACCGGTCGCACTTGGCCTGCAGTTCGGTGTCCGAACCCAGCGCCGTGCCGGTCTGGCGGATCACCGAGGCGATCACCCTGCGCAGCTCCGAATCCGGGTCGGCGGCCGCCTCCAGCACCGCCTTCTTCAACGGCAACCACAGCGATGCCAGTGCGGTGCGCACCGCGGGGTGGTCCAGCAAATCGGACTTCCAGCTCTCCAGCGCGTCGGCGGCCGTGGGATCGGCGCGCAGCCGGGCGGCGTAGGCCTGCAACCGCTCGTCGAACTGCTTGCGCAGCGCGTGGTCAGGATCACCGGCAACGTCGGCCAGAAAGTTCTGCACGCTGTTGAACAGCTTGGTGAAGACCTTGCCGTCCACCCAGTCCGGCACCCACTCCGGTGACTCGTCGGCGACCCGCTGCCGGAACACCTCACGGTTGTCGGCCAGAAAACGCATCAGCGATTTCAGGCCCTCACCCAGCAGGATCTGGTGCTGGTTGCCCTCGACGGCCAGGTCGAGCACCTTGGCCACCACGGGTGCTGCCGGCAACCGGCGTAGCTGGGCGTCGGCGAAGCGCTCGATGGCCAGCCGGATGTCCTCGTCGGCGAGAACCGTATTCGCCCCGGCCAGTGCCACGCCGACCTCGGCGGCCAGCCGCTCCGGACGGTCGCCGGCGCCGAGCCACTCGCCGATCCGGCGCGGGATCTGCGCGGCCTGCACCCGGGGGCCGACCACCTCCGGGGTGAGAAAGTTCTGCTGGACGAACTCGCCCAGGCTCTCGCCGATCTGGTCCTTCTTGCGCGGGATGATCGCGGTGTGCGGAATCGGCAGGCCGAGCGGGTGCCGGAACAGTGCCGTGACGGCGAACCAGTCGGCCAGGCCGCCGACCATTGCCGCCTCGCTGGCCGCCTGCACGAACGGCCAGACGCCGTGGTCACCGCCGACGGTCCTGCTGAGGAT
>JBPCPA010000067.1:0-14359 GCA_050999655.1 Jatrophihabitans sp.
CCGCCGTTGCCCCGGGGCCGGTCGGCCTCGGCGGCGGCAGCGGCACCGGGTGCCGGGGTCACGAAGGACCGCTCGCCGGGGGCCAGTTCGGCCAGCAGCGGGTGGCCCGGGCTCAGCCGGGTGGTGATCGGGTTGATCGCCGCGCGCCGGGTGAGCGCGCGCACGTCGGAGACCTGATCGCCGGTCATCAGCGTGATCACGGTGCCGCCGGCGCCGGCCCGGGCGGTACGGCCGGAGCGGTGCAGGTAGGCCTTGTGCTCCATCGGCGGGTCGGCGTGCACCACCAGGGTGATGTCATCGACGTGGATCCCGCGGGCGGCGATGTCGGTGGCGACCAGGGTCTGGGCCTGCCCGCCGGAGAACAGCTCCAGGTTGCGGGTGCGGGCGTTCTGGCTGAGATTGCCGTGCAATTCCACGGCGGGCACGCCTGAGGCAATCAGCTGCTTGGTGAGCTTCTTGGCACCATGCTTGGTCCGGGTGAAGACCAGGGTCCGGCCCGGGGCGGCAGTGAGCTCCACCAGGATCGGCAGCCGGTCCTCGGCGGTGACGTGCAGCACGTGGTGCGCCATGGTCGCGACCGGGGACTCGGCCGAGTCGACGCTGTGGGTTACCGGGTTGGTGAGAAAGCGCTTGACCAGCACGTCCACCCCTGCGTCCAGGGTGGCCGAGAACAGCATCCGCTGGCCGGTCCGCGGCGTCCGGTCGAGCAGCCGGCGGACCGCCGGCAGGAAGCCCAGGTCGGCCATGTGATCGGCTTCGTCGAGCACCGTGATCTCGATCCGGCTCAGGTCGGCATGCCCGCTGGACAGCAGGTCTTCCAGCCGGCCGGGGCAGGCCACCAGCACGTCCACGCCGGAGCGCAGGCCGGTGATCTGCGGGTTGGCGCCGACCCCGCCGAAGACGGTGAGCGTGCGCAGGTTCAGCACCTTGGCCAGCGGTGCGATGGCGGCCTCGATCTGGCTGACGAGTTCCCGGGTCGGGGCCAGGATCAGCGCGCGCGGGCTCTTGGGCCGGCGGGCCACGGGGTTGGCGGCCAGCCGGGCGAGCATCGGCAGCACGAAGGCGTAGGTCTTGCCCGAGCCGGTGCGGCCACGGCCGAGAACGTCACGGCCGGCCAGGGAGTCGGGCAGGGTGGCCGACTGGATCGGAAAGGGTTCGGTGATGCCCAGCGTGGCCAGTGCCTCGGTGAGCGCCGCAGGCACGCCGAGTTCGGCAAAGCCAGCGGTGGTACGGGTGGGACGGGGGCGGGTTTCCGCCATATGGAGCAACTCCAAAGCTAGAAGGTTGTCCTGCCCGGCGCGAGAATTGGCCGCGCTCACTAATCGACAAGGCAAACTTCAAGGATGCTCGATGCCCGATTTGACAACAGCCAGAGGCAGAACTGACCTGACTGCTGGAGCCCAGCCTACTCCCTGGTAACCCCGATCCGGTCCAATCACGACGTTGAGGCGCTCGCCACAGCTATTAGGGTGAGGCATCGGTTACCGCCAGCAGCACCAACGCAAACCGCACAGGAGGCATTTCAGGTGTTCAGTCGGGTCGCGATCATCAACCGTGGCGAGCCCGCGATGCGGCTCATCCACGCAGTCCGCGAGCTCAATGCCGGCGGCGGTCAGCAGATCGAAACCGTGGCGCTGTACACCGATGCCGAGAGCTCGGCCAAGTTCGTCCGGGAGGCCGACCTCAGCTACCCGATCGGCCCGGCGGCCGCCCGTCCCTACCTCGATCTTGCTGTGCTGGAAAGGGCGCTGCGCGACACCGAGTCCGACGCGGCCTGGGTCGGTTGGGGATTTGTCGCCGAAGACCCGGCATTCGCCGAATTGTGTGACCGGCTCGGCGTGCGGTTCATCGGGCCGAGTGCGCAGGCGATGCGATCACTCGGCGACAAGATCGGCTCCAAGCTGCTGGCCGAACGGGTCGGGGTGCCGGTCGCGCCCTGGAGCCAGGGTGCGGTCACCGATCTCGATGATGCCCTCGCCCAGGCGGCCAGGTTGGGCTATCCGCTGATGCTCAAGGCGACCGCCGGCGGCGGCGGCCGGGGCATCCGCAAGGTCGGCTCGGACGCCGAGTTGCGTGCCGCCTTCGACCAGACCAGCGACGAGGCCGCCCGCGCGTTCGGCAGCGGCGTGATGTTCCTGGAGTCCCTGGTCAGCGCGGCGCGACACATCGAGGTCCAGATCATCGCCGACGGCCAGGGCACCGCCTGGGCGGTGGGGGTACGGGACTGCTCGATCCAGCGCCGCAACCAGAAGGTCATCGAGGAATCGTCCTCGGCGGTGCTGGCGCCCGAGCAGGGCGAGCAGGTCAGGGCGGCGGCCGAGCGGCTGGCCCTCGAGGTCGGCTACTGCGGCGCCGGCACGGGGGAGTTCCTCTACCAGCCGGCCGAGAAGATGTTCGCCTTCCTGGAGGTCAACACCCGCCTGCAGGTCGAGCACCCGATCACCGAGCTGACCACCGGCATCGACCTGGTGAAGGCCCAGCTGCAGGTGGCGTCCGGCCAGCGGCTGACCGGCGAGCGGCCGGGCGAGCTCGGCCACGCGGTGGAGGCACGGCTCAACGCCGAGGACCCGGACCGCGACTTCGCACCGTCCCCGGGCCGGATCGAATTTCTCGACCTGCCGGCCGGTCCCGGCATCCGGGTCGACACCGGCTTCAGCTCCGGCGATCTGATCCCGGCCGACTTCGACTCGATGATCGCCAAGATCATCGCCTACGGCCGCACCAGGGACGAGGCGCTGGCCCGGTTGCGCCGGGCGCTGGCCGAGACAACCGTGGTCATCGAGGGCGGTGTCACCAACAAGAGCTTCCTGCTGGAACTGCTCGACCAGCCCGAGCTGATCGACGCCAGCGCCGACACCGGCTGGATCGACCGGGTGCGGGCCGAGGGCGGCCTGATCTCACACCAGCACGCCGGCATCGCGCTGGTGGCGGCCGCCATCCAGGCCTACGAGGTGCAGGAGGACGTCGAGCGCCAGCACTTTCTTGCCACCGCGCACGGCGGCCGGCCTCAGGCCCGGCACCAGAACGGCCGGGTCATCGAACTCAAACTGCGCGGGGTCGGCTACCGGCTCAGCGTCGCCCAGCTCGGCCCGAACCGGTTCCGGGTGCGGCTGGCCGACGGCAGCGCGCACCGGCAGGTCGACGTTCTGGTCGAGCAGCTGGACTCCCATGCCAGCCGGTTGGAGGTCGGCGACCAGCGCTTTCGGCTGGTCAGCGCCACCCACGGCACGGTGAACCTGATCGAGGTGGACGGCACCACCCACCGGGTCACCCGCGACGAGGGCGGTGTGCTGCGCTCGCCGGCGCCCGCCCTGGTGGTTGCGGTGCCGGTCGCGGTCGGTGACGAGGTGGCCGCCGGCGCCCCGGTGCTGGTGCTGGAGAGCATGAAGATGGAGACGGTGCTCAGCGCACCGTTTGCGGCCCGGGTACGCCAGCTGATGGTCAGCGTCGGCGGCCAGGTCGAGACCGGCATGCCGATGATCCGGCTGGAACCGGTGGGCGATGCCGACGAGCCCGGTGCCGCGGTCGCGACCGGCCCGGCCCGGGAACTGCCCGGCAGCCGCGGTGGCTCGCCAGCCGAGCGGGCCACCGGCTACCTGCAGGACCTGCGCGACGTGCTGCTCGGCTTCGACCTGCAGGACGCGGCCCAGACCCTGGCCGACTACCAGCGGTTGCGACCGCGGCTGGCCAGCCAGGACCGGGCACTGTTGCGCTCGGAGATCGCGCTTTTCACCGCCTTCGCCGACCTGTGCGAGCTGGGCCGCAACCGGCCCGGCGGCGAGGAGCCCACCAGCGACCGGGTGCACAGCCCCCGCGAGTACTTCCACTCCTACCTGCACAGCCTGGATCTGGAGCGCGAGCAGTTGCCGGCCTCGTTCGCCGACCGGCTGACCCGGGTGCTGCACCACTACGGCGTCACCGACCTGGAGCGCACCCCGGCGCTGGAGGAGGCCGTCTACCGGATGTTCCTCGCCCAGCCGGGCACCCCGGCCCATCTGCACGTGGTCACCTCGCTGCTGCAGCAGTGGATGCTCGACGGTGAGCCGGACGCCGAGGTGGCCGACGAGGTGCGCGACGTGCTGGAGCGGCTGGTGGCCGCCACCCAGCTGCGTTACCCGGTGGTAGGCGACCTGGCCCGCAGCGCCCGGTTCCGGTGGTTCGACCAGCCGCTGGTGGACGCCGCCCGCGCCTCGGTGCTGGCCGGCGTGCGCGCCGAGCTGAACTACCTGGCCGGCCATCCGGACGCGGCGGACTACGCCAGCCGGATGGACGCACTGGCCGCGATTCCCGAGCGGATCGTGCGGTTCCTGGCCGAGCGGATCGAGGCCGCCGTGGACGAGCACGAGCCGATGCTGGAGGTTCTGGCGCGCCGGCACTACCGCGAGTACGAGCTGCATGACCTGCGCCACCTGGTGGCCGGCGGCCGGCCGATCGTGGTGTGCGACTACACCCTGGACGACCGGCCGAGCCACCTGGTGACCACCGTGGCCAGCATGGCCGAGCTGACCCCCGGCTCGGAGCTGGTCACCGCCCTGCAGGCGCAGCTGTCGGCCGCTCCGGCCGGGCACCAGAGCGTTATCGACCTGTACCTGCTCTGGCCCGACATTCCGGCCGCGCCGGCCGCCGCGTCGCTGGCCCTGCGGCAGGCGCTGGCCGAGCTGGACATCGTCGCCGGGGTGCGCCGGATCGCGATAGCGACCTGCCCCGGCCAGCAGCGTCCGGTGTCCTACTACACCTTCCGGCCGGTGCCCGACGCCCAGGATCCGGCCGCGCCGGCCGGCGTCGCCGAGGACGACCTGGTCCGCGGGGTACATCCGATGGTCGGCCGCCGGCTGAACCTGTGGCGGTTGCGCGACTTCCGGATCACCAGGCTCGACGCTCCCGAGGACGTGCTGCTCTACCTGTGCGTGGCGCCGGACAACCCGGCCGATCAGCGGCTGGTGGCGCTGGCCCAGATCCGCGAGCTCGCCCTGGTCCGCGACGCCAGCGGCCGGGTGGTCTCGCTGCCGCACGCGGAGCGGGCGGTCGCCAGCTGCGGCGAGGCGATCCGGCGGGCCCGGGCGGCGCGCGGCGGTGCCCGGCTGGACATGAACTGGGTGTCGCTGCAGATCTGGCCGGTGATCGATGCACCGCTCAACGAGCTCACCGCGCTGCAGAGCACCATCTCGCCGCTGACCGTCGGCGCCGGGATCGAGAGCGTGCTGGCCGAGGGCCGGATTCTCGACGCCGAGGGCAACGTGCACGAGGTCGCCGCGAACTTCTCCTTCCAGCCCGGCGCCGGGGTGGTGACCACGGTCACCGGCAAGAACCTCGAGCGGCTGGAACCGCTGGATGACTACGACCAGAAGGTGTTGCGGGCACGCAGGCGGGGCAACATCTATCCCTACGAGCTCACCTCGATGCTGGCCGGTCGGGACGGCGAGTTCATCGAGCACGACCTGGACGACCGCGGCGTGCTGCAGCCGGTGGACCGACCACCGGGTGGCAACAAGGCCGGCATCGTGGCCGGCGTGGTCCGCACCCCGACCGAGCGGCACCCGCAGGGTGTGACCCGGGTGGTGCTGTTGGGCGATCCGACCCGGGCCCTGGGAGCGGTGTCAGAGGCCGAGTGCAGCCGGATCGTCGCGGCCCTGGACCTGGCCGAAACGATGGCGGTTCCGGTCGAGTGGTTCGCGCTGTCGGCCGGTGCCCGGATCTCGATGGACTCCGGAACCGAGAACATGGACTGGGTCGCCCGGGCGCTGCGCCGGATCGTGACGTTCACCCAGGACGGCGGCGAGATCAATGTGGTGGTGGCCGGCATCAATGTCGGCGCCCAGCCGTACTGGAATGCCGAAGCGACCATGCTCATGCACACCAAGGGCATTCTGGTGATGACGCCGGACAGCGCGATGGTGCTGACCGGCAAGCAGTCCCTGGACTTCTCCGGTGGCGTGTCGGCCGAGGACAACTTCGGCATCGGCGGCTACGACCGGGTGATGGGGCCCAACGGCCAGGCCCAGTACTGGGTGCCCAACCTGGCCGCGGCCCGCGGCCTGCTGATGGAGCACTACACGCACAGCTACGTCGCACCCGGCGAGTCGGCGCCACGCAACGGCACGAGCTCGGACCCGATCGATCGAGACATCAGCGACTACCCGCACCAACTCGCCGACAGCGAGTTCCGCACGATCGGTGACATCTTCTCCCCGGTGGCCAACCCCGATCGCAAGAAGCCCTTCGACATCAGGGCATTGATGCGCGCGGTGTCCGATCAGGACTTCGAGGTGCTGGAGCGCTGGGCCGGAATGGCCGATGCCGAGACCTCGGTGGTGTTCGACGCCCACCTCGGTGGCCGGCCGGTCTGCCTGCTCGGCATCGAGTCCCGCCCGATTCCCCGGCGGGGCTTTCCGCCCAGCGACGGACCGGACATCTGGACGGCAGGGACGCTGTTTCCGCGCTCGTCGAAGAAGACCGCGCGGGCGATCAACGCGGCCAACGGCAACCGCCCGGTGGTGGTGCTGGCCAACCTGTCGGGCTTCGATGGATCGCCGGACTCGATGCGCAACCTGCAGTTGGAGTACGGCGCCGAGATCGGTCGGGCCATCGTGAACTTCGCCGGCCCGATCATCTTCTGCGTGGTTTCTCGTTACCACGGCGGGGCATTCGTGGTTTTCTCCAAGGCCCTGAACAGCTCCATGACGGTGCTCGCGGTGGACGGCTCGTTCGCTTCGGTGATCGGGGGCGCGCCGGCCGCGGCGGTGGTGTTCAGCGGTGAGGTGGATCGGCGGACCGCGCGCGATGAGCGGATCAGGATGCTGGAGGAGGGCGCGGCGGCGGCCAGCGCCGGGCAGCGGGCTGAGCTGTTCACCGAGCTTGCCGAGCTGCGCAGCACCGTCCGGGTGGAGAAGCTCGCCGAGGTGGCAGCCGAGTTCGACGGCATCCACAGCATCCGGCGGGCGGTCGAGGTGGGCTCGGTGGATGCGGTGATCCAGGCCGCCGAACTCCGTCCCCGGCTGATAGCTGCCCTGGACGGCTAACCGGGACTCCTGTGCACACAGCTGTGGACAGTGTTGTGGATAACTCCGAGAATCCTGTCGACAACGTGTGGGTAAGCCCGCAGCCGGCTCGCGACCGCGCGCGCCTGACTACCGGCCTGACCATTCGCCTGACCGCAGGCGCCTGCTCGGATGAATGGCTCGCGGCCGCAGAGTAATGCCTGGATTGCGAGTTCGGGTTCGGTATTGACTGCGCTGCCCCCGATGGCCAGAGTGATGGGCGGTCCGCAGCCGCGGGCGTTCGGCTAGCCGGAGGTTTCGGTCATGACCACACCCGCTGCTCGTCCCGTCCGGCGCGCTCTGGCGCTGGTCGCCGGTACCGCCGTCGCCGTCGGTGTCCTCACCGTCGGCACTGGCGCGGTCTCGAGTGCCGGCGCGCAGCCGGTGACCGCTGACCACCGGCACGACCGGGCAAACCCGGTGGTGCTGTTCAGCTCCGACGGCATGCGTCCGGACCTGATGCAGCGTTACGCCGGCCAGGGTGCGATGCCGACCTACGCCGCCCTGATGCGCCAGGGCGCGACCGGTGACAACGGCCTGACCCAGGGCTTTCCGCCCAACACCGGGCAGGGTTGGTACACGATGGCCACCGGCGCCTGGCCCGGCGTGCACGGCAGCACCAACAACACCTTCTTCGACACCCGGCAGCCCTTCACCAGCTCGACGTCGTTCTCCTTCCATGGCAACGGATCCAGCCCCGGCACCGACCCGACCAACGTCCTGGAGGCGCAGTCGGTGGCCTCGTCGGCCGAACTGGCCGGCAAGACCGTCGCGCAGCTGGAATGGACCGGCGGCCTGAACGCCAACATCAACGGCCCGACCGTGGACTACGCCAGCTTCTATTCCCAGCGCGGGGTGCTGCAGTACCCCGCCGATGCCACCAAGCAAGCCTCGGCAGCCGCCTTCGGGCTGTCCTACCAGGTCGCCGGTTTCAGCCCGGCCAGCGGCTGGACCAACGTGCCGGCCAGCCGGCAGCTGCCGGCCGAGCAGACCGTCCTGACCGTCACCTCGACCTCGCCGGCGCTGAACCCGACCCGGACCTTTGACCTCTACGTCTATGCCAGCGCCAAGCACGGCTATGACCGCGCGGTGCTGGTGCCGACCGCGGCGGCCAAGGACGGCTCGCGGGCCGCCGCCAACCTGAGCCCGCGCCGCTACCAGCCGGTCAAGCTCAGCGGCGTCGCCGGCCTGATCGGGACCGCCGCCGGTGAGAGCGCCGGCTTCTACGTCGACCTCACCACCCTCGCACCGGACCTGTCGAGCTTCCAGCTGTACTTCACCTCGGTGACCAGGCCCAACGCGCACTGCGCCACTGCCGCGTGCAACGCACTGCCGGCCGGCGCGCCCGGTGAGGATCGGCTGGCCAAGTACCTCGCCGACAACCTGCCCCCAGCCATCTTCGGTGATTTCGCCCCCGAAGAGGCCGGCCGGATCGATGAGGACACCTGGTACGCCCAGACGGTCGGGCTCAACCAGGCCTATGACAAGGCCGTGTTCAACTACGTCCTCAAAACCCTGCAGCCGCACACCGATGTACTGCTGGCCGGCACCGACCAGACCGACGAGGTCAGCCATCAGATCCTCGGCCTGCTCACCCCGACCGCACCGGACGGTAGCGCCAACCCCTACTACGACCGGGTCGCCGGCAGCGGTCCGCGCGATCACCGACTGAGCCAGCGGGCCGGTTACCTGGAAGGTGCCTACGCCTCGGCCGACGCCCGGCTCGGCCTGGTCCGCTCGCTGCTGCGCAACGCCGACGTGCTGGCATCCAGCGACCACGGTTTCGCCCCGCAGTGGGAGGCGGTCGACGCGCCCCTGGTGCTCAAGCAACTCGGCCTGGCCGATGTCGAGCAGACCGGCAACTGCCGGCCGGCCGCCGCCAGCGTGCCGGGCAAGACCGTGGCCAAGGCGTGCTGGGCCGGCGCGACCGCGCAGATCGACCGGAACCTGAAGGGCCGCAATCCCGACGGCGTGCTCGACCCGGCCGACTACCAGGCCACCGTGGACCGGATCGTCGCGGCATACCAGGCCCTCAAGGACCCGGCCACCGGCAAGCCGGTGGTGGAGAAGGTGCTCACCAAGGCCCAGTTGGCCGACGTCGAGGGCAGTGACTCGCTCAACCCGACCCGGTCCGGTGATGTCGTCGTCGTCACCAAGGTGCCTTACGAATTCGATGGAAACACCATCGGCACGCTGGTCGCGCCGTCGAAGTTCTTCGGCCAGCACGGGTACCTGCCCGAGGACGTCGACCTGGCCCACAACATCAACATGCACGCCACCTTCGTCGCCGGTGGTCCCGACATCGAGCACCGGCGCTCGGTGGTCGGCGTGCGCGCCGTGGACCTCGCGCCGACGCTGGCGGTGCTCGGCGGTTTCAACCCGCCGCTGCAGGCCCAGGGCCGGGTGCTCACCAGCATCCTGGCCGGCGGCTCGCGCTACTCGACCGGCCAGCTGCTGGCTATCAACGACGTGCACGGCAACCTGACCGGCAACGGCCTCACCCTCACCGATCCCTACACCGGGGTCAAGGACGCTGCCGGTGGCCTGGCCACCCTGAGCGGGTACCTGCAGCGCGCCAAGGCGGCCGACCCGCACGACACGGTGACCGTCGAGGCCGGTGACATGGTCGGGGCCAGCCCGCCCGAATCGGCGCTGCTGCGCGACAAGCCGACCCTGGACGCGCTCAACGCGATGGGCATCGACGTCGGCACGCTGGGCAACCACGAATTCGACCGGGGCCTGCCGGAGCTGCTCAAGCAGGTCAACGGCGGCCAGTCGGGCGTCGACCCGTCGATCACCTTCGACAAGCTCAACTTTCCGGTGGTGGACGCCAACGTCATCAGCGACGCCACCGGCAAGCCACTGCTGAAGCCCTACACCATCAAAATGATCGGCGGGGTGCCGGTCGCGTTCATCGGCGCCACCACCGTCACCACACCGACCATCGTGACCACCGGCGCCACCGCCGGCGTGCATTTCACCGATGAGGCCACCGCCATCAACGCTCAGGTCGCCCAGTTGCAGCACGCCGGCATTCACGCTTTCGTCGCCGTCATCCACGAGGGCGGCACCCAGTCCAACTACCCGGTCGGCACCGTCAACGACCGGATCAACGACATCGCCCTGCACCTGGACCCGGCCGTCTCGGTGGTGATCAGCGGCCACAGCAACACCGTGCTGGACAGCCGGATCGGACACGCCCTGGTCATCCAGGCCTCGTCCTACACTCGCGCCTACGACCTGGTGCACCTGTTGCTGGACCGGTCACGCCGGACCATCGTCGCCGCCTGGGGCTCGGTCCAGCCGACCTGGCACAGCACGCCGCCGGCCAGCACCGACCCGTCCGCGCCTGCGGTCGCGATCGACCAGCGAGTGCAGGCGATCGTGGACGCGGCCGTCACCGCGACCAATCCGGTGACCCAGCAGGTGATCAACACCGCCGCCTCCGACGTGCCGTCCCAGCGCGAGAACGGCGCCACCCCGGCCGGCGAATCACCGGCCGGCGACCTGATCGCCGATGCCCAGCGCAGCTACGCCCATACCCAACTGGCGTTCGTCAACACCGGCAGCGTCCGGGCCGGCCTGCAAGCGGGCGTGGTCAGGTACGGCGACCTGTTCACCATGCAACCGTTCCAGGACGACTACCTCGACACCTTCACCCTGACCGGGGCGCAGGTGTGGGCGTTGCTGCGCCAGCAACTGGTCACCGGTACCGGCGGCATCATGCAGGTGTCCGGCCTGCACTTCAGCTATACCGGCAGCCAGGGTTCGGGCACCATCACCGCGGTGTTCCTGGGTGGCGCCGGCGATAACAGCACCCCGATCGCCGATGACACCAGCTCCAGCTACACCGGCACCGCGAACTCGTTCATGATCGGTGGCGGGGACGGGTTCAGCGTGCTGACGGGAGCCGGCAACATCGTCCAGACCGCCGACGCCGAACTCGTCCCGCTGGTCAGCTATGTCGGTTCGCTGCCCAACCCGTTCAGCTACCCGGCCGACGGCCGCATCGCGCTGGGCTGAGCCCGGTGGCCGGCGCGAGGTTGGGTTCGATGATTTCGGCGAGCATCAGAACGGAAGCAGCGCCCTGATCGGGGCCGAGATCGGCGCGAGGTCGGCAACGAGTTGCTCGAGTTCCGCTGGGGTCAGTGCGTTGTACGGTGGCTCTGCGAGCCGGTCGGTCAAGGCCTCGATCCGCGCCCTTGCCGCCCGGCCGGCGTCGGTGATCTGCCCGTCGGCATCAAGCAGGCCGCGAGCCTGCAACTCCCCGATGACGACGTTCAACCGCTCGCCTGGCAGGTGCCCGACCCGCCCGTACTGCTGATCGGTCACACCGAGCGCCCTGGCCTGCAGCACGTGCGCTTGCGTGCCGTTGATGTCCTCGACCATCAGGGCGACGACGTGGCCGTCGCCGCGGTGCTCACGCACGAGAGTGGCCGCGTGCCATAACCGGGCTACTGGCTCGTCCGGCACCGGGAGCGCGCGAAGGGCGGCGTAGAGGGGCCGACCGCCTGTCGGAGCGCTGGTCGCCGCTTTCGTCAACAGATCGGCCGCCCGCGCGACGCTGGGGTCGTCGGCCAGGTCACCGATGAACCCCCGCAATCCCGCGACACAACCTTGCTCACGAGCAGCGAGGGCCGCCTCGGGCGTGGTCAGTTCCCAAACTTTCGGGATGTGGCGCGCCACTTCGTCCTCGGCGAAGTTGTAGAACACGGAATGAATCACCTCGGCGGGCGCATCGCGTCCGAACGGCGCGGCCCGCCCTGCGAAGTAGGTGTCCCAGTAGTTGCGCAGACCGAGCGCCATCAACGCGTCGTTCGGCTCGTCGGCCAGGTACGGGACAAGGCCGACGGGCTCGACCAGGTGGTACATGCGACGGGCGACGGGTTCCGGGTGTGACATCTCATCCTCTGCGAGTTCGTGGCGGCGCCCTTTTCGGTCTACCGCCCACTGACATGTCGAACGACTTGCTCGAGATTGGACAACTATGCCTTGCCTCGGCGACCTTGTGGCAGACCGCGCGTGATCAGCACTCGACGCTCATGTCGAGCGTGTTGCCGAAGGTGGGGTCACCGCCACGGACGAGGACGTAGCGGCGCCGCAGGTCGGCCCGGTGCACGACTCCTGGTTCGTCCGGCACTAGGGGATCCTCGCGCTCCACCTCGATTGCAGCACGGCGACCTCGGGATAGTGCTCGGGTGGCCCGTAACCGTGCTCGACCAGCCAGCGGATGTTGGTCAGGCACCGCAACGACCACCACGCGCGGATAAGATCGCGGTCGACCTGGTCGCCGTAGCCGGCGATGACGTCGCCAAGATGCTCCGGGTGTCCCAGGGTGAGGGTGGCAAGGTCGTACAGCGCATCGCCCCGGGCTGCTTCGGACCAATCGATAACGCCGGTGACCTCATCACCGGCGACGAAGACATGGTCAACCTGCAGATCGCCATGGATAAACACCGGTGTCCAAGGCCGGAGTGCGGTCTCGGCAAGTCGGCGGTTGGGTATGACCACCTCGGCGGAGAGAACGCCGGTCTCGACGAGCCATTCGCATTCACGGGCCAGCTGCGATGCAAGCTCGCCGAGCGTCCGACCGGGCCAGGGTGGCAGCGGCGCGTCGTGCAGCGTCCGGACGGCGGCACCCGCCGCTGCCCACGCCGCCGGGGATGCGGCGGACGGCTCGCCGAGGTGTCCGAGCGCCATGCCCGGCACAGCGGCGAGCGCGAGCACAGGCGGCTCACGCCACAGGACGCGCGGGGTCGGAACTGGCGTCATCGCCATTGCCTCGACCTCGACATCGGTGCGGGTCTGGTCGATGTCGATCTTCAAGAACACCTCGTCGACGCGCAGGGTCGCCCGGTCGCCATGAGCGACGACAACCTCGACCGTATCCACGTCGGCCATCATCGCGCGGATGCACGACCGAAGCCATCTCATATGCGGTGAGGCCAAAACGATCGACCGGACCACGCTGACGTCCAACTGCACGACGCCGAATGCCAGGCTGGTCGCCACAGCGCCGTGCCCCGACCTTCGGAGTGCCGTCCGGCAGCGGACGAGGCTGTCGCCGCTGTGCTGTCGTCAAGGTCGGGCTTCGGCATGATCGGGTTCTTCTCGCCGGCTGCGGTTGTTGTGCCGTGGTCGACGCCAGCCAAGCGACACTTCGACCTAGCTCGAAGCGATTTCGTCCTATCCTGAGCGGGTGAGTGAGACCTCGACTCAATCCGTTGGGCCTTGGACGGCGCCGGTTGGCGAGGCAGACATCGCCGCCGTGGGCGCGCTGGTCGCCGATCCCACGCGGTGTCGCATGCTGCTGGCCCTCGACGATGGCCGGGCGCTGCCCGCCAGTCGACTCGCCAGCGAGGCAGGCGTCAGCGCAGCCACCGCCAGCAGCCACCTCGGCAAGCTGACCGCGGGCGGCCTCCTCGCGGTCGAAGCCCACGGGCGGCACCGCTACTACCGCCTCGCTGGGCCGGCCACCGGCCACCTCATCGAGGCGCTGCAACAACTCGCTCCCACGCTGCCAGTTCGCTCACTACGGCAGGGCACTCGGGCTCGGGCGCTTCGCGAGGCCCGCACCTGCTATGACCACCTCGCCGGCCGGCTGGGTGTCCAACTGATGGCCACCATGATCGACCGCGAGCAGCTCAGCGGCGGTGATGGCCGGTTCGATCCCAATGTGATTGGCCGGGACCAGCGCACCGGCTACGGCCACGACCTCGACTACATCCTGACCGAGCCGGGCCGGCGCTTCCTGTCCGACCTCGGCGTGTCACGGACCGACCAGCGCCGCGACATCCGCTACTGCATCGACTGGACCGAACAACGCCACCACCTCGCCGGTCCCCTCGGCAGGGCCCTGCTGGGCACACTCACCGGCCTCGGTTGGGTACGTCGGTCCGAAACCAGCCGGGCCGTGCAGGTGACCGATATCGGCAGCGCTGGGCTGCATGACACATTCGATATCGACACGTAGGCCGAGGCGACAGCGCCGCAGCGATCGCGTCAATTGGCGAGCAGCGGCACCCGCGGTCCGTAACCGAGCTACCCCGTCCGGTGTGCTCCCGTCCATGCCGACGCTGAACTCGAAACCACCCGGCCAGCCCGGGCCAGCCAGGCCGCAAGCACAACCCACGACGACCACAGCGACCCTCACATGGCGATCGCCACTGTCGACCACAGCCCACGCCGCGATCGCCAAGATGTGCCCGACACGAACTGAGACTTGACAGGCAGCCGGGCCGGCGCTGGTCAGGTAGCCGGCCGCTCGTCGTTGAGCAGGCACCGGTCATATCAGTACAGTGTGCGAAACAGACGCCCGCAGC
>JBPCPA010000002.1:0-55524 GCA_050999655.1 Jatrophihabitans sp.
GAACTACCTCGACGCGGTCGCCGACAGGGTGCTGCCGGAGCTGGCGCAGCGGCCGCTGTCGGTGATCCGCATCCTGCGCGGGCAGGCGGCGTTCATGCAGAAGAACGTCCCGAAGTACACCCCGGACTGGATCCCCACGGTGCCGCTGTGGGCCGAGGCGTCCAAGCGCGAGGTGTCCTACGCGCTGTGCAATGACCGCCGGACGCTGCTGTGGTTCGCCAACCAGCGCGCCGTGGAATACCACCCGACGCTGTACCGAATCGACCAGCCCGATCGGCCCACCCACCTGGTGCTCGACATCGACCCGCCGGAGGGCCAGACGTTCGACCTCGCGGTGCGGGCGGCCCACCTGGTGCGGCGGGCGCTGGCCGACTGCGGCATGCAGGGTGCGGTCAAGACCAGTGGCGCAAAGGGATTGCACGTCATCGTGCCGTTGGCCGGGGCGAGCAGGGAAGAGGTGGCCGCTGCCACCCGAGCCCTGGCCGTCCGGGCCGAACTGTTGGATCCCGCCGTCGCCACCACCGCCTTCGTGCGGGACGAGCGGGACGGCAAGGTGTTTCTCGATTCCACCAGGGCCGGCGGCGCCACCATCGTCGCGGCCTACAGCCCTCGGCTGCGGGTCGGTGTCCCGGTGTCCTTTCCGGTGCCCTGGGACCGGCTGGACGGTGTCACGCCGACCGACTTCACCCTGCACAACGCGGCAGGTCTGCTGACCGACAGCACCTGCTGGGCGGCGTTGTTACCCGCGCCGCAGGCGCTGGACGCCGGCCTGGTCGAGCAGGGCCGGCAGATCCCGATCGCCCGGGTCCAGGCCATGCACGAGGGCAAACGGCGCGCACGGGCCCGGCGCGCCAGCACCGGCGAAGGTGACGGCGCCAGCACCGGCGACGGCAACGAGGCCTGAGCCAACCGGTTGCGGGTTGTGCCGTTATGGTAACGAGATTCCTAGACGTAGTGCCTAACGGCGGCCGGACCAGCCACCCGGGGTGAGTCGGCCGGGCTACGGTGCACACCCCATCCCGACCTGCCGGAGCGTCCGATGATCCGAATGCACACCCGCGCGGCAGCCGCCGCGGTCGCCCTGGTCTCGCTGGCCGGCCTCGGCGTCGGCGTGACTCCGGCGCAGGCCGCCGCCAGCGCGACACCGGCCGCCAGCTACGCCTACATCGCGGCCTCCCGGCAGGGGGCGGCGGTCTACGTCAACGCGCTGATCAAGCAGTCCTCGCCGGCCGGGATCGTGCGGAGCGCGCACCGGACCACCTACCTGCAGCGCTACCTCAACGGCCGCTGGCAGCCGATGCTCAGCCGGGTGACCAATTCGCTGGGCATGTTCACCGTCAGCTTCATCTCGGTGCCGAACTACCAGTACCGGTTCGTGGTGGCGGCCACCCCCGCCGCCTACGGCGCCACCAGCGCCGCCGCCCAGACCACCTCGCCACCGGTCAGGTACCCCAACTGCGCCGCGCTCAACGCCGTTTACCCGCACGGCGTCGGCAGGTCCGGCGCGCACGATCACACCGCTTCGGGCAAGAACCCGGTGCTGACCTTCATCGTCAGCTCGGCCGTCTATGCCCTCAACACCGGGCGGGACGCTGACAAGGACGGCATCGCCTGCGAGAAGGCCTGACTCGCGACCCGCTCAGTCGGGATCGCTGCCGGCCAGCTCGTGCAGCGCGGTGACAGTCTTCCAGTTTCGGGTGGTTGCCACGGTGGCCAGCCGCTTCTCGATGAAGGTGTTGTTCAGTTTGGTGCGGCCGTAGCCGTCCGGGCAATGCAGGTGTACTTCCTTTCCTCGTAAGGTGAAAGTGCCCGACTCGCCCGGCGGAACCTGAAGGTCAGAGGCCCGGTCCGCAGCCGGCGCCGTCGCCAGAAAGCTGACATGCAGCTTGGTCAGGTCCGACTCGGTGTCCAAGTACGGGCTTCCGGCCAGCACCGCGGCCAGCTCGTCCGGCGTGCGTAGCAGGACCTTGGCGGGCACCCCGGCGTCGGCCAGCGCCTGCTCGATCTTGGCCGCCAGCCGGCCCGGGCCTTTGGCGGGGTGGTCAAATACCGCGTTGCCGCTCTGCAGGTACGTCCGCACCGTCGACGCGCCGAGATTGGTCAGCAACGAGCGCAGATCGCTCATCGGCAGCTTGTTCTTGCCCGCGACGTTGACGCCGCGCAGTAACGCCACATACCTCGCCATCGAAAAGCCGCTCCTCCCCGCGCCGCAGATCAGCTTCGCAGGCAGAGGCAGATCGGGTGACCGGCCGGATCTGCCAACACCCGCCACTTCTCGCCGCCCGGTTGAAAGTCGGGCCTGCTGGCCCCGAGCTTGATCGCCGCCGCCTCGGCCTGGTCGAGGTCGGCCACCGAGAAGTCGAGGTGCGACTGCTGCGGACGTTCGGAGTCCGGCCAGGTCGGCGGCCGGTGATCGGCGACCTTCTGGCAATAGATGGTGACGACGTCGGGGATGGTGATCCCGGCGTATTCCTCGCTGCTGTAGGCAATCTCGACACCGGTGAGCTCGGCGTAGAACCTCGCCAGGGCCGTCGGATCGGCACAATCCAGGTTCACCGCAATGAACTCGGCAATCGGCATCAGCATGCTCCTTCGATCCGGGGCGATCAGCGGTCGGTGGCCAGCTGGAGTCTAGGCCAAACCCGACCGATGTCACCTGATCAGGCGGACAGCTCGTGCTCCAGCCAGGTCTTGCCGCGGGTGCGGGCGGTGAGCCGGACGCCACCCAGCCGGGCCGCCAGCGCCGCCGCCTGGGCATGCACCGCGGCCTGCGCCTCGGATCCGACATCGCGCAGGAACCGGGTCACGATCTCGCCGTCACGGTCCTGCGCCCAGCCACCGACGATCTCGCCGTTGCACCAGATCGACGGACCGATATTGCCCACCCGGTCGAACAGCTTCGGGCCGTGCGGCCCCAGGTACCAGTCCCGCTCGTGCCAGCCCATCGGAGTGGAATCCAGTGCCGGCAGCAGGGCCACCCACGGTTCCGGCTCGGGCACCTCGGCCAGGTCGTCGGCCAGCAGCAACCCGGTGTGGTCGCCGAGCTCCACCTCGACCGGCGTCAACTCCCCCAGCACTCGCTTGACCTGGGTCTTCGTCCACCCCGCCCACCAGCCCAGGTCATCGGCGGTGCCTGGGCCGAAGGTCGTCAACCACCGCCGGCCCAGCTCCACCTCGGCCTGCTGGGTGTCCCAGTCGGCAAGGCCGTCCGGCAGCCAGCTGGTCAGCGGGGACCAGGTGTGCTGGTGCGAGATCCAGGAGCCCCGGGGCCGGCCGCGCACCACCTTGCCCTCGGCCGCCAGCACCAGCAGCAGCCGGCTGGCGACGTTCTGGCGGCCCTCGTAGCTCTTGCCGCCCGACAGCACGACCTGGGCGCGCAGCCGCGGATCGTCGGTGGCGAGCTGGGCCGAGGTCGCCTCACCCCGAATGCGCAGTGCCTGCAGGGCAATCTCTTCGGCGCCAGCCAACCACCGCTCGGTGTCCTTCGCGACATCGGCCGCCGCCAGAAGTCCCAGCAGCTTGCGCCGCTCGCGTGCCGCAACCGCCCGCGAGCAGGCCGCCTGCAGCACCGGCGCGACGTCCAGGCTGGTGACGAAGACGGTGCGGCGCATGCCGAGCAGGCGGATGAGCGTGCGGTCCTCATACAGCGCCCGTTCCACGGTCGCGACGTCGCCGTCGTGCATTCGCGCCCAGCTGCCGAGGTAGACCGAAGACGGGTCGGTGCTGTGCAGCGCGATCAGATCCCGTGCGACCGGCACCGGGTCGGTGGCCAGCGCCTCGGTGGCCAGCCGGTGCCGCCAAGCGAGCCGGGCCCGGCGCTGGCTCACCGAGACCCGGGTCATCGACATCGCACCGGCGCCTTCCTTGCTTTCAGTTTCCGGCTTCTCGCGCAAGCCTCAAGCCGGCTGGAGTGCCGATCAGGCTACTCCCAGCTTGACTGGCCAAGATCACGTTGTAGTGGCGGCGGGTCTTGAAAATCTGCCGGCGGCCGGAACTTCAGGAAAGGTCCGCCCGTCGCCCACGCCTCGGCGTCGCCGACCTGCTGGCGCTTCGTCACAAGTCGGCGGAGCGCCTCCCTGGTTTCCGTGTCGGTTGAGTAGAGGACGGTTCCCACCATGCCACGGGTCATCAACACCTTGTATACGTTGCGCACCAGGCCGTCGAACTGTTCGTCGCTGACAGTCGTAGTGTTTCGGAAATCTGGATCACGATTCGCTTTACGGTGGCTGACGAACCTGCCGTCGCGCCAGACAAGGTCTGGACCGAGGATAACGCCGTTCCAGTCGTACTCGAAGCCTTGCGCGGTGTATACGCAGCCAACCTGACCGAAGCCACCTGGATCGCTCGCCCACAGAGCGGCGGGCGGCGCGGTGCCGACCCGCCGGTCGCCTTTGAGGTTCCACGGCCGAGCCCAGTCTCCGATGGCAACATCGGGGACCAGCGTCGCGTCTGGGCGCGGATCACTCCACTGCCAGCAGTAGCCGGCGGCCATCCGGGCAGTGTAGGCGTCGCTTTCTTTGCTGAGCAGGAACTGCTCCATCTCCAGCGGTGAGTCCGCGACCCGGAGGTCGAATCGCTCGTCACCTGTCCACGAGGTAGGACCTTCCGCGGTGAGCCCAAGCAGGCTCTCGACCCAATCGATATAAGCCGCGCTGCCGCCGCATCGATATTGCTCCTCGAGATACACTTCGTGGACCCGCAGGCCGTGCGCCTCGGCGTAGGCCTTGATCGCCTCAACCTCGCCCATTTCTCCCGGTCTGACGACTTGATTCTGATCCAACAGGAACACCGGCACCCGAGCCGCACTCATCAGTTCATCCAGCTGCAACCGACCAGTGCGGTACTGAACGCTCGTGTAGCGGTTAACCGACGTTTCCCGGATCCGATGCGCCTCGTCCAGGATCAGCACCTCCAGACCATTGCGTTCGGCATCCATGAACTGGTTGAAGTACTTGAACAGCTTCTGCACCCGCGGTGCCCTGTTGCCTGCGACTTTTCGCAGTGTCTGTGTGAACGATCGCGAACCCGTGGCATGCAGCACGGTGCGTCCTTGGCGTGCCAGGTCGCCCAACAATGACAGCGCGATCACACTTTTCCCGCTGCCCGGCCCACCGGACACTATGACCACTGACTTGATGTCGGCACGTCGGGCTCGGGCAACCTCATGCATCACGAGGTCAACGGCCAACTGCTGATCACCCTGCAACGTGAACTGCTCGCGCTGCTGTACCTCTTTGGCAGCCACGGCCAGTAGCTGTCGGGACGGGGCCACCGCCGAGCGCAGGAGTTCGTCGGCGAACGGGGCACCGGGCACGGCGGGATCGAGTCGGCTTCGAAGAAACTCATGTAGCCGAGCCCGATCAGCCCCGGTGAACAGTTGTCCGTGCAGGTCGGGCCGAAACTCGAACAGCTCTGCTACGGATTCGTGCGACACAGCGTTGTGCAGGTACGCGACACCTGCCACCGAGTCTTCATCACCTTGCAGCGCTCGGGCGAAGTCGATGACGTGCGTGCAGTATCCCCGAACTTGGCGGACCGGATGCGTCTTCGGACCACCGGGCTGACCGTCGACCACCACAAGATTCGGGTCACCCTCCCAGCGGCGCGCGGAGGACCATTGCTTCAACTCGACCACCACGAAGGAGGACCTGCCGGTGATCGGATGTGCCCCCGCCAAGACCACATCGGCACGCTGCGAGGTTAGCGGCAGCTGGTACTCGACCATCACCTCGACGTTGCCCAGCCCTGCGTCGACCAAGTCCTGCGCGAGCACCGGCAAGCTACGACGCCACGAGCGAACTTCACTCGGGGACGTTCGTCGACCCGCCTGGTAAAGCATCTGCTCGAACAGGTTCTCCACCACCGACTCCGTTGAGGCGACGCGAGAGAACGCGTCGGCGGAGTAGCGCAGCGTCACGGTCGTTGTCCCAGGGCAGCACGAACAGAGTCGTGCGGGTGGGGGCAACTAGCGCCAACACCGACGGGCGGCAAAGGCGCAAGCCCGTCGGGCCGCGCCGCTTATGTTAACTCTCGTTCGACGCAGGCGAAGCCGCGACAGCCAACTCGACGACGACCAAGTCCAAGAAAGCCAGCCGGAAGCACGCGAGCTGCGCAACCGCACCCTGTTCGTGGCCATGACCCGCGCTCGCGACACCCTCTGGATCGGCCGGCTCGCCTGAGTTGATCCGCCGGTCCGAACGCGACAGGATCTGCACGTGAGCGTCGAGGACGAGATCCGTGCCGCAGCCATGCAGTGGCTGGAGCAGGTCACGCTTGCCGGCACGATCCCGGTCAGTCGCGAACAACTGGCCAACGACTTCCGCTACCACGGAACCCGATTCCCACTGGTGGATCGAGGCCGTGGCATCCGCAAACCTCAAGGCTGGTCCGCAGCATTGTCGATCATGACAGCCGCGGCGGCAGCCGGCAGGCCCAGCCCTTACGCCGATGTCGTCGGACCGGACGGCCTGCCCCGGTACAAGTTCCGCCGCGACGAGGGTGGGCAGGCAGAGAATCAGAGCCTGCGGGTAGCGATGCGCGACCAGTTGCCGTTGATCTGGTTGGTCGGCCTGCAGCCCGGCCTGTTCCAGCCGCTGTTTCCCGAGTACCTCGTCGCGGAGGAGACGCAACTGGAGCAGTTCGTGCTCTCCCCCACCCCGGCCGGCGCCGAGCTGGCCACGGGCAGCCCGGTGGAATCGGAGCTTCGCCGCTACCTGGTGGCCCAACGCAGGGTGCGGCTGCATCAGGCCACGTTCGCCGCGACTGTCATGCGGGCCTACCGGACCCAATGCAGCGTCTGCCGGCTCGGGCACCGGGAGCTGCTCGACGCCGCACACATCACTCCCGACATCGAAGCCGGCGGCGCACCCATCGTTACCAACGGCATCGCGCTGTGCAAGATCCACCACGTGGCCTATGACCGCAACATTCTCGGCATCCGTCCGGACTACACCATCGAGATCCATTCCCGGCTGCTGTATGAGATCGACGGGCCGATGCTGCTGCACGGTCTGCAGGAACACCATGGCACCAAGCTCATGCGGCTGCCCAGCAGGCTCGTCGAGCGGCCCGATCCGGATCGTCTGCAGGACCGGTGGCAGCGGTTTCAAGCTGCGTAGCGCACGGAATCGCGGGCTCGGGCCTGAATCGGGTTGCCGAAGTTGTCACCCATTGGCACGGACGGGTTCGGTTCTACGCCCGGCGGGTCGGCTGCGCGCCCAGCGGGTAAGGCTGAGATGCGAACCCTGACCCCGACACTGCCAGCACCGCAAAGCCTGGTTCGCGACGGGCCGCTCCGGTTCGAAAATCCCCTAACACAAGCGGCTCAGGCACCTGAGCGAACCTACGGAGTCCGCAGCGAACGGCGGCGAACATCATCTTTGGCAACCACCTTAGCTACCAGACCGAGTTCGACCTGCCCTCGCAGCGGTCCTAGGCATAGCAACAACCACCCCACCGTCAGGTCGGGCGAGGGAATGTCGGAGGCGGGAACACCGCGGTGCCCGAGACGCGCCGAACCGGGTCATCGCGCAGGGTCTCGGAGGAACCGGTCGAGGGGTCCTTCCAACTCGACGCGGCGCGCGATCACGAGCTCGCGGCCCCGTTGCCACATCGAGGTGGCGCTGGAACTGGCCGCGCGCGGACTGGGGGACGCGATCACCGCGCGGGGCGCGCTGCACCGGCTTGGCGACCGACTGGATCAGGCGCTCGGCCGGGTCTCCTTACGGCCGCGGCTCTGGGACGAGTTCGCGATCGTGCACCGCCGGGGCGGCCAGCCATCACCGGCCGGCCGGGTGGTGGTCGAGCTTGCGTCGGCACGGATGCGCTCGATCATCGGGGTTGCCCGAACCCGGTGATATTGCCCCGATAATGGCCTGTCCTAGCGTGAGTTCGCGGTAGCCCGTCCCGGGCTACCGCCTGCCAAACCCGCGATCCGTCGCCGACGACCGAGGACGAGCCGAGTGAGCAATGCGATGCCAGCAGCGCGCCGGGTCGCCGAACTGGCCCCTGGCAAACTGTTCACGCTGTTACGCGACGCCGGGCAGATCGGCGCGCTGGATCTGGCCCTGGGAATCCCGGCCGCGCCGAGGACCCCCACCCAACTGATCGAGTTCGCCAGCCGGGCGATGCGGGACGGCTGGAACCAGTACGAGAGGCCGGACGGCAATCTGCTGCTGCGCCAGCACATTGCCAAGTCGCTGCCGGTCGCCACCGATCCGATGAGCGAGCTGACGATCACGGTCGGTGCCACCGAGGCGCTGGCCGCAGCGGTGCTGGCTACCATTAACCCGGGCGACGAGGTGATCGTCTTCGAGCCCTTCGACGAGAACTTCCTCAGCGCGATCGCGCTTGCCTGTGGCCTGCCGCGGCTGGTCAAGCTACGCCGGCCCGACTGGAACTACGACCCGGCCGAGCTGCGCGGCGCGTTCGGCCCGCGCACCCGCGCCATCATGATCAGCACCCCGAACAACCCGACCGGGCGGGTGCTCAGCCGCGCCGACCTCGACGAGATCGCAGAACTCTGCCTGCGCTGGGACGTTATCGTGATCTCCGACGAGATCTACTCGGCCTTCGTCTTCGACGGCCAACAGCATGTCTCGGCCTGCGAGGTGCCAGCGTTGCTGGATCGCAGTGTGGTACTGGGCAGCTTGTCGAAATCGCAGGCGGTCAGCGGGTGGCGGCTTGGTTACCTGCGGGCGGCCGGCGCGCTCAGCGAACCGGTCCGGCAGGTGCACACCGTCCTGTCCGGTGGTGCCGCCACCCCGCTGCAAGCAGCGGCCGCGCAGGCTGCCGAGGCCGGTCTCGACCTGTGCTCGACGGCGGATAACCTTGCCAGCCAGCGTGACCGGCTGGTCGAGATCATGCAGGAGTTCGGCATGGCGACCAACCAGCCACAGGGAAGCTGCTACCTGCTCGGCTACCTGACGGCCACCGATAAGGACAGCGAGGCGACGGCCTACCGGCTGGTCCGGGACGCGGGGGTGCTGGTCGCCCCTGGGCAGTTCTTCTGCTCCGATGGCGCCGACCCGGACGCGCGCTTCGTCCGGATGGCATTCAACCGGAGCCTGGGCTTTCTCGACGAGGTCCAGTCCCGGCTGGCCTGTTATGTGTCTGCGGCGGCCAGGTAGCCGGCCACCCCGCGCTCGGCGTCCGGTGGGTAGCCCTTGATTTCCAGCAGCATCGATAGCACGATCGCCAGCTCGGCAGCGGGCTCCTGCACGCCGGCTGCGAAACCCTGCTGGACGATCTCGAGCAACAGGTGGCGTTCGCGGTCCAGCCAGCCGAGCGGATCGATCTCGACGATCGGCTCGTGCGGGCTCTCCATCGCGGCGCTGGACAGCGAGATCGGTGCCAGCGGCTGCCCGCTCAGGCTGCGGTAGGCCCGCCCGGCCAGCCTCAACCAGCCGTGGCTGACCCGGGTCAGGACCGCGCGCGCCTGCTCGCCGTCGAGCTCACGGGTCTGCTGGGCGTAGCTGCGATTCAGCCCGCTCAGCCGATAGCGCAGCGCGCCGGACTGAGTCCGGCTGGTCGCCACCAGCTGGGCGTCGACGAGTTCCTCGAGGTACTCCATGCTCATCGAGTAGTTCAGGTCGAGGATGGCCGAGGCGACCCAGGCCGGCACCTCCTCGTGGTCGAGTGCGGTCAGCGCGCCGAGCAGCCGGCGGGCCGGCTCGGACAGGCCGCTCCGGGCGGAGTCCAGGCACCGCCGCACGGACAGCTCGCCGACCGCCAGCTCGTCCAGCCAGCGGCTGCCATCCACCATCCGGGCGCTGAGTTCGGCCAGCGTCCAATGCGTTTTCAGCAGCAGCTTGGCGCCGATCATCCGGATGCCGAGCGGCAGGCAGTCGACCGCCTCGACCAGCTGGCGACCCGCCGCGGCCTCGCGCTCGAACCGGGGCCGGCCGATGATCGTAGCCAGCAGCTGGTCACCTTCCTGAACATCGAGTTCGGCGACCTTGAGCACTGCCGCGCCGAGCAGCGAGCCGAACGCCCGCCGGCTGGTCACGATCACCACGCAGGCCGACGAGCCGGGCAGCAGATCCCGGACCGCCTCTTCCGAGCCCGCGTCGTCCAGGATCACCGTGGCCGGTCGCTCGGCCAGCAGGCTGCGATACAGCTGGGCCTGAGCGGCCCGTCCGGCCGGGATCGCCTCGGACGAGACCCCGAGCGCGACCAGGAAGCCGGCCATCACCGCGTACGGGTCTTCGGGTTGATCGGTCGAGCCGCGCAGATCTGCATAGAGCTGGACCTGGTCCGGATCGCTGGCTGAACGCAGGTGCGCCGCGTGCACTGCCAGCGCGCTCTTGCCCGCGCCGGGACGGCCGACCAGCACCACCACCGGCACCGCCGAGGCGCTGCGACCCGGCGGGGGCACCACCCGGGCCGACGCCTGCCGGACCCGGTCGATGCGCAGTCTCGGTTCGTTCAGCGCTTCAGCGATCCTGACCAGCAGTGCGGTCCGGCCGGTGAAGTCAGCGATGTCGGCGGGCAGCTGATGCGCGGCCGGCTCACCCGTCGAGACCGACGGTCGCTGCCTGGGCGCCTGTTCGGGCAACACCAGGCTGGAATCGTTGGACAGGATTGCGTGTTCGAGATCGCGCAGCATCGGGCTCGGCTCGATGGCAAGCTGATCGATGAGCTGCAGCCGGCCAACCCGGTACACCTCCAGCGCCTCGGGCTGGCGCCCGCACCGGTGCAGGGCAATCATCAGCTGGGCGCGGGGCCGCTCGCGCAGCGGGTTCTCGTTCAGGTGCCGGGTCAGGTCGGCGATGATCGCGTGATGCCGGCCGAGGTTGGCCTGGATCTCGAACAGATCCTCCTGAGCACCGAGCCGGGTCTCGTTCAGCCAGGCAGCAGACAACGCCCCCCACCGCTCGGCGACCCCGCTCATGGCGGGTCCACGCCAGAGCGCCAGCGCGTCGGTGAGCTGCTGCGCGGCGGTCTCGAGGTCACCGCTGTCTGCCGAGGCGCGAGCAGCGGCAACCAGCCGGTCGAACCTCGACACGTCGAGGGCCTCCGGTGCTACGCGCAGCAGGTAGCCGGTCTCGCGGGTTTCCAACAGATCGGCCGCGCCGTGCCTGGCAAGCAGCCGGCGCAACGCCGAGATGCAGATCTGGGCCTGGCTGCGAGCGGTGGCCGGTGGGTCGTCCTCCCACACCGCATCGATCAGTTGATCAATGGGCACCACGCGATTGGCATTCAGCAGCAGGATCGCGATGATCGTGCGCTGACGCTGGGCCCGCACCGGGAGCCGGATCTTTCCGCACAGGACTTCGACGTCGCCCAAGAGGCGAAAACGTAGTGGTTCGCAACTCTCGTCAACCATTGGCTACCTCTAAATCCGGATGTTCTCTACATAGTTATCGCTTTTATAAAATATGCAATGATTTTTATCAGCCGCGCGGCCTCGTTTTAGCCTCGCCGCTGTCCCTCGGGCCTCGCCTGGCCCGCCGCACCAGGGCAGGTGCCGGGGTGGTCGGCCGCCGCCCCGCCTGCGGTGGCGCCCCGAGCGCGTCCAGTGCCACGGCCAGCTCGGCCAGCACCGGGTGGTCATAGACGATGCCGGACGGAACCCCGGCCCCGAAATCCGAGCGCAGGGCCAGCAGCAACCGGTTGGCGGTCAGCGAGTGACCGCCCAGCTCGAAGAAGTTGTCCGCCGGCCCTGGCCGAGCCCCGAGCAACTCTGCCCAGTGGGTGGCTAGCAGCTCACCGGTGGACCCGACCGGTTGTCGTTGCTGTTGCTGTGCAGTCGCGGCAGCGAGACCGGTCACTGCCTCTCGATCGAGTTTGCCGTTGGCGTTGACCGGTAGCTGGTCGAGCTGGTGAAACACCGACGGGATCAGCTGAGCGGGCAGCAGCTCTGCCATCCTTCGACGCAGTGCGCCGGTATCGAGGTCATCGCCGCGAGCTGCGACGTAAGCGACGATCCGCAAGCCGGTGCCGGCTGGATCGTCTTCGGCGACCACAATGGCAGCGCTGAGCTGCTCACAGCGTCGCAGCACCAGCTCGATCTCGTCCAGCTCCACCCGGTAACCGCGAATCTGGGCCTGCCGGTCGACCCGTCCGAGAAAACGCAGCGCGCCGTTCTGATCGACCAGGCAGCGGTCGCCGGTCCGGAACATCCGGTTGTCCGGTTCCGCGCTGAACGGATCCGGCAGGTAGCGCTTGGCGGTGATGGCCGCTGCGTTCAAGTACCCGCGAGCCACCCCCGGACCGCCGATGTAGAGCTCACCGGGGCAGCCGGCCGGCACCGGCGCCAAGTCGTCGTCGAGTACCAGGCAGCGCGCGCCAGGCAGCGACTGACCGACCGGCACCTCGCCGGCGGCGACATCATCGCTGCAAACCCGGTGGGCGGTTGAGATCACGGTTGTCTCAGTCAGCCCGTAGACGTTCCACAGCTCCCGTCCACCCCAGCGGTCGGCCACCGCCACCGAGCACGCGTCGCCACCGACGACGAGGGTCTGCAGGTCCGGCAGGGTGCTCGGGTCCTCGATGCTGGCCAGCACCCCTGGTGGCACCGCGACGACGCTGATCCTGTTGCGCTGCAGGAAGCCGGCCAGATCGCGGTCTACCTCGCCGACCAGCGCCGGGATATAGAGCGTCCCACCGGTGTTGAAGGCCACCAACATCTCGAACAGGCAGGCGTCGAAGGATGGTGAGGCCACTTGCAGGACGCGCTCGTGCGCGCGCACGCCCAGCCGCTGTCGCTGGAAGTCGGCGACCAGGTGCAGTCCGGCGTGGCTGACCAGCACGGCCTTCGGCGTCCCGGTCGAACCGGAGGTGTAGATGACCCAGCCGAGATCGTCCGGCCGCACATCGCGGGGCAGCGTGGCCAACTCATTCGGCTGCCCGGTGATCGGTTCGGCCAGATCGAGCAGCAGTACCGGTAGGCCGGTCTGCTGCGCCGCGTGCAGGTGGTCGGGCGTGGTGATCAAGACCAGCGGCTGGGCATCGCCGAGGATGAAGGCCAGCCGCTCGGCGGGCAGCTCCGGACTGATCGGAAGGTAGGCCGCGCCGGCCAGGTGTACCGCGAGGGTCGCCAGCACCGCTGGCGCGCCCCGGTCGAGCAACAACCCGACGATTCCCTCGGGGCCGACCCCCAGGTTCACCAGTTGATGGGCCAGCGCGACCGCGCGTGCCTGCGCCTGCCGGTAGCTGAGGGTCAGGTCGCCGGCGCGGATGACCGGGTGGTCGGGGAAGCGGGCGGCCGCAGCCAGGAAGTAGTCCTCGAGTCGCCGGGAAGCACTGCTACCTGCCGGGTTGTTGGTCGCCGGATTGTCGGACATTGCCACCTCACTGATCAGAGCCGGATCACAGCAGCCTCGCTGCCTGCCATATCGCGCCACCATCGCTGCCGGCCCGGCGGCGGCGTTTCCGATGCTGGCGTCGCTGTGCGAGCGACCGATCCGGCGGGTTGAAAGCCGACCTGCGACCGGCCGGGACGGGCGGCAATAGCGCGGTGATTGCAGCTGAATATGCCGATGTACGACGGTTCGAAATGGTAGTCCGAATTCCACGGCGTATCCCCGCCGGTCGTGAGCGTGCAATCCACGATTCGGAATCGATTGGACGGCCCGGCAATGACCAGGAGGCAGACATGACACCGCAGCCCGCGCCGGCTCGCCGACGGCTCTCCGTCTTCGACACCACGCTGCGTGACGGCGAGCAGGCACCCGGCAATGCGATGTCGCCGGAGCAGAAGCTCCAGGTGGCCCTCGCGCTGGAGTCGATGGGCGTCGATGTCATCGAGTCCGGCTTTCCCAGCTCGTCGCCGCGGGATGTCGAGGCGACCCGGCTGATCGCCCAGGCGCTCACCACCGCCAAGCTCGCCACGCTCAACCGGGCAGATCACGCCGACATCGCGATCGCTGCCGAGGCCGGTGGCGTCGAGCGTCACCAACTGCAGCTGATGGCTACCGGCAGTGCGGTGCACCTGGAGCACAAGCGCGGCATTACCGCCGCGGAGGGGGTGGCCGAGATCGTGTCCTCGATCCGGTTCGCCCGCTCGCTCGGCTTCCGCGACGTGTCGCTGGGGATCGAGGACGCCTCGCGGGGCAGCGACGATTACCTGCGCGCGCTGATCGAAGCCTCGCTGGCCGAGGGGGCGACCTCGGTGGTGGCGGCCGACACGGTGGGCCACATGATTCCCGCCGAGTACGGCGCCATGATGAGCAAGATCCGAGGCTGGGTCGGCCCGGACCTCAAGCTCGGCACCCACTGCCATCACGACATGGGATTGTCGCTGGCCAACGTGTTGTCGGCCATCGAGGCCGGCGTCGACGAGGTCCAGACCACCATCGCCGGGATCGGCGAGCGGGCCGGCAACACCCCGCTGGAGGAGCTCGCGGCAGTGCTGCACTACAAGGGCGAGCACTACGGCGTGCGGCTCGAACTGCGCACCGAGCAGCTGTACCCGATCTTCGTGATGCTGATGGACTTCATCGGGTTACCGCAACCGCGCAACAAGGCGATCTTCGGGGTAAACGCCTTCGCCACCCAGGCCGGCATCCATCAGGCCGGCATGCTGCGCGCTCCGATCACCTATGAATACGTCGAGCCGGAGCGCTTCGGTCGCCACCGCGAGATGCTGGTCGGGCGGCACTCGGGCCGCAACGTAGTTCGCTACGTCCTTCAGCAAGAAGACCTCCCGGTCACCGACGAGTTCGTCGACGTGCTTTACGAGCAGTTCGTCGCCGATCGCAGCAACGGCGAATGCGTCACCCTGACCGAACTCGGTGAGATCGCGCGGCAACAGCTCAGCCGGCCGACCCTCGCCGGTGCGCCGCGATGACCCATGCCGGTCGCAACCTCATCGACGCGGTCTGGGATTCGCATGTCGTGCATTTCGAGCCAGGCGAGCCGGACCTGCTGTTCGTAGACCTGCACCTGCTGCACGAGGCAAGCTCCCCGCAGGCCTTCGAGGGCTTGCGGATCGCCGGTCGTCCGGTGCGGCGGCCGGACCTGAGCCTGGCCATCGAGGACCACAACGTCCCGACCGACACGTTGCAGTTGCTCGATCCGCTGGGCCGTGCCCAGATCGAGACACTGCGTGCCAACTGTGCTGAGTTCGGCATCGAAAACCTGCAGATGGGTGACGCCAACCAGGGCATCGTGCACGTGGTCGCCCCCGAACTGGGACTCATCCAGCCGGGCATGGTGGTGATCTGCGGCGACAGCCATACCTCGACGCTCGGGGCCTTCGGCGCGCTGGCCTTCGGGGTGGGCACCAGCGACGTCGAGCACGTGCTGGCGACCCAGACCATCGCGGTGGAGCGACCACGCACCATGTCGGTGGACTTCCTCGGCACTGCTCCGACCGATGTCACCGCCAAGGACCTGGCGCTGGCGCTGGTTGCCCAGCTCGGTGCCAACGGTGCCCACGGCCACATCGTGGAGTATCGCGGCGAGGTCGTGCGAGGGCTGTCGATGGAAGGCCGAATGACCTTATGCAATATGACTATCGAGTCCGGTGCACGGGCCGGTATGATAGCCCCGGACCTGACTACCTTCGACTACCTGGCCGGCCGCAAGTTCGCGCCCGGCAGCACGGACTTCGGGCATGCCATCGAGCGCTGGAGTTCGCTGGCCAGCGACCCGGCGGCCAGCTACGACCGGTCCGTCCGGGTGGACGTCAGCGCGCTCGCGCCGTTCGTCACCTGGGGCACCAATCCGGGACAGGCGGTGCCGTTGACCGGACGGGTGCCCGACCCGGATTCCTTCGACTCCGAACCGCAACGGGTCGCCGCTCGCCGAGCGCTGGAGTACATGGCGCTGGTGCCGAACACCGAGATGCAGTCGCTGGACGTCGACATGGTGTTCCTCGGCTCGTGCACGAACGGCCGGATCGAAGACCTGCGCGCCGCGGCCTCGGTGCTGCGGAACCGGCGGGTCGCCGACGGGGTGACGATGCTGGTGGTGCCGGGGTCAATGGACGTCCGCGCGCAGGCCGAGCGGGAAGGCCTGGACGAGATCTTCCGACGGGCGGGAGCCCAGTGGCGGCTGTCCGGATGCTCGATGTGCATGGGTATCAACCCTGATCGGGCCCAGGGCAGTCCGCGCATCGCCTCGACGTCCAACCGCAACTACGAGGGACGGCAGGGCACCCGGGCCCGAACCCATCTGGTATCTCCGGCGGTTGCCGCTGCGACCGCCGTCGCCGGACGGCTGCAGTCGCCCAGGCTGCTCGAGCAGGGAGACTGAGGCGGCATGCGCGCTGTGAAACAGGCGGGCGGGACCGCGGTCATGCTGGACCGCGACGACGTTGACACCGACCAGATCATCCCGGCTGAATTCTGCAAGAGGCTCGGCCGGACCGGCTATGCCGATGCCCTGTTCGCGCACTGGCGCTCCGATCCGGACTTCGTGCTCAACCAGCCGCTGGCGGCCGATGCCAGCGTCCTGGTCGGCGGTCACAACTTCGGCACCGGCAGCTCTCGCGAGCATGCGGTTTGGGCCTTGCGGGACTGGGGATTCCGAGTAGTGCTGGCCAGCAGCTTCGGCGACATCTTCTACCGTAACGCGCTGGTCAACGGGCTGCTTGCGGTGCCGTTGCCGCCCGATCAACTCGACCAGCTGCGCGTGCTGCTGGCGGCACGGCCCACCGTCGTCCTGGTCACCGACCTGGAGGCCTGCACGGTGACCGCCGGTGAGCTGTGCTTCGCGTTCGGCATCGAACCCAAGCGGCGGCAGTTGCTGCTGCTCGGTCTGGACGACATCGGCAACACGCTGCTGCGCGAGACCGAGATCAGCCGCTACGAGGCGCACCGCACCGGCGGGCTGCCGCAGGTGCGGCGGGGCGCGATTTCGGGCCGGGCCGAGCCTGCGTTGGGTCGGTGGGCGCGTCGATGAACGGTTCGATCACTGTGATTCCTGGCGACGGGGTGGGCCCGGAGGTCATCGAGCAGGCCCTGATGGTCATCGAGGCAACCGGGGTCGGGTTGCAGTTCGCGGTCTTCGACGACATCAACGCCGACCGTTACCTGGCCACCGGCGTGGCCATGTCACAGCAGGAGTTCGAGGCGGTACGGGCAAGCGACTCGGTGCTGTTCGGTGCAATCGGCGACCCGCGAGTCAGGTCCACCGACTACGCCCGTTCGGTGCTGCTACGAATGCGCAACGAGCTTGGCCTCTACGTCAACCTCCGGCCGGCCCGGTTGGCCGACGACCGGCTCAACCCGCTGCGCGATGCCCACCGCCGGATCGATTGCCTGATCGTGCG
This sequence comes from Jatrophihabitans sp., assembly GCA_050999655.1. Lineage (GTDB taxonomy): Bacteria > Actinomycetota > Actinomycetes > Mycobacteriales > Jatrophihabitantaceae > Jatrophihabitans_A. The sequence goes on from JBPCPA010000002.1 coordinate 17,219, forward strand.
CGAGAACAGCGAGGGTCTCTATGGCGGCATCGGCGGTCTGCTGCGATCGGGCACCGGTGACGAGCTTGCCATCGACACCGACATCAGCACTTACCTCGGCGTTTCTCGAATCATCGACTATGCATTCTCGATCGCCCGGCAGAAGGTCTGCATGGTCGACAAGTCCAATGCGGTCCCGCATGGCGGCACGCTCTGGCAGCGGTGCTGGGCCGAGGCCTGTGCCAAGCACCCGGACCTGATCACCTCTCACCTCTATGTCGATGCGGCCGCGATGCGGCTGGTCACCGACCCGGAGTCCTTCGAGGTCATCGTCACGAACAACTCCTACGGCGACATTCTCAGCGATCTGGCAGGGGTGCTGGCCGGTGGCATCGGAACCTGCGGGTCGGCCAACCTCAATCCGCTCACCGGTTTTGGCCTGTACGAACCGGTGCACGGCAGCGCTCCGGACATCGCCGGCCGCGGAGTAGCCAACCCGATTGGCGCGATCCTCAGCGCCGCGATGATGCTCGACACGCTGGGCTGGCCGGCCGAGGCCGCGGCGATCAGCGCTGCGGTCAAGCGGTGCATCGCCAACGGCAGCGTTACCGCCGACCTCGGCGGTTCGCTGGGCACCCGGGAGGCCGGGCTTGCGGTGCGGGCCGGGTTGGGCTGAGCGGGCAGATGTCGATGATCGGGGCTGCGGCCGTAGCAGGTACCGGAACAGCGCGGGTGGCTGGTGCGGAATTGCTCGCGTCCGTCGAAGCGCTGGCGCGGGTCGGCGCCGATCCGCGTGGCGGGCTGAGCCGGCTGGGGCTGACCGCCTCGGAGCGAGCGGCCCGCGAGTTGGTGTCCGGCTTGGCACGGCGCTACGGCCTGCAGGCCGGTACCGATGCCGCGGCCAACCTCATCCTGCGCCGCCGCGAGCCGGTGACCGGCCGGCCGATCCTGCTGATCGGCTCACACCTGGACACCGTCGAGCAGGGCGGCAGCCTGGACGGTGCCTACGGGGTGCTCGCCGGCGTGCAGGTGCTGCGGGTACTGGACCAGCTGACGCTCAGGTTGCCTTACGAACCAGTGGTAATCGGCTTCGCGAACGAAGAGGGCGGCTACCTGAACTGCCCGTTCTGGGGCTCCAAGGCGTTCACCGGGCAACTAGCCGATCCCGGAGAGCTGATTGCCCGCGACGGCACCCCGATCGACAGCGTGCTGCGAGCGGCTGGTGGCGACCTGAGCCGGCTGGGCCAGGCCCGGGTCGCGCCGGGCTCGGTGGGCGGCTACCTGGAACTGCACATCGAACAGGGGCCGGTGCTGCACGAGGCCGGCATCCCGATCGGCGTGGTCAGCGCGATAACCGGACGTACCGTACTCAGCGTCGTCGTCGAGGGCAGCCAGAATCACGCCGGCACCACGCCGATGGAGCACCGGCGCGACGCGCTGGCCGCGGCCGCCCGGGTGGTGCTCGCGGTCGAGGCGATGGCCCGTGACGAGCGCCGCTGCGCGGTGGCCACGGTCGGCACGCTCGACGTCGATCCACAATCGACCAACGTCGTCGCCGGCCGGGTCCGGTTGGGCGTCGAGCTACGCGACAGCGCTCCCCGGCGGCTGGCCGAGGCCGAGCGGTCGTTGGCCGGCCGGCTCGATCAGATCGCGGCCAGCTGCCGGGTGCAGATCAGCCAGGCGCCGGTGATGCGGTGCGCGCCGGCACTGGGTGACCCGCGGCTGATCGAGCAGATTTCCTCGGCGGCCGATCGGCTGGGCCTGGAGTCGATGCTGCTGGCCAGCGGCGCTGGACATGATGCGCAGGTAATGGCGGCCGAAACCCCGATCGGGATGATCTTCGTACCGAGTATCGGCGGGATCAGCCACGCGCCGGGAGAGTCCACCGCGGCCGCGGACCTGGTGCGCGGCGCCGACGTCCTGCTGCAGGCGGCGCTGGCCATCTGCGACCAACCGGCACCGCCCACCGATGTCACCGGAGCCGCCCCCGCACCGACCTCTTGACCGCCCCGCCGCTCGACGCCGATCCAGGGAGAACAATCATGACCAGCGCGCCGTCCACCACTGCCCGCGCGGCCACCGCCGACCAGCCACTCGTCCCGGCCTTCGAGCAGCCAGGGTTTCACGAGATCACGGTTGGCCGCTCGGGGCGACTGCTCAGCTATGCCGTGCCAGCCGTCGACGCCGATCACGCTTTCGAACTCGCCCGAAACTGCGCGCGGCGCTATTCCTCAGCGCAGGAACCGGCCTTCCTGGCCGAGGCTGCGGTGCTGGCCCACGAGCTGTCCCAACCGATTAGGCGCGCGTGCAACCTGGCCAGGCTCAACGAGCGCACCCACGCCGTGGTGCTGGCCAACGCCGTGCGCGCCCTCGACCTGGTGGGTGACACGCCCGGGCACTGGCGGGCCGCCGAACCCTCGGACTCACCGGCCCACAGCTACCTGCTGGCGCTGTATGCGAGCCTGTTCGGCGATCTGATCGGCTGGCTGACCCAGCAGGACGGCCGGGTGGTGACCGACGTGTTGCCGATTCCCGGCTTCGAGACCAGCGAAGTCAGTTCGAGCAGTGCCAAGGAACTGGGCTGGCACACCGAAGATGCCTTTTCCGACGCGAGGGCCGATTACGTGGCCTTGATGTGCCTGCGCAGCCGGGAGCCGGTGCCGACCACCCTGTCCTACCTCGAACCGCAGGCGCTCGCGCCGCAGGTGCTCGAGGTGTTGCATCAGAAACGGTTCTTGATCCGTCCGGACACCTCGCATCAGGCCACCCCGACCACCACTGGCGAGACCGAGCAGCAGGCGGCGGATCGGATCGAACGCCGGCGGGTCGAGCCGCCCCGGGTCGCGGTGTTAAGCGGTCACCCGGACGCGCCGACGCTGCGGATCGACCGGGACTTCACCGCGGCGCCGGACGACGATCCGGTGGCAGCCGACGCGCTCGCCGCGGTGATCGCCCACCTGGACGACAATATCTACGAGCTGCCACTGCGGCCCGGCGACATCGCGATCATCGACAACCGCAACGCGGTGCACGGCCGGCGGCCGTTTCGGGCCTACTACGACGGCAAGGACCGCTGGCTCAAACGGGTGAACATCATCACCGACCTGCGCCGCGCCCGACCCAGCCGGGCGGACTCGACGACCCGGCTCATCGGCTAGCCATGACGATGCGCAAGGTGATGGCATCCGAGCTGGAGGACTGGCTGCGGGACCGCTACTTCGAAGTGGCGATCGACATCTCCAGTTCCGGGGTTGCCGACTACCGGCTGGGGGAGCTGCTGGATCGGACGTCGCTGACCATGGCGCAGCTGACCGAGCTGACCTTTCGGGACAGCCCGTCGCTGGGTTGCGAGGCGTTGCGAGCCGCGGTGGCAAGCCGGTTCGGCGCGGCCGATCCGAACGAGGTGCTGATCACCAACGGTTCGACCGAGGCGCTGTTCCTGCTGCTGTCAGCACAGCTGTCGGCCGGCGACGAGGTCATCGTGCTGGACCCGGTGTACCCGTCGCTGGGGCGGATCCCGGCGGCACTCGGTGCCCGGATGGTGAGCTGGGCGCTGCGGCCGGAGCGCAACTTCGAGCCTGATCTGGACGAGCTCGGAGAGCTGCTGCACCCGGGCGTGCGGGCGGTGCTGGTCAACTTCCCGCACAACCCGACCGGCGCGCATCTGACCAGCCGGCAGCTGACCAGGCTGTTGGAGCTGACCGGCCAGGTCGGCGCGATGCTGATCTGGGACGGAGCATTCTCCGAGCTGGTCTATGACGCCCAGCTGGTGCAGCCAGCTGCTGGCAGCGATCCGCTGGTGGCCGTGACCGGAACCGTGTCCAAAGCCTACGGCCTGCCCGGCCTGCGAGTGGGCTGGTGCCTGGCGCCACCGCCGGTGCTGGCCGAGCTGGTCCGGATCCGCGATTACGTCACCCTAGGCACCTCGGCGCTCAGCGAACTCATCGCAACGGCGGCCCTGGAGTCCGGCGATGCGCTGCTGGCACCCCGGCTACGTCAGGCCGAACTCAATCGCAGCCAACTGCTGGACTGGGCCGGTGAGCAGCCGGGACGGGTGGAGCTGCCGGTGCCGCGCGGCGGCGTCTGCGCCTTCCCGCGGTTTCCGGGCCTGCCTGAGACCACCGACCTGTGTGCCCGCCTGGCCGAGCAGCACCGCACGCTGGTGGTGCCTGGAAGCTGCTTCGGCCATCCGGACCGGATCCGGCTCGGCTTCGGCGGCCGGCCGGCGGATCTCGAGGCCGGCCTGGAGATCCTCAGCCGGGCCGTCGCCGACGAGGCTGCGGTGGCCGTCCGATGAACTCAGCGGTCGAGCAACTGCTGGATACCGTGGACACGCTGCCAGCCTGGCAGGCTTTCAACAGCTGCCAGCGCCGGCAGCCGGACGAGGGTGGTCTGCTGAGCTGGCTGGACCGGGCGATCGCCGCCCACCCGGAGCGGATCGCCGTGCAGTGCCCGGACGGCACGCTCAGCTACGCCGAACTCGACCAGTGGGCCGACGTGATCGCAGCATTCCTGATCGATCGTGGCGTCCAACCGGACAGCATCGTCGCGATCGCGGCTGATCGTTCGACAAGCAACTACGCCGCCATGCTCGCGATCCTGCGCGCCGGGTGCGGCTACCTGCCGATCGAACCGTCGGACCCGCCGCAGCGGCAGGACTTCATCCTCGCCGACGCCGGCGCGGTGGCGCTGCTGTCCAGCGCAGCGCAGCTGCCCCGCTTCGATTGGCTGAACAGCCGGCTGGTGCTGATCTGTCTGTGTACCGATCAGACAGTCGCCGCGCCGGCAGGCTGGCAGTGCTGCGAGCGCACCGGCCAGATCGGACCGCTACCGCGCCGGGCTTACCGTCCCGAGCGGATCTGCTACCTGATCTACACCTCGGGCACGACCGGGCTGCCCAAGGGCGTGCGGATCGCCGAGGGCAGCCTGATCAACTTCGTTCACTGGGTCCAGCAACGCCACGGCGTGCAGGCCCGGGACCGGCTCTGCCAGAGCGCGCCGCTGACCTTCGATCCGTCCGTCCAGCAGATCTTTCCGGCCTGGGTGTCCGGTGCCTGCCTGCTACCGGTGCCCGAGCCCGAATTGCACGACGCCGCAGCCATGTTGCGCTGGCTGGCCCGGGAGCGGATCAGCCATCTGGACCTGGTCACCTCGCATTGGCACCACCTGCGCGAGGCCGCCGAGGTCGACCCGGAGCTGCGGTCACTGCCCGACCTGCGCTGGATCATCATCGGCGGCGAGACGCTGTACTACCAGCACAGCCACCACTGGCACAGCATCATCGAATCGCCCGCCCTGCTCAACAATATCTACGGGCCGACCGAGGCCACCATCAACGCCACCGAGCACCTGGTCGAGGCCGAGATCGCCACCGGCCAGGTGCCGATCGGCCGGCCGCTGCCCAACTACCGGCTCTACGTGGTGGACAGCGCCGACCGGCTCTGTGCGGTCGGTGAGGTCGGTGAGCTGCTCATCGCCGGCCCCGGCCTGGCTGATGGCTACCAGTCGGCCGAGGCCACCGAGGCACGATTCGGCACCCTGGATATCGGCGACGGCCAGCTGCAACGGGTCTATCGCAGCGGTGACCTGTCCCGGCTCATCCCGCATCCGGACGGTGGCTGGACGCTGGAGTTCCGTGGCCGGACCGACAGCCAGGTCAAGCTGCGCGGCTTCCGGATCGATCTGACCGAGATCGAAGCGGCGGCCGAGTCTTGCCCCGGAGTCCGGGCGGCTGCCGTGCTGCTGCGACACCAGCCGCCGGATCAGATGGTTTGTTGCTACGTGGCCAATGACGATCTGGCCAGCAGGACGCTGGCCGATCACCTGCGTAGCCGGCTGGCGCTGTCACAGCTGCCCAACATCCTGCTGCCGCTGGAGCGCTTTCCGCTGACCCGTAACGGAAAGCTGGATAGCCGCGGGCTGGCCGAGCAGGTCCAGGACGCCCTGGCCGGACGGCAACCGGTGGGCCAACCGCCGGTCGGCACGATCGAGGCCGCGGTGGCCGAGGTGTGGAGCGAGGTGCTCGACATCGGCATGATCGGTCGCTCCGAGAACCTGTTCGCGATCGGTGGCGATTCGTTGCTGGTGTTGAGCATCGTGCGCCGGTTGCGGCAGCGGCAGCTCGCCGTGAGCGCTGCCGACGTCTTCGACTGTCCGACCGTGGCGGCCCTTGCCGAGCGCTGTCAGCCGGCCGGTTGAGCCGAGGCCACGGATGATCGCTCGCCGGCCAGCCGGCACACATGCTCGATCGTGGCAGGGTCCTCGAGCAGGCCGCCGGCGGTCGCGGTGAGCTGGGCCGTCTCGATGTCGAGGTGGCCGACCAGCAGGCCGGCGAGGTTGATGGACGCACCGGCACTAGCCAGCACCGACACCGGGAACGGGTGTGCAACCGGACCGCAGTCGATCACCGCACCGAGGTATCGCAGCCAGCCGGCATACCGGCTGATCAGCTGATCGACCAGCTCCTCGGCGTCCTGGTCGTCGCCATAGGCTTGCACCAGTGGTACCCGCAGCGCCGCAAGCAGCTCGCAGCAGCGCGCGGCGGCGGCCGCTCCGGTCGGCTGGTCACCTAGCTGGGCGATCGCTTGCTCCGGGTCGGCATCCAGCCGTCCCGCGAGCAGCCCGAACTCCTCGCGCAGGCCGTCCTGGTCGATGCCTATCGGGTCGAACAGGATCACCTGTGGCGCCGTGGCCCGGTCCGGCGTGGTCTCGGCCAGCTGCCGGCCAAGCTGCAGGGCCAGCCGGGCGGCCGAGCACTGGGCCAGGATGAGCACTGGCTCGACGGCCAACTGTCGCTGGATCGCCGAGGCCTGCTGTTCGATCGTGCAGAAGCTCGCGCGCTGGCCAGTCACCGGGTCGATTCTGATCAACGCCGGCGCGCCGATCGCCTCGGTGATCGCGTCGAACTGCGCCTGCGGCCCGAGCCCGGTGAACTCCAGCACCAGCACCGGGCCGGTCAGCTGGTCACTCACTGCGCCAGGATCCCGCGGTAGCTGGCCGCCAGGTCGGCGATGGCGGCTTCGCTGTGCAGGTCCGGCAGGTAGTTCCAGTTCACCAGCAGCCGATCGTCCAACTGCGAGATCACCAGTGACAGCACCTGGTCGGGCTGGTCGGGCTGGCCGCTGATGCCGTGACCGTCCAGCAGGTGATGGGTGACCGGTTCACGGTCAGTGCGGCCGAGGAAGTTGAACGCCAGCTCCGGGGTGGGAAGTTCGGCCAGCGCCGATCGCACCGCCGGGTCAGCTGATAGTTGGGCGAGCAGGCCGTAGCCGAGGCCACCGTTGGGCACCGCGAGCTGCCGACACAACGTGGCCCGGGTGGCCGGCACGCTGGCCGCAGCGCCATACAGGCCAGCCGGTAGCTGGAAGGTCACCGGATAGCGCACCGCCAGCCAGCCGACCGTCCGCGAGGTGTCCAGGGTGCTCAGCTCGTGTCGCCGGCCGTGCCCGCTCACCTCGACGGTCAGCTCGCTGAAGCCGCTCCACCGGGCCATCGCCTGCGCGAAGTCGGCCAGCAGCAGCTCACCGATCCGGCTGCTCCGGCGGCGAGCTCCCGGCGGCAGCATGCAGACATCGAGATAGGTTGCCCGGGGCAGCCCGGCGAGCTGCCGCCGATCGAGGCGCTGCCCGGTGAGCAGCGAACCGCTTGAGCGCTGGCCGAGCCAGCGCGGCAACTCCGCGACGACCACCGGTTCGGCCGCCAACCGGGCGAGTTCGGCCGTCCACGCGCTGAAGCTGACCGGCACCGGTGCCAGCTCGACCGGCGCCCCGGTGCGGGCCTGGCTGATCCCGGTGGCGAGGTCGTCCAGCAGGATCTGCCAGGAAAGCCCATCGGTGGCCAGGTGATGAATTGCGACCATCAGCGAGCGCCGATCCTCCTCGCCGGTCACCAACGCGGCGTGCAGCAACGGTCCGCGCTCGATGTCGATGTCGGCGCTGAGTTGGCCGGCGAGCTCGACCAGCTGCTGGCCGGCCAGCTTCGGATCGGGTGGCAACCTCGCCGGCCGGAGCAGCCTGGTGCGGTCTGCCGGCACGCTCTGCTGCTGCCAGCCGCCGACGGGGTCTTGATACTGCCTGATCCGCAGCGCCTCGTGACCAGCGACCAAGGCCAGCAAGGCGGCCGAGACGTCATCGAAGCGGGTATCGGTCGCGACGGTGAGCAGTTCGACTGCCACGTGGCCAGGCGCCAAGCCGGCCGGGTGCTCGACCAACCACCGCTGGGACGGGCTGAGCCGGGCCGGCTGCACCTGCTGTGCCGGCGGCCGCTGATCACCGCTTACCTCAGTGGTTCCAGCCGGCGGCGCGGCCTCGACGTGCGCGGCCAGCTGCTGCAGGCTCTGGTGCTGATACACCGAGCGCGGGTGCAGCGCGATACCGCGGGCCCGGCTGCGATTGGCAAGCTGGATAACCAGGATGGAATCGCCGCCGAGATCGAAGAAGTTGTCACTGGCAGATACCCGAGGCACCCCGAGCAGCTCGGACCAGATCTCGGCAAGCGCGCCGGCGACCGGACCGTCCGGCGCTTCGAACGCGCTGACCGGGAACTCCCCGGCGCCCGGTGGCTGTAGCAGCCGGCGATCGACCTTGCCGCCGCTGCTCAACGGCATCTGCTCCACCACCCGGATGCTGGAGGGCACCAGATACTCCGGCAGCGAGTGGCGCAACCACGCCTTGAGCTCGGTGGGTGCCGGGTGACAGTCCGGACGGGCCACCACGTAGGCGTACAGGACCGGATCCCGGCCGGGCGCGACGTGGGTCGCGGCGACGGCCTCGCTGATCGCCGGGTGCCGTAGCAGGGTGGCCTCCACGTCGCCCAGTTCGATCCGGAATCCCCTGATCTTCACCTGGTGATCCTGGCGGCCGAGGAATTCCAGGTTGCCGTCCGGCAGGAACCTGCTTAGGTCACCGGTGCGGTAGAAGCGCGCACCGGGCCGGTCGCTGAACGGGTCCGGCAAGAACTTCTGCGCCGTCAGGCCAGGCCGGTTGAGGTAGCCTCGAGCCACCCCATCGCCGCCGATGAACAGCTCACCGATCACCCCGGGGGGTACCGGCATCAAGTTCGAATCCAGCACGTACATCGTGGTGTTCGCGATCGGTCGGCCGATCGATACCTTGCGTCGGGGATCGTGGTCGGTCGGTACCTCGTACACCGAGCAGCCAACCACGGTCTCGGTCGGCCCGTACTCGTTGATGATCCGTGCACCAGGTGCGATCGCCGCCCAGCTGCGCACCGTCTCGGCCTTGATCTCGTCGGCGCCGACAACGTAGGTGCTCACCGAGGTCACCGGTAAGCGGTGATCGCGTAGCTCCAGGTTGCCGCGCAACAGGTCCAGGTGCGCCGGGGTGATCTTGAGCAGGCTGAAATCCCCGGGTTCGATGAGCAGACCGGTGAGGTCGGTCAGGCTGCGATCCTCCGGCAGCACCGTGACGTCCTTGCCAGCCATCCAGGGCAGCAAGAAGTTGGGTACCGATAGGTCGAAGGCAACCGAGCCGAGCATCGGCGCGCCGTGCTCGCGATCGAGGTGGTAACCCTCGATCGCCCACCACAGGTAGTTGAGCAGCCCGCGGTGGCTGATCAGCACGCCCTTCGGCCGTCCGGTCGAGCCGGAGGTGTACATGATGTACACCAGATTCTCCGACGAAGCCGAGGCCGCTCGGGCTGGCCTGGTGGTCGGGTACTCGGCCAGTGACGCGGTGTCCAGGCAGATCGCCAGCCGGCCGGCGCCGGCCACCGCGGCTTCGGTCGCCGCGGTGCACAGCACGATCGAGGCTCCGGAGTCGGCCAGCACGTGATCCAGCCGCTGCTTGGGATGGCTGGGGTCCAGCGGCAGGTAGGCCGCGCCGGCCTTCATGGTGGCGAGGATGGCGGCAAACAGCTGCGGGCTGTGCGGGATGCAGATGCCGACCGGGCTCTCGGTGATGACACCTTGTGCCTGCAAGCACTGGGCGAGCTGGTTCGCCTGCTCGTCCAGCTGCCGATAACTGAGCACGCCTTCCGGTGAACGGATCGCCACCGCAGCCGGATCGGTGTCCACCCAACGCTCGAACAGCTCGTGCACGCACAGCTCGTGCGGGTACGCCGTCGCGGTGTCGTTCCAGGCCCGCAACACGGTCTCGACCTGCCCGCTCGGCAGCAGGTCCAGCTCAGCGACCAGACGGTCCGATTTCTGGCAGGCATCTTGCAGACATCGACAAAACTGCGCCAGGATATTCTCGGCGGTGCCGGCGTCGTAGAGGTCGGTGGCATAACCGAGGTGCAGCGCCATGCCGTCGGCGCCCTCATCGGTGGTGAACAGGCCGAGATCCACCTTGGCCAGGCCGGGGTCCAGGTGCAACAGCTCGCCGCGGATGCCGGGCAGCTCGACCTGCGGCTCAGGTTGCGGTTCGTGCTGGAAGAGCACCTGGAACAGCGGGTTGCGTCCGAGCTCGCGCGGTGGTCGGACGGCGTCGACGATGTCGGCGAAGCTGACATCGGAGTTCGCCAGCGCACCGATCAGTCGCTCGTGTTGGCGGTGCAACAGGGTGCTGAAATCAGGCTCGTCGGCCGCGTCCACGCCGAGTACCACGGTCGAGGCGTACAGCCCGACCGCACCCTCGAGCTCCGGCTGGCCGCGACCGGATACCAGGGTGCCCACGCCGAAGCTGGACTGCCCGCTACGGCGCAGCAGCACCACCTCGAACGCGGTCAGCAGCACCACGAACGGGGTTGTGTGGTTGCTGGCGGCCAGCGAGCGCACCTGCTCAGCCTGATCCGCGGTGAGCCGGCCGCTGGCCATCGCGCCCCGGTAGGACTGCTTGTCGGGTCGGGCCCGATCGGTCGGCAGGTCCAGGATGGGTTCGATTCCGATCAGCGACTTCTGCCAGAACTCGCGCTGCTCCTGGAGCAGCTCACCGGTCAGGAGGCCGTGCTGCCAGCTGGCAAAGTCCCGGTACGGCAGTGGATCGGGCCGCAGCATCGGTGACTGCGTGGTGAGCCGGGCAGTGTAGCTGCGGGCCAGTTCCTCGATCACGATGCCGAAGGAAACCCCGTCGGTGACGCTGTGATGCAGGTTCAGCAGGAGCAGGTGCTCCGCGGCCCCGACGGCGACCAGCAATACTCGGACGAGCGGCCCGTGCCGCAGGTCGAAGGGCGCCTGGATCTCGGCTCGCAGCAGCGCCAGCCCCTCCCGGCGGGCATGCCGCGCGCCAAGGCCGGTCAGGTCGCGGAACTCCAGCGGATCAACTGGCCCGTCCCCGGCCACGATCTCGCCAGCCTCGGTGAAGGTCGTCCGTAGCGCATCATGTCGGGCCAGCACGGTGGCCATCGCCTCGCGCAGGTCCGGCACGCTCAGCCGGCCGTGCAGCGACATCGCCTGATGCGCGCTGAACAGGGCCAGCGAGTCCAGGTAATGCTCCTGCACCCACAGCTCCCGTTGGGCTCGGGAGGCCGGCACCGGGCCGGCACCGGCTAGCCGAGGGATGCCGCCGGCAGCGCGCGGCCCGGCACCGGTGCCGAGTTCGGTGACAGCGGCGCGCAACCGCTTGGCCAGCAGGTCGCGGCGCAACTGCGCGGCCGGGACGTCACGCGCGGTGTCAGGCGTCTTTGCGGTACTCATCAGCCATCCGGTTCGTCGGTTCGGGCAGTCAGTCGCACCGGTGCCGACTGGTATCCGCGGATCAGGTTCGAGCGCAGCCGGCGGGGTGCGGTCAGCGGCTGCACGTCGGCGACCCGCCGGATCATCTCCTCGATGGTGACGCGCAGTTCGGCGGTCGCCAGTGCCGCCCCGATGCAGGTGTGGTTGCCGGCGGCGAAGGTGAGATGCCGATTGTTCTGCCGATCGATCCGGAACCGACCGGCCTGGTCGAACACCTGCGCGTCCTGGTTGGCCGAAGGTATCCAGACCGTCACCCGATCGCCGGACCGGATCGCCTGCCCGGCCAACTCGCAGTCGGTGGTCGCGGTGCGCAGTACGTGCTGCGCGGGACTGGTCCAGCGCAGCACTTCGGCGACCGCCGAGGGCATCAGCGCGGGATCGGCGCGTAGTCGCGCGAGCTGGTCGGGATTGCTGTAGAGGGCGAGCAAGCCGCCGACCGTGGCGTGCCGGGTGGTCTCGTTGCCACCGGAGATGAGCCCGTCGCAGTTGAGCATGAGGTCGACATCGGCCAGCGGCTCACCGGCTACCTGCGTCTGCATCATCGCGCTCACCACGTCGTCACCCGGTGCCCGCCGGCGCTGCCGGACCAGGTCGGCGTAGTAGACCAGCAGCGCGCTATGGGCCTGGATGCCGGCGGTCTCGCCGTCGGAGCCGAAGGCGCCCCGGGTCATCTCCAGCATGAAGCCCCGGTCGGCCGGCGGCACCCCCAGCAGGTCGCAGATCACCGCCACCGGCAAGCTCGACGCCAGCTCGACCAGGTCACACTCACCCTGCTCCAGCGCGGTGTCGATGGCCTGGCGCGCCACCTGCCGCATGCTGGCCTCGATCCTGCGCAACGTGCGGGGATTGAAACCGGTGTTCATGCTCCGGCGCAGCTCGGCGTGGCGGGGCGGATCGGTGACAATCAGCATCCGGCCGGCGCTGGCCGCTACCGAGCGTGGGTCGGCGTCCAGTCGCATGCCGCCCTCGGAGGAGAACCGGGTCGCATCGCGCAGGACCGTGCGGGCCAGCGCGTAGCTGGTGACCGCCCAGAAGCCGCCACGCGAGCGCGGGATCCAGATCAGTGGAGCGGTGGCTCGCAGATGGCGCCAGATCGACTCGGGATCACCATCGGAATACAACGCCGGATCGGACAGATCCGGCACCGAGATGGTGGTACTCATGGTGGTCCCAGGGCGTCGATTACCTCTTGATCACTGAGCTGATCGATCTCGCTGAGCAGCCGGCGCTCGAGCTCGGTGGCCAGCAGTCGCACGGTCGGGAATCGGAAGACCAGCTCTAATGGCAGGTCGCTGGAATCCAGCATCCGTCGCAGCTTCGAGGTCAGCCGCAACGCGAGCAGCGAGTCCCCGCCCAGCTGGAAGAAATCCTGGTCCAGGCCGACCTCGCTGATGCCGAGCAGTTCGGCCCAAGCCTGGCCGAGCAGCCCGGCCAGTTCCGGTTCTGGCTCCGCCTCGGCGCGTTCGGCAACGGGCTGTTCGGCGCCCTGTTCAGCATCGTCGCCCGGACCGGGCCGGAGCGGCAGCTGGCTGATCGGTAGCTCGGGCTGGCTCACCAGGAGCTGGATCAGCGCCAGCAGCTCGTCGGCCATCGAACGCGCCGTCCGCGGTTCGAACAGGTCCGAGGAGTACTCCAGCAGCGCCGCGATGCCGTCGGACTGCTTGCCGAAGATGAAGCTGAGGTCGTACTTGGCGACCGAAACCGGTACCGCCACCTCGACCAGCTGCAAGCCCGGGAACAGGTCGGGCGGCAGCTCGCCCAGCGCGAGCTCGACGGCCACCTGGAACAGCGGCGTGCGGCTGAGGTCACGGGCCGGGGCGACCGCCTGCACGACGTCGAGGAAGGAAACCCCGACGTGGCTCAGCGAACGCTGGCAGCGCTCGCGGGTGCGAGCCACCAGCTCGACGAAGCTCGGGCCGCCGGACAGGTCCATCCGTAAGGCAACCTGGTCTATCGAGATGTCGACCACGCCAGCCGGCTGCGAGCCGGCACCGAGCACCGAGGACGTGCCGAGCGCGAAGTCGTCCTGACCGGAGCGTCGCCAGATCAGCGTCGCGACGGCTGCCAGCAGCACGGTGAAGTCGGTGGTGGCCTGCTCGCCGGCCAATCGAGCGATTCCGGCTGCCAGCGTTGGCCCCAGGACGAACTCGATCGTCGAACCGCGACCGCTGCGCTGATCAGGTCGCGCCCGATCGGTCGGCACCTGGAGTTCGGGTAGGCCGGCCAGGTGGTCCTGCCAGTACCGCAAGTCATCCTCGCGCACGGCGGGATCGATCGGATAGCGCGGTGCCAGCTCGCTCACGGCAGGGGTTGCGCTGCTGGCCGGGCCGCCGTCGTAGAGCTGCCCGAGGTCGGTGAGCAGTGCGAGGTTGGCCTGGGCGTCGGTGGCGATGTGATGGGTGATCAGCAGTAGCAGCAGCCGATCCGACGCGATCCGGCTGACCCTGGCGCGGACCAGCGGCCCGTTGACGATGTCGATCGGAGTGCCTAGCTCTTCGGCGAGGATGCGTTGCACCGCGGCGCCGCTGGCGGTCTCGGGGAGCCCGCGCAGATCGTCCTCGCGCACCGGTAGCAGCGCCGGCGGGCCGTCGACCTGGCGCGGCCCGCTGTCGGTGAGTTCGAAGCGCGCACGCAGGGCCCGGTGCCGGGCGGTGAGCTGGCGTAGCGCACTCAGCAGCGCGTCGTGGTCGCACGGCCCGCGCAGTTCCACCGCGATCGGCACCAGGAACTCGGTGCTGGTCGGGTTCAGCTGTTGCAGGAAGAACAGGCCACGCTTGACGTCGGAGAGCTCCACCTCGTCGACCGGTGCCGGTTGGTACGGCGTGGGAGCACTGCACGCTCGGCACATCAACTCCAGTACCTGCGCGCTCAGCTGCCGAACGGTCGGGCCGGCGAAGATCGCCCGAAGCAACCGGGCGCCGGGCAGCAGCGGCCAACTGGCCGACAGCTCTGCTGCTACCGTCGCAGCCTGCATCGAGTGGCCACCCAGGACGAAGAAGTTGTCATCCAGGCCGACTTGGTCGTGGCCGAGCACCTGGGCCCAGATCCGGCAGACGGTCGTCTCGACCAGATTGCTCGGTGCCAGGTAGGGCTGTGCTGCCGGTTGCCAGCCGGTTGGTTCGGGCAGTGCAGCCCGATCGAGCTTGCCGTTTGCCGTCAGTGGCAGCCGGTCGAGCCGTTGCAGCAGGTCGGGCAGCACCTCCGCCGGCAACAGCGCGGCGAGCTCGGTGCGCAGGTCGGATGGCTCAAGTTGCTGGCCAACGGAGCAGGTGTAGTAACCCATCAGCCGATCCGGATCCCGGCCGAACGTGGTGACCGCGTCGGCCACCCCGGCGCAGGATCGGATCGCGCTGTCGATCTCTGCCAGTTCGATCCGGTAGCCATTGAGCTTGACCTGATCGTCGACCCGGCCGTGGAAGTGCAGCACTCCCGACTCGTCCCAGCTCGCCAGGTCACCGGTGCGGTACAGCCGGGCGCCTGCCCGGCGGCCCAGGTGATCCGGGACGAAGCGGCTGGCGGTCAGCGCCGGGCGACCCGGGTAACCACGACAAACCCCGTCCCCGCCGATGTAAAGCTCGCCGACCTGGCCGGCGGCGAGCTGGTTGCCGTAGCGATCCAGCACGTGCAGCTGGGTGTTGTCGATCGGGGTGCCGATCGGCTGGTAGGCCGCGGACTGCGCCGCCGGGTCGAAGCGGTGCACCGCGCAGCCGACGACAGTCTCGGTTGGCCCGTATTCGTTGAAGAAATTCGATCGAGGTAGCAGCTGCTGCCAGCGCGCGGTCAGCTCGCTGGCCAGCGCCTCGCCGCCGATCACGAAACTGTGCACGGTCGCGAGCTGGCTGGCCGCACGATGCAGCGGTAGCAGCGAGCGCAGGTGGGCCGGCGTCAGCTTGAGCAGGCCGAGCTCGACCTCCGGGTCAGAAAGCATCCCGTCCAGCGCGGGTAACGGCTGTCGGTCGGCGAGCACCCGGACGCAACCGCCGGTGGCCAGCGGCACGAACACCGAGGTGACTGTGAGATCGAAGCTCAGCGAGGAGTGCAACACCGCATCGATGCCACCGCCGGCACGCTGGCCACCGTAGTGGCCGGCTGCCCACCGGGTGTAATTCAGCAACCCGCGATGGTCTATCGCGGCGCCCTTGGGCCGGCCGGTCGAGCCCGAGGTGTAGATGACGTAGGCCTGCGCGCCCGGCTCGATCGGGCGAGCGAGGCGATCGGTGGGCTGGCCGCCGACCAGCTCCGCAGCGCGATCCAGGCAGATGGCCGGCAGGCTACCGAGCTTGAGATCGGCAAGCCGGTCACCGCTGCTGAGGATTGCCGACAGGCCAGCATCGTCCACCATGAACTGCCGTCGCGCCGCCGGGTAGTCCGGATCGATCGGCAGGTAGCCGGCACCTGCCTTGAGCACCGCCAGGATCGCGATCACCGCGTCTTTGCCGCGTGGCAGGCAGATGCCCACCAGCTGATCCGGCTGCACCGCAACGTCGATCAGCTGGCGGGCGAGCTGGTTGCTGCGCCGGTCCAGCTCGGCGTAGCTGACCAGCTGGTGACCGTCCACGATGGCCGGTGCGTCGGGCGTGCGGCCAGCAGTTGCATCGAACAACTCCACCACATTGGCCACCGCGAGGTCCCGGCTGGGGCCGGTCGACCAGCGCCGGATTGCTTGCAATTGCTGGTCATCGAGCAACCGGAGCTCGCTGATCCGGGTGGTCGGTGCGGTGCCGGCATGCACCAGCAGCTGTTCGAGTTCCCGGTGCAGCTGCTCGATCTCGGCGCCCTCGAAGAGGTCCACCCGATACTCCCACAGGGCCTGCAGGCTGCCGTCGCCGGTGAGGAAGGACGCGGTCAGATCCAGCGCCGCCGAGGCAGTGAAGAGCTGGCGCAGCTCGGCCTGCAGCCCGGCGAAGTCGAAGTGGGCAGCCGGTGTGTTGTGGACCTGCAGCATGGTTTGCACCAGCGGCGGGCGGCCTGGTACTCGTGGCAGCGCGAGGGACTCGATCAGGACCTCGAACGGGACGTCCTGATTGGCCAGCGCACCGAGGGCAGCTTCCCGGACCCGTCGCAGCAGCTCCTCGAAGCTGGGATCGCCGCTGAGTTCGATCCGGATCGGCACGGTGTTGACGAAGAACCCGATCAGGCCGGCGAGTTGGGGGTGGTTCCGGCCGGCAACGGGTGCGCCAACGACCAGGTCGGTCTGACCGGAGTAGCGGTGCAGCAGGGCCGAATAGGCTGACAGCAAAACCATGAACAGGGTCGCCGAGTGTGACCCGCACAGCCGCTGCGCGGCCTGCTCGGCCGCCCGCGACAAGACCAGCTGCCGGACCGCGCCGGGTGCCAGCTGGCTTTCGCCGGCCGCCGCGTCGCCGGGCAACACGGTGACGGCAGGGGCGCCGGCCAGGGCGGCCCGGAAGTAGTCGAGCTGGCCAGCCAAGCGGCCACTGGCGAGCTGGTCGCGTTGCCAGCGGGCGTAGTCGGCATACTGCAGTTCGAGCGGCGGGAGCACGGGTTGCCGGCCGGCGGCGAGGTCGCTGTAGAGCTGAGCCAGCTCGGCGAACATCACCGATTCCGACCAGCCATCGCAGGCGATGTGATGGATGCGCAGCAGCAGCACATTGTCGGTGTCGGTGAGGCTGAGCACGTTCCATCGCACCGGCAGGTCGGTGGCGAGGTCGAACGGTTCGGCGGCCAGCTCGCGGGCGCGCCGCAGCGCCGCCTCGGCATCAGCCAGCTGCTCGATCGGCACCGGCACCGGCCCGGCCGGTTGGGTAATCTGCTGGATGCCCGCTGGCCGTGCGCCGATGACGGTGCGCAGGATCTCGTGCCGCTCGTGCAGCGCCGCCACCGCCGATCGTAGGGCCGGCAGCTCGAGCTGGCCGGTCAGCCGGAACCAGAACGCGCAGTTGCCGGCCTCGGCCATCGGGCCGCCCTGGGTGAACCGGTTGACCAGCCAGAACCGTTCCTGCCCGCAGGACAGGGCAAGTGGCTGCGATCGATCGGCCCGGCTGATCACGCTGGTCGGCGTCGCCTGCCGGCGTCGGCTCAAGATCCGTCGTTCAAGCTGAGCGCGGTCCATCTGGACACCTCGGCCTTCTGGGCGTACCCGGTCTGCGGGCAATAGAACCGGCCACAGCGGGCAGCCTGCCGGCCGAACTCATTCGACGCCGAACCGGCGCCGCACGCTGAGTGGGCGCAGGTCCGTCCACACCGTCTCGATGTGGTCCAGGCACTCTTGCTCGGTCCCGCTGCGACCCTCATCGGTCCAGCCCGCGGGATTGGGACGATGGGTCGGCCAGATCGAGTACTGCGCCTCGTTATTGAGCACGACCTTATAACTGGTCTCGGGCACGGCGTTTTCCTTTCTAGACCAGGGTGGATGCTGCTGCGTCTTCGCCGTCGCCGAGCTCGGGCTGGTCGGCCACCAGGCTGCGCAGGGCCTGCGCGAGCCCGGCAACGGTGGGGGTGTCAAACAGCACCCGCAGCGGCACGCTCAGCTGTAGCTCGTCCCGCAGCCGGGTCACCACCAGGGTTGCCAGCAGCGAGTGACCGCCGAGGACGAAGAAGTCAGCCGAGCGCGACAACTGCTCGACGCCGAGCAACTCGCACCACATCCCGGCCAGGTACTCCTCCAGCTCCCCTTCCGGCGCGGCCTGATCGGCGGCATCGGTGACACTGGGCATTGCCAGTGCGGCCAGCGCCGCGTGGTCGGGTTTTCCGTTACGGGTTAGTGGAAACTCGGTGAGCACCTGGATCGTGGCCGGCACCATGAAGCTGGGCAGGCCGGCCGCGCACCAGGCCTGCAGATCCGCGCCGTCCGGATGCTCGGCCGAGACCACGAAGGCCAGCAACCGACTCGAACCTGACGCGTCCGGGCGGCCGAGCAACACCAGTGCCTGGTCGATGCCGGGGTAGCGCAGCAGCGACGATTCGATCTCACCGGGTTCGATGCGGTGACCACGCAGCTTGATCTGCCGGTCCAGCCGGCCGCCGAACTCCAGCTGGCCGTCGAGGTTCCAGCGTGCCCGGTCGCCGGTTCGGTAGCCGCGCGCACCCGGTTCGCCCCACCGATCGGGCACGAACTTGGTCGCGGTCAAACCCGGTTGGTCCAGGTAGCCTTCGGCCAGCACCGGGCCGCCGACCACCAGTTCGCCCCAGGCCTGCGGCGGCATCAGATTGCCGGCCCGATCGAGCACGTAGGCCCGGGTGCCCGGCAGCGGCCGGCCGATCGGGACGGCTCCGGCTTCCGGCCCGGCGGTGGTCTGCTCGTACCAGGTCGACCAGATGGTTGCCTCGGTCGGCCCGTACAGATTGAAGAATCGGCAATTGGCTGCGAGGCGTTCGGCAACGGCCCGCGGGCATTGCTCACCGGCCACCGTCAGCACCCGGACGTTACCGAGCTGGCCAGGCGTTACCGCCGACAGCGCCGAGGGTGGCACGGTTGCCGCGGTGATCGTCCCCTCGGCGAAGACCTGGCCGAGATCGGCGCGGTCGGCGTCCTCGGCGGCCACGTGCAACCGGGCGCCCGCGCCGAAGGCCATCAGCATCTCGAAGACCGAGGCATCGAAGCCGGGCGATGCGTGCTGCAGCATCACGTCGCTGGGGCCGAGGCCAAACAGCCGGCGCTGATGATCGGCGATCGTCGCGCCGCCGCGATGGGCCAGCGCCACCGGCTTCGGCAGCCCGCTGGAGCCGGAGGTGAAGATGAGGTAGGCGCGATCGTCAGCTTCTGTCGCCACAGCCGGCGGGCTGCTCGGCAGGGCCGCCAGCCGGTCCGCCAGTTCGGCCTCGATCAGCACCGGCAGTCGGCCCGGTACCCGGTCGCGACTGGGCTGGCCGGTGATGGCCAGCTCGACTGGCACCTGCTCCAGCATTCCGGCGATCCGCTGGTCGGGGTAGCTCGGGTCGATCGGCAAGTACACCGCGCCGGCCTTGAGCACGGCGAGGAAAGCGATGGCCAGCCCGATCCCGCGGGGCAGGCAGACCGCCACCGGTTGGCCGGGTTGCACGCCTTCGGCAATCAGCAGGTGTGCCAGCCGGTTGGCCCGCTGCTCGGCCTGCTGGTAGGTCAGCTGCTGCTGCCGGTCGCTCAGCGCGAGCGCGGTCGGCTTGCTCGCCGCGGCATCTTCGAAGTAGGAGTGCAGTAGCCGTGGAGGCGGCGCCTGGGCAGGCTGGCCGACCAGCGCGGCCTGCTCGTTGGCGGGCAGCAGCGCGAGGCTGCTCAGGGTGGCCGCCGGCTCGTCGAGGATGCTGGTAAGGATGCTCACGTAGTGCCGGTGCAGGGCCTGAACCGTGTCCAGCGAGAGCAGCCCGGCGTCATAGTCCCATTCCGCCTCGAAGCCGGAGTCCCTTTCGAACAAGGTCAATTCGAGGTCGACTGGGGCGGGTGGCGCCTGCGCCTCGACCAGCTCGATAGTGGTGTCACCGGCCTTGACGATCTCCTGGCCGACCTCGACGACCTGGAACATCACGTCGAAGAAGGGCTGTTGCTGGTCGGGGTAGCGCGGCGGCTGGACCGCACGGACCACCTCGTCGAACGGGACGTCCTGGTGCAACTGGCCGTCAAGCCAGCTGGCCCGGCAGCGGGCCAGCAACTCGGTGACGCTCGGATCACCGGACAGGTTCGAACGCAGCACCACGGTGTTGGTGAAGAAGCCGATCAGGTCTTCCAATTCCGGCTGCGGGCGGTTGGCGACCAGGCTGCCGATAGCCAGCTCCGGCTGATCGGAGTAACGGCTGAGCAGGGCGACGAAACCGGCGTAGAGCATCGCTGCCACCGGGCAGCTCGCGGCTGCTGCGCTGCTCCTGAGCCGCTGGCTCAGATCGGGATCGAGCCGGCCGCGGTAGGCGCGAGGTGCCTGCGGGCCACGAGGCTCCAGCGCCGGCAGCGAGAGCCGGCCTGGTGGATCAGCGAGCTGCTGACGCCAGAAGTCCAGTTGTGTCACGGCCGCCTCGCTGGCCACCCAGCCGCGATGCCAGTCGCCGTAATCGGCATATTGAACGGGGAGATCGGGCAGCTGCGGGGACTGCCCGCTCTGCGCCGCCCGGTAGAGTTCGCACAGGTCCCGGGCCAGCACGATCGCCGACCAGGCATCGCAGGCGATGTGATCGAGCGCGATCACCAGCACGTGTTCGTCCTCGGCCAGCCGCACCAGCTGGAAGCTGATCAGCTCACGGTTCAAGTCGAATCGGTCGTTCACCGCTTGCTTGAGTACCTCGTCCAGGCCTGCTGCCGGGTCGGCCAGCGAGGACAGGTCACGGGTTTCGGCAAACCGGACCGGCTCGACCTCGGGACGGATGAGCTGGAGCAACTCCTCGTCCTGGTGCCGGAAGACCGTGCGCAGCATCTCGTGCCGGCACAGCAACTTCTGGACTGCCTGCTCAGCGGCGCTACGGTCGAACGGGCCGATGAAGCGCAGCCCGATGGCGATGTTGTACGCGGCATCGGCACCGCCAAGCTGTTCCAGCAACCACATTCGCTGCTGTGCCAGCGAGCAGGGGACCTCGTCGTAGTCGAGCGTCAGCAGCGGACCGGTTGCCGGCGCTTGCGGCGAGCTGTCCTGCGCTGGCATGACGACCACCTCAGCCTTCATCTGTCGGCAACTCCCTCGCTACCACCGCCTGTTTGACTCCGAGCCTGGTCAGGGCACTTATCGGTTGACTATCGTCTGGCGATCAGTGCCCGGCCCGGCCCGCAAGGCGGCATGTCGATACCAAGCATCGGCTTGATATCTGTCGACAACGAGTCCTAGAATGCCAAGCATGTCCTTGGAGTCTCGTTCGCCGGGTACCGGTCTGCGCCGGACGCTGGCCGATCCGATCGCTATCCGCGCCCTGGCGCACCCGATCCGGCTCCAGCTGCGCGACCTGCTCGACCTGCGCGGCCCGCTCACCGCCGCGGCGGCCGCACGCGAACTGGGCATCAGCCAGGCGCTGGCCTCCCACCACCTGCGGCAGCTGGCCAAGTACCGCTTCGTCGAACCGGCGCCGGCCACCGACGCCCGGGAGCGGCCCTGGCAGATCACCGAGACCTCGGTGTCCTGGCGGGGCGCCGAACGGACGGATCAGGGCGCTGCCGCAGCAGATTTGCTCGAACTGCTGCTGGCCAACCAGGCCATCCAGCACCTGGCGGACTGGCAGCGACGCCGGCGCGACTGGGATTCGAGCTGGCGTGATCACGCGGGCCTGGCGCAGAACCTGCTGGAGCTCACCGCGCAGGAGATGCAGGAACTCGGCACGGCCATCGATGCCCTAATCGCGCCGTACACCAGGCCGCGCAGCCAGCCGGCAACCGGCACCGTGATGGTGGATTTGACCATCGTCGGGGTGCCGTTATCCGCCGCCACCGGGCGGGCCTGAGCATGCGATCGATCTGGCGGCTGCTGGCGCACAATCGCGATTACCGCTGCTTGATCCTGGCCGGGGTGATCTCGCTGACCGGTGACTGGGCATTGCGGGTCGGGCTGGCCTACTACGTCTACCTGATCACCGGTTCCACCGTCGCGTCCGGACTCATGGTGGCTGCCTCGATCCTTCCGCAGCTGATGCTGGGCTCGATAGCTGGCGTCTTTGTCGACCGCTGGGATCGTCGCCGCACCATGGTGACGGTGAGCATCCTGTTGGGCGCGGCGTTGTTGCCGTTGCTCGCGGTGCAATCGGCCGCCGACGTCTGGATCGTCTACCTGGTCGCGTTCGTCGAGGGCATCCTGACCCAGTTCTTCCTGCCGGCCGAGGCGGCGGTCATCCCCAGCCTGGTCGATGAAGCTGACCTCATCACTGCCAATGCGGTGAACAGCCAGACTCGAGATACCGCTCGGCTGGTCGGGTCGGCGATCGGGGGCATCCTGGCCAGCACGGCCGGGGTGACCGGCCTGACCTTCCTCGATGCCGGCAGCTTCCTGACCGCTGCGATCCTGCTGCTGCTCATCGGGAATCGGGTACCGGCCCGGCTACCGGCCACCGGCCCGCTGGCCGATCAGCACCTGCTGCGCCAGCTGGCCGCTGACTGGCAGGCCGGCATCACTACCGCCAGGCGCTCGCGAATCCTGCGAAGCCTGCTCGGTTTCGCCCTGCTCACCGGACTGGGCGAGGGAGTTGTCAGCACGTTGTTCGCGCCATTCGTGCGATCGGTGCTGCACGGAACGGCCGCCGATTACGGCGTCATCCTCTCCGCGCAGGCTGCCGGGGGAATTGCCGGCGGCCTGGTGGCGGCGGCAATCGCGCACAGGTTCCGACCGGAGGCGGTGTTCCTGGCGGGGACCGCGGCCTTCGGCGCGCTCGATCTGGTGCTGTTCTGCTATCCCCTGCTGGCCCGACCGATCTGGCCGGCCCTGGTGCTGATGGTGGTGATCGGCCTGCCCGGCGCCCTGCTGGTGGCCGGATTGATGACGATCTTCCAGCAGGCGACCAGCGATAGCCAGCGCGGTCGGATCTTCGGCACGGCCAACACGCTCGAAGGCGCGGGAATGTTGATCGGCGCGCTCGGCGCCGGCTGGCTTGCCGGCCAGATCGGCATCGTGGCGGTCATCTCGATCCAGGCAGCTGCCTACCTGTGCTCGGCAGCTGTGATGCGGCGTCCGCTGCGCAGGCTCGAACTGCCCGTCGACTCGCTCAGCTCGGTTTCCGGGCAAGAATGAGCTGCGCTTCGGGCAGGTTCGGGTGGACGACCTTGACCACCTCGAAGCCGGCTTCGGTGAAGACCTGTCGCCATTGCTGCTCGTCGAACAGGATCTGCTTCATCAGGGCCTGGGTCAGGGTGTATTCCGGGCTGACCAGTTCGCCGGTGTCGTGGTCCTCGCGCGGCGGCGCGATCTCGGCGGCCATCAGGTGTGCCCCGACCGGAAGCCGCTGGCACATCGCCCTCAGGTAGTCGACCAATACTTGGACGCCGCCTTCCAGCACCTCGTGCAGGAAGAACGAGGCCACCACCAGTTGCACGTTCTCCAGCTCCGGCACCGAGGCCACCTCGCAGGCGTTTGCCCGCACGATCCGGATCCGATCCTGCATCCCGGCGCTGGCCACCTCCTGCAACGCCTCGGCGCAGGCGTCCGGGCTGATGTCGATGCCGATACCGCTGGCACCGAACAGCCCGCACAGGCCGATCAGGAAGTGCGCGTTACCGCAGCCGATGTCGACTGCGCGTTCGAACTCGATCTCCCGCAACAGCGTGAGCACCTCGGGGCGCAGATCCCGCCGGCCGGCCTCGGCAGTGCCGACCGCGACCCAGCGCACATTGCGATCCACCTCGACACCGAAGCTCTGCTCGCCGTTGATGAGCCGGTCAAGCCTGGCCAGCGGTTCGGCATAGCCGCCGCCCAGCCAGACCAGGTAGCCACGGCTTTCGTAGAGCTCGCGGCCGATCTCAGTGAAGCGGTAGATCCCATCCTGCTCGCGCCGCACGAGATCGCGTTGAGCCAGGTAGCGCAGCGTCGCATCGGCCAGGAACTTGTTGGGTCCAAGGTCGCTGGCCCGCAGGCCGTCGGCGGCCAGCCGATCCAGCGCACCGAGCGCCTCGAGCGCCGCGACCACTGAGGTCACCACGTGGCCTTGCATGTAATCGAATACCCGGGCGCGGCCGCTGGTGGCGGCCGGGACGGTGAGGGTCATGGGTTCTCCCTGGTCATTGGCACAGCGAGTCCGCTGGATCGGCGCGGGCGCTGGTTGGCAGTCTCATGGCAAGGACAGCACCAGGCGATGCCGCCGCACTATCGTCCGGACTTCGTCTCGCTATCGTCGAATACCCTTGAACTATCGAGCAGAACTTTCTCAGGATGGCACCTTTCGCTGCTCCCCGCAGCGTGCAATGCTGCCTGATATGGCGCACTTCATCTCCTATCTCGAGGTTGCCCAGAGGGCAGGTTTCGGATGGACCTGATCCACGTCGACGAGCTGGTACCGGCGCCGGCCGCGAGCTGGCGGCCCGGTGACGCCTGGCTGGCCGGGGGCAGCTGGCTGTTCTCCGAAGAGCAGCCGGGCATCAGCAGGTTGCTCGACCTGGGTGCCTATCGGTGGCCGGCGCTGGAGCCGGACGACACCGGCCTGCGGATCGGCGCGACCTGCACCTTCGCGCAGCTGGCCGGCTGGACGCCGCCGGCACACTGGCCGGCGGGCTCGCTGATCGCCCAGTGCTGCAATGCGCTGCTTGGCTCGTTCAAGGTGTGGAACACCGCCACCGTCGGCGGCAATCTCTGCCTGTCACTGCCGGCCGGACCGATGACCTCGTTGACCGCCGGGCTGGACGGCCGCTGCCTGATCTGGGCCGCGGACGGCACGCCTCGCGAGCTGCCGGTGATCGATTTCGTGACCGGTCCGGGCACCAACGTGCTCGGGCCGGGTGAGCTGCTGCGGGCTGTCCAACTGCCCGAGCGGGCGTTGCGCAGCAGTGCCGCATTCCGTCAGATCTCGCTGTCCCGGTATGGCCGATCGGCAGCGGTGGTGATCGGTCGGCTGGATCCGGACGACGGCAGCGTGAGGATCACCATCTCGGCCGGGTTGCGCCGGCCGCTGCAGCTCAGCTTTGCCGAGCTCCCGTCGGCACAGCGCGCACTGGACACCCTCGACCGGATCGGGCCCGTCTATTACGACGACGTGCATGGCGCGCCGGCCTGGCGCGAGGCGATGACCCGGCTGCTGATCGCCGAGCTGCTCGACGAGCTGGCCGTGCGATGATCGAGATCAACGGTGAGCTGGTAACCCGGCAACCGCGACCGGGTCAGTGCCTGCGGACCCTGCTGCGCGAGCAGGGTGTCTTCGGTGTCAAGAAAGGCTGTGACACCGGCGACTGTGGCGCGTGCACGGTGCTGGTGGACGGCGTGCCGGTGCACAGCTGCATCTACCCCGCGAGCCGAGCCGAGGGCCAGCAGGTCACCACCATCGAGGGCGTGCAGGCGCCGCAGCTGCAGGACGCCTTCGTTGCCGCGCAGGCATTCCAGTGTGGCTACTGCACTCCCGGAATGATCATGACGGTCTCGGCGATGAATCTTGCCCAGCGGGCCTCGCCGGAGCGGTCGTTGAAGGGCAATCTGTGCCGGTGTTCGGGCTACGGCTCAATCCGAGACGCCTTGGCCGGCACCAGCAGGCTGACCGGCGGCGACCAGACCGGCCCCACCGAGGACGGGATCGGCTGCTGCGTGGCCGCGCCGGCCAGTCGCGAGATCGTGACTGGGGCGGCACGGTTTACCACCGACCTCGCGGTGGACGGCCTGCTACACATGAAGCTGGTGCGCTCACCGCACCCGCACGCCAGGATCCTGTCGATCGACACCAAGGCCGCGCTGGCCGCGCCCGGCGTGGTCGCGGTCCTCACCCACCTCGACGCCCCGGCCGGGCACTTCTCCACGGCCAGGCATCAACGCGTCGAGGATGATCCAGCCGATACCAGGGTGCTCGACGATACGGTGCGCTTCGTCGGCCAGCGGGTCGCGGCGGTGGTGGCGAGCAGCGAAGCTGAGGCAGCTCGTGCGTGCGAGCTGGTCGTGGTCGACTACCAACCATTGCCGGCGGTCTTCCAGCCCGCTGCGGCGATGGCGCCCGGCGCGCCCGCCCTGCATGGGGATAAGGCGGCCGGCGCCGGTATCAGCGATCCGTCGCGCAATGTCGTCGCGCAGCTGCACAGCCAGCTCGGTGACGTTGCCCGGGGCTTCGCCGATGCAGAGCTGGTGTATGAGGAAACCTTTCGCACCCAGCGGTTGCAGCACGCTCACCTGGAAACCCACTCCGCGACCGGCTGGCTCGAGGACGGCGTGCTCAGCCTGCGCACCAGCAGCCAGGTGCCATTCCTGACCCGGGACGCACTGTGCCGGATCTTCGAGCTTTCCCCCGAGCAGGTGAGGCTGATCGTGGCCCGGGTGGGCGGTGGCTTCGGCGGCAAGCAAGAGATGCTGGTCGAGGACATCGTCGCGCTGGCGGTGTTGCGGCTCGGCCGTCCGGTCCGGCTGGAATTCACCCGCGAGGAGCAGTTCATCGCCGCCACCACCCGGCATCCGATGGAGATCACCGTCCGGCTCGGGGCAACCCGGGACGGTCGGCTGACCGCGATCCAGCTGCGGACGCTGGCCAACACCGGGGCCTATGGCAATCACGGTCCTGGCGTGCTGTTTCACAGTTGCGGCGAATCGGTGGCGCTCTATGACTGTCCGAACAAGCGGATCGACGGCTGGTCGGTGTACACGAACACGGTGCCGGCCGGCGCCTTCCGCGGCTACGGGCTATCCCAGTCCGGCTTCGCGATGGAGTCGGCAATCGACGAGCTGAGCCGCCGGCTCGGCCTCGACCCGATCGAGTTTCGGCTGCGGAATATGGTCGGTCCGGGTCAACGGATGACCTCGTTCGCTGGCGCTCCGAGCGACGTCGGCATCCACAGCTATGGCCTGCGCCAGTGCATCGACGCGGTGAGCGAGTCGATGCGCCAGTCACTGGGCACGCTCACCGAGGCCAGCCCGGAAGCTGGCTGGCGCCACGGCAGCGGCATCGCCGTGACCATGCAGGACACCGTCCCGCCAGGCGGTCATCTGTGCCGGGCGCGGATCTCCGAGCGTGCCGGCGGCGGCTACCTGCTGCGGGTCGGCACCGCCGAGTTCGGCAACGGAACGAGCACCGTGCACCGCCAGCTCGCGGCCAGCGCGCTGGGTTGCCGGGTCGGCGAAGTCGCGCTCGTGCAGTCCGATACCGCCATCACCGGCTACGACACCGGTGCCTACGGCTCGACCGGGACGGTGATTGCCGGGTTGGCCACCCGGCGTGCGGCCGAGGCGCTGCGGGCGCTGATCCGGGCGCGGTCAACGCCGGGCGAGCTGCTCAGCGCCGAGGGTTGCAGCGACGGCTCGGCTCGCTCGGTTGCCTTCAACGTGCAGGGGTTCCGGGTCGCCGTCCGAGCCGCGACCGGTGAGATCCGGATCCTGCACAGCGTGCAGGCGGTCGACGCCGGGACGGTGATCAACCCGATGCAGTGCCGGGCCCAGGTCGAAGGCGGCGTCGCGCAAGCGCTCGGCGCGAGCCTGTACGAGCACCTTGACATCGACGATCAGGGCCGAGTCCGCACCCGCACGCTGCGCGACTATCACTTGCCCGCGATTGGTGATCTGCCGGCGACCGAGGTCCGATTCGCCGAGACCTCGGACCCGCTCGGCCCGGTCGGTGCGAAGCCGATGAGCGAATCGCCATTCAATCCGGTAGCGCCGGCGTTGGCGAATGCCGTGCGCGAGGCCACCGGGGTCCGGTTCACCGACCTGCCGCTGACCCGCGATCGGGTCTTCCTCACCCTGCGGGACGCTCAGCGCGAGCTGCCGGTATCGGTACTGGCCGACTCCGTCCGCTGAGCCGGCTGCCGCTGCTCAGTCCCAAGCGCTGCCGGCCTCGGGAGCGTCGTCGGCCAGCACGGTGCCCTCGATGACGCCGTACGGGCGGTCGCTCGGGTGATACACCTCGTTGTCGTTGGCCAGGCCGAACGGGCTGAGATCCACCAGGAGATGATGCTTGTTGGGCAGGGTCAACCGCACCTCGCACAGCTCCGGGAGTTGGCCGAGCAACTTGCTGCCCATCGCGTACAGGGTTTGCTGCACCGATCGGCTGTAGGTGCCGGCAAAGGTGTCCAGCAAGCTGGCCAGCGCCTCGCGGTGTACCCGCGACCAGTCAGCCTGCGGGCGGCGGAATCGCCAGCGCGCGGTGACCTCGGTAGCCAGCATCCGGTTGGTGGTCTCGGGCAGGGTCGTGTACTCATCGCGTGGAAAGCCCTGGAACTCCGAGCCCGTGGTGTTGAGCACGACCAGCTCGGCCACGCCGGACAGCACCGCCGGCGGGCCTAGGCGATCGTGCAGGACGCTGGTGGTGCGGGTGTGCTGGGCGTTGCGCACGAAGGAATGCGGCCGGCCCGGCGTCGAGTCCCAGCGGTACTCCTCGATCGACACCCTGGCCCGGTTGATCGCGCTGTTGCCGTCGACCAGCAGGGCGGCGAGCGTCAATCCGAACTCCTCCGGTTCCACATCACCGAGCTGCTTGACCAAGCCGAACACCATGTTCTTCTGGGTATCGGTGGTGGTCACCGCGGAGTTGTCGCCAGCCAGGTAGGCGCTGTCCAGGTCACCGGACAGGCTGGTCGAAACGCACCAGTCCCGGATCAGGTCACTGCCGAGCTCGTCCTGCTCGACCGCTCGGGTGACCCGAACCAGTCGAACCTGGGCCTTGCCGTACTGGTTCGCTTGCAGCCTTACCATCGGTATTGCCCCTTCTGATAAAGACAATCTGGCACCGTCATCAGCGACCGACGATCGCGATGCTGGCCCGCAGCGCGTCGGCGGCCAGCTCGTCCTGGTCGGCGGTCTGCAGCACGCCGTCGGCCACAACGAGCCGGCCGTTGACGTAGAGCCGATCGAGTTCCGGCGTACCGAAGACCAGCGCGGTCACCGGGTCGGCGATCCCGCTGGCCGCCAGCCCGGTCAGCTTCCACACCGCCAGATCGGCAAGCTTGCCCGCCTGCAGCGAGCCGAGCTCGTCCTGGCGACCGAGGCAGCGAGCGCCGCCGATGGTGGCCATCCGCAACGCCTGTCGGGCGCCGAGCGCCTGCGGCCCGTGCGCCGATCGCGCGGTCAGCATCGCCTGGTGCAACTCACCGCTCATCCGGCCGGATTCGTTGGAGGCCGCCCCGTCGACCCCGAGGCCGACCGGGACCCCGGCCGCGTGTAGGGCCGGTACCGGTGCGATGCCGGCGCCCAGCCGGCCGTTGGACGTCGGGCAGTGCGCGACTGAGGTTCCGCTGGTCGCCAACCTGGTGATCGCCGCCGGCGACAGGTGCACGCAGTGCGCCAGCCAGACGTCCGGGCCGAGCCAGCCGAGGTCATCGGCGTACTCGACCGGCGATCGTTGGTAGGTCTGGCGACAGAACCGGTCTTCATCGAGGGTCTCGGCCAGGTGGGTGTGCAACCGGACGCCCTTGAGCCTGGCCAGCTCCGCACAGTCGCGCATGAGTTCCGCGGTCACCGAGAACGGCGAGCACGGTGCGACTGCCACCCGCAGCATCGAGTCGAAGCCGGGATCGTGCCAACGGTCGATGGCGGCCGCGGTCGCGCTGAGCACCGCGTCGTGGCCCTCCACTACCGAGTCCGGCGGTAGGCCGCCGGCGGAGGCGCCGAGGTTCATCGAACCGCGGCAGGGATGAAATCGCAGACCGATCTTGCGGGCAGCCTCGATCTCGACCGCCAGTAGCGCGGCGGAGTCACCAGGAAAGACGTAGTGATGGTCGGTGCTGGTGGTGCAACCGGTCAGCGCGAGCCAGGCCAGGTTGGCTGCCGCCGAGCTCAGCAACAGTTCCGGAGTCAGCCGCGACCAGATCGGATAGAGCGTGCTCAGCCAGCCGAACAGCGTGGCATCCGGCGCATAGCCGCGGGTGATCCATTGATATAGATGGTGATGGGCGTTGACCAGGCCCGGGGTCACCAGCCGGCCGCGGACGTCGACCGGCACCGCCTCGCGATACTCCCGCGCGGCCGCGCCGGCTCCGACTGCGGCGATCCGGTTGCCGTCGATGACCAACCGGCTGTCCGGGTACTCGTTGTCCTGCTCGTCCACGGTGGCCAGATACCCGCCCTGCAGCGAGATCATCAACTGCCCCGGTAGGTGGAGTAGCCGAACGGGCTCAACAGCACCGGAAGGTGATACCGGGCATCGGCAGCCACGACCCGGAAGGTGATCACGATTTCCGGATAGAATGGCGTTTCAATATACGATTGCTTGGCAAAGTAGCCTTCCGAATCGATCACCAGCTGGTAGTCACCGGGCTCGAGGTTGGCGGCCAGGTCGGCTATCCGACCGTCCGGGCCGGTGATCGCGCGGCTGATCGCCGGCCGGGTCGCAGCGTCAGCCCTGCGACGCAGGGTGATCGAGACACCGGCGGCCGGCGCTCCGGTCACCGCGTCGAGGACATGGGTGGACAACGGCATGCTCCAGCCTTTCAGTCTGGTCGCATCATTGAAATACTCTTTCAAGACGAGTCCGAACAATCTTCCTCAGCTCCGTCCGGGCGACCTCCAGCTCGGCGTCCGGTTCGTTGGCGATCCGGCTACCGATCTCGGCTACCAACTCAGCCGCGCCCTTGCCGGTCGCGCAGCTGAGAAACACGTGATCGAACCGCTGCTCGTAGTCCAGATTCGCCTGCCGTAGCGCGGCCTCGACCGTCCGTGCCGATCCCAGCGCGCCAGCTTGCTCCGCGCGCGACCAGGCAGCCGCTACCGTGTCGCCGGCCGGGCGCTCACCGAGGCGGGGGTGTGACTGCACCACCTCGAGCAATGCCCGCTGATCGAGCGCGCCGATCGCAGCGTCGGAGCCGGCCAGCAACTCCTCCAGCCAGCGGTACGGCCGGCCGGCGAGCAGCCGCGCGCTCCACTCTTGGCTGCTGCAGCAGTCGGCGAGCAGCGCGGTGGCCACGGGTTCGGCCAGCCGGCCGAACTCGTCCAGGCCGATGCGACTGGCGGCTGCGGGCATCGGTCAGTCCAATCGCGAGAAGTAGGCCGGATGATGCCGGCGGAGTCGAGAGTCATGTCAGGATTAGGGTAAGGAGGTAAGTATGCAACACTTGCCGGATTCGGTCGCGGCGGCCGAGCTGGTGCTGCGGGGCAGCCGGGTTCTCACGCCGTCCGGTGAGCGGGCCGCGGTCGTGGCGGTGCGGGCCGGGCGGATCAGCGCGGTCCACCCGGTCGGCGATCCGGCCGCCGACACGGCGCTGGCCAGCGCGCACTCGACGGTCGAGTTGGCACCTGATTGCGTCCTGCTGCCCGGCCTGGTGGACAGCCACGTGCACGTGAACGAGCCTGGACGAACCGACTGGGAGGGCTTTGCAACCGCCACCGCTGCCGCCGCGGCGGGTGGGATCACCACCCTCGCCGACATGCCGCTGAACTGCATACCGGCCACCGTCAACCTCGACGCACTGGAGTTGAAGAAGGCCGCAGCGACTGGCCAGCTGGCTATCGACGTTGCGTTCTGGGGTGGTGCTGTGCCGGGCAACCGGGACGAGTTGCAGGCCTTGCACGAGGCCGGCGTGGTCGGCTTCAAGTGCTTCCTGCTGGACTCCGGGGTACCGGAATTCCCGGCGCTGAACGGCGCGCAACTGCGCGCGGCGATGTCGGTCATCGCCACCTTCGATGGCCTGCTGTGCGTGCACGCCGAGGATGCGGCGACGATCGAGGCAGCGGTGGCGCCAACCGGCCGCGAGTACGCCCAGTTCCTGAAGTCCCGGCCCGACCAGGCCGAACTGGTCGCGATTGCCGACCTCATCGTGGCCGTCGAGCTGACCGGGTGCCGCACCCATATCGTGCACCTGTCCAGCGCGACCGCGCTGCCGATGATCGCGCGAGCCAAGGCGGCCGGCTTGCCGCTCACCGTCGAAACCTGCCCGCACTACCTGGCGCTGAGCGCTGAACAGGTGCCGGCCGGAGCCACCGAGTTCAAGTGCTGCCCGCCGATCCGCAGTGCCGCAAACCAGGAACTGCTCTGGCAGGGCCTTGCCGAGGGCGTGATCGATTCGATCGTGTCCGACCATTCACCGTGCCCGATCGCGGCCAAGCGCTCGGGCACCGGCGACTGCAGCGCTGCCTGGGGTGGTATCGCCTCGATCCAACTCGGCCTGCCGGTGGTCTGGCGTGCGGCGGCTGCCCGCGGCCTCTCATTGGCGGAGGTGGCCCGCTGGATGGCGCTCGCCCCGGCCCGGCTGCTCAACTTGCCCGATCGGGGCGAGATCGCGCCCGGCTTCCGGGCGGATCTGTGCGTGCTGGCACCGGAGGAGGTGTTTGTCGTAGAGCCGGGCATGCTGCGCCAGCGCAGCCCGCTCACCCCCTACCTCGGCAGCGAGTTGCTCGGTGTCGTCCGGCAGACCTGGCTGCGGGGCGAGTTGGTGCTACCGGATAGTCGGGCCGGCCAGTTCGTGCTCGGCGGTCGCTAGTTCACCTGGCGGTCGCGCTCGCCCCACTACCTGTCGCGCAGCTTGAACTTCTGCAACTTGCCGGTCGCGGTCCGGGGCAGCGAGTCGAGGAACTCGATCCGCTTGGGCACTTGTAACCGGCCAGCGTGCCGCGGCAGTGCGCAATGAGTTCCACGGCGCCGACTCCGTCGGCAAGCACCAGTCCGGCCTACTTGTCGTCCGGGATGCCGATCACGGCCGCCTCGCCTACCGTCGGATGCGACATCAGCGCATCCTCGACCTCGATCGAGGACACGTTCTCGCCGCCGGAGATGATCACATCCTTGCGGCGATCGGAGATCACCAGGTACCCGTCGTCATCGAGGTAGCCGCCGTGGCCGGTGTGGAACCAGTGATCGACCTGCGTTTCGGCGGTGGCATCGGGCTGTTCCCAGTAACCGGCCAGGTTGTGGTTGGAGGCGGTGATCACCTCACCGGTCTGATCAACCTCGACCCGCACGCTCAAGGCCGGCGCGCCGGCTCGGCTCAACCGACGGGCCCGTTCGTGGCTGTCCCACTCGTCCCACTTGGCACGCGATGACACCGATAACCGCCCAAGGGATCATGTTCAAAGCGATCACCGTTAGCTTGTCCGGCGTCAAGGCCGAATGGCGCTAAATGACCGAGGACACAGTCGCGCCGTCCAGCGCTGCGCCGATCAGGTGCCGTAGCTGGTCGGGTAGGCGGGACCGGCCGGATCTGTCGAGCCCTTCGGCGACGGGCCGTGGCTGTTGCTGCCAGGCTGGCCGTCCTGGCAATAGAGGACGATCAGGATGATCGCGCCGACCAGCGGGATCAGCCCGATCAGCAACCACCAGCCGCTGCGGCCAGCGTCGTGCAACCGGTGGGCGTCAGCGATCGACTTCGTGACCGTGGCTCGGCGAGACGTTCCACGCGGTACGCGACGGTTCATTCCTTGCTCTCCGAGCTGGGAATAGGAGGCTGACCCGGTTCCCCGGACACGGTTGGTGTGGTGATCATGGCGCGGTAGCGGCAGGTTTGTGAAGGTGTTCGAACTGGACTGGGGAGTATCCGTCGATGCTGGTGTGGCGTCGGGTGGGGTTGTACCAGGCTTCGATCCATTCGAAGATCGCCGAGGCTAGGTCGGCCCGGGTGGCCCAGTGGTGGCGGTCGAGCAGTTCGCGTTGCATCGTGGACCAGAACGACTCGATCATCGTGTTGTCGACCGAGCTGGCGACGCG
The DNA here is from genome assembly GCA_050999655.1 of Jatrophihabitans sp. GTDB lineage: Bacteria > Actinomycetota > Actinomycetes > Mycobacteriales > Jatrophihabitantaceae > Jatrophihabitans_A. The sequence continues at coordinate 50,973 of JBPCPA010000002.1, forward strand.
GCCCATCGAGCCGAGTAGGCCGGCCTCGCGTAGGCGGTGACCGAAGATCCAACTCGTATAGACGCTGCCGCGGTCGGAATGCAGGATCGTGCCGGGCTGGGGTTGGCGGTTCCAGCGGGCCATCTGCAGGGCGTCGATGACGAGTTCGGGACGCATGTGGTCAGCGATCGACCAGCCCACGATCCGACGTGAGTAGACGTCCAGCACAGCGGCGCAGTAGACCCTGCCTTCTTTCGTGGGATGTTCGGTCACATCGGTGCACCAGAGCCGGTCGGGGCCGTCGGCGACGAACCGGCGGTGCACCAAGTCCTCATGCACCGCTGGTGCGGGCCGGTGCCGGCGTTTGCGGGCCGCACAGACACCGGCCAGGCCGAGGATGCGCATCAGCCGCGCGATCCGCTTGCCGCCCACCCGCACCCCGCGCCCGAGCCGCAACTCGAACCCGACCCGCGGCGCGCCATAGGTCGCACGCGATGCCTGATGGATGTCGCGGATCTGATCAGCAAGATAGGCATCAGCCACGTCCCGTGCCGACGGCCGCGATGGCGCCACTCGTAATACCCCGATCGTGAAACTTCGAGCACCCGGCAGGCCACCGTGACGTCGACCCGTCAGCAGCAAGCTCGCAGACCAGCCGGAACCCTATTTTGGGAGGACGTTCTCCCCAGCGAAATAAGCCGAAGCACGCTTGAGGATCTCATTCTCCATCTCCAACACCCGCATCCGGCGGCGCAACTCGACCAGCTCGCGCCGCTCGTCGCTGCTCAAGCCCTCCTTGCGACCGGAGTCGACGTCGTCGACAGAAACCCACCGCCGCAGACAAGACACGCTGATCCCGACATCCTTAGCGATCTGGGTCGCAGGCTGCTCACCCCGGCGAACCAACTCCACCGCACGACGCCGGAACTCAGCCGGCTTAGCACTGGGCATAACGAACTCCTTCCCGAGACGATCATCGCCTCAGAGTTGGTGTCCGGGAAAGCGGATCAGGCTCGGCGCACATTCCGAATCTCCGGATTGATACGGTGGTATGCCTATCTATCGGGATTCGACCACGCCGAAGGACCATGCGTGTCCGGAAATGACGAGAGCCGGCTCGATATCCTCGACCGGATAATCCGTGACGTCATAGCCCAGAGTGCAGTTCAGGTTGATACCGAGGGGGTGTTTCCAACCGAGGGTATCCAAGCACTTGCCGAAGCGGGATTCTTGCGGTTGACGGTGCCAGTCACGGATGGTGGATACGGAGCCGTGGCGTCGGAATTCAGCGAGGTTGTGTTCCGCCTCGCCAAGGCCTGCGCATCGACAGCCATGGTCTACGTCATGCACGCTACCGCACTGAACTCGGTACTCTCGCTCCCTGAATCTGAACAGCGAACCAGGCACCTGTCTCGAATTTGCGAAAACAATCTCCTGATCACCGAAGCAATCAGCGAGCCAGGGTCGGGCTCACAGTGGTGGTCAGTGGCCAGCACCGCTGAAAAGATTGACGGCGGCTACCATATTACCGCAGACAAGACCTTCTCGACGTCGGCTGGGCACGCTGACGAGTACGTAGTCTCGACCCGCACACCTGCGTCGGACAACGAGCGGGATCACGCGATTTTCCTTGTCCGGAAAGATCAGGGCACGATCGAAAGTGGTGTCTGGCGCGGCCTCGGCTTAGCCGGCAATAGCAGCACCTGGATCACATTCAGGTCAGAGGTCGACGCCTCGGCACTGCTGTATTCCGCTGCTGATGGCGGCGGGTTGCGCCGGTACAACGAGGTAAACCAACCGATCTACCACCTGGGAGTGTCCTCGGCGTACCTGGGCATCGCGACCGCAGCTTACGAAGCGGCTCTTGGTCGCGTACGGGCCCGCCGCTACTCGGGCAACCCTGCCGGGTTCGGCTCAAACCTGAGCCAGTATCCAATCGCGCGCCGGCACATCGGCGAAATGGCGATCCGTCTCGCGGGAGTACGTGGCCTGATTTCCGAGCTGTCGCGCAGAATCGAGTCCGGAGCCACGCTCAAGGAGATGGCCGTTCAGATGACCGCCGCAAGGTAGCGGCCGCGGAATCTGCAGCGGCGATTGCCCAGCAGCGATGATGGTAAGCGGCGGCATCGCGTATTCACGCGGACCGCTGGCGATCGAGCGCCATCTGCGCGACGCGCTAGCAGCTTCGCTCATGGGCCCGAACGACGACTTCTGCAAGGAATTGATAGGGCGCCTCGAGATCGACGAAGCGTCTTACCATGACCTCTGATCAGCGACAATCCATAAGCTCAGCCGTAGCTGGCCATCAGAATTGGGTCGATGAGCCGTCACACTGATTGCAAACGGTTCTACCATACTCGGCGTGTTTCATCGGATTTCACGCATCAATCGGGATACCGGTGGACTCCGACCGAGACCGAAAGCGCTGGAAAAGCCCGAGGGCAGCAATCGAAGGCGCGTCCTTCATGCCGCCGTCGGCAACCAGCTGCCAGACCTCGTCCTCGGCAAACCATCGGCTGATCAAACCAGCCTCCTCCTCGTCGAGGTTCGGCGTGCCCTCGGTGAGCCCGGTAGCCAGGATGACGTGAAAGCCTTGGTCGCAGTAGCCGTACGCCTCGAACAGGTGGCCCAATGGAGTCATCATCCCCGCCGTCAACCCGGTTTCCTCGGCAAGCTCACCACGGGCCAGCTCGAGCGGGTGGGCCTCGGGTGCCTCAGTCCATGACCCCTGGGGGAATTCCCAGTACCGGCCACGAACTGGGTAACGGTACTGCTCCACCAGGTAAAACCCACCGTGCGAGTAGGGCACTACGAGCGCGAAGTCAGGCTTCTCCACGACGCCGAATATTCCGGTAGTGCCGTCGAGCCGGCGGATCTGGTCCTCCCGGACAGTCATCCACCGGTTGCGATAGACGACGGACGTCTCGGTCATGACTATCTCTGGCGTAGGCACACGACTGCGATCAGTATCCATACCTGGAATCTAATTCGTCGTGCTTCAACTGTGCGCTGAGACATGCCGGACTAAGTCACACCGCACCCGCCTCGGTCATCGCCCCCGGCGGTCGGCTCTATTCACCACTTGCCGAGCTCCTGGCTTGCGACCGCTGCGCCAATGACGCCGGCATTTCTGCTCAGCGAGCCGGGCCTTACCTGCAGTCCCTGGGCGGCCAGCGGCATTGTGTGTCGCTCGACGGCTGCACGCGACGTCGGGGCGAGCAGGTCCCACGCCGCGGCGGCGCCTCCGCCGATGACAATGACCTGCGGATTGAAGATGTTGGCCAAGCTGGCCGCGGCCAGTCCCAGCCATCGCCCCGCCTCGGCGAATGCCTGCTGAGCGGCCAGATCGCCTCGCAAGGCTGCCTCGGCAACCGATGCCGATCCGTCTGCGAGCTGGCCAGACAGTTCCGCATATCGGCGTGCGATCGCGGTCCCGGAGGCGAGCTGTTCCAGGCAGCCCGACCCCCCGCATGGGCAGTCCGGTCCGTAACCAGGGGCAACCACGATATGCCCAAGCTCGCCACCGATGCCACGCGAGCCAACCAGCATCTCGCCGTTGATGATGACGTCGGCACCGGTACCGGTGCCGACGAACAGAGCGACGACGTCCGCCGAACCCCTTGCTGTGCCGAAATGCCACTCGCCCAGCAGCGCCGCATTCGCGTCGTTCAGCAGCCGGACAGCACCGGCCTGTGCCAGGACGCCGCAGTGCGGATTCCAGTCAAGGAGGGCCGGCGCGGTAGGCGCAGATGAAAGCCGACCGGTCAGCGGATCGATCGAACCTGGCAGCGCAAGACCAGTTGCCACAATTCTCGTTGACGCCGCTGTCGCCAGCTCAGTGAGGACACCAGCAATCTGATCGAGCTGGCTTTCAATGTCAGCCTCCCTGCGCAGGTCTAGGAGCGGGCCGAGGAGCTCCCCACTTCGCCGCATCACCCCTGCACGGACGCTGGTTCCCCCGACGTCCACCCCGATCCACACTTCATCGAGGTCAGACATCGTAAGTTTTTCCCTCCATGGCGATATCGATAGCCTGAAATGGGCATGCCTCAGCTACCTCGGCGAGGATCTCTCCGGCGTGGTCGCCTACGTAGTGAGTAAGCACGGTCTGCAACGGTCGGCCCGCGGTGACGACCCGAGCTATGTCGCGCGGGCACAGGTGCCAGCGAGGTCCATTGTGATCCGGCATGGTCCGATCCGTCGCCTCGATGAGCAGCACATCGGCGGTCCGGGCCAGCTCGGCAAGCTCGGGAAACCAGCCGGTGTCGCTACTGAAGACCAGGGTCCCGCCGGACTCCATATCGATCCGGAGGGCATTGGTTTCGGTGTTGTGCCGGGCGGCGACCGCCATCAGTCGCATGGAACCCAGTACGAGATCTGACTGCGGCCCGTAGGTGCGAATATCGAAGACCATGTCGAAATAGCGCGGTGTCACCTGGAGTGCTGCGGCAACGCCGCGCAGGACCTTCGCGGCGCTGTGCGGCACATACCGCGGCAACAAAAGTGAGCCGTGGACGTGTGGATTATTTCGCAGCACGACCAAGCAGAAAAATGATCCGGGTGGATATGTGGG